>NZ_JBFBBK010000023.1:0-146703 GCF_040682635.1 Streptomyces sp. NPDC051133
TCCTCACCCGGGTCGGCTATGCCGAGGGCGGGGCCGGCGATGTCGTACCGGTCGCCGAGGTACTCGCGGGCCTCATCGGGCAGCAGGGACAGCAGACGTTCGTCGGCGGCGACAACTACACCGAGATGTTCCGCGACCCGGCCACCCTGAAGGCCATCCGCAACACCACCATCTGGGTGGTCGTCGCGCCCGCCCTGCTGACCGGCCTGGGCCTGATCCTGGCCGTCCTGGTGGAGAAGGTCCGCTGGGCCACGGCCTTCAAGCTGCTGCTCTTCATGCCGATGGCGGTGTCCTTCCTCGCCGCCGGCATCATCTTCCGGCTCGCCTACGACCAGGACCCGAACAAGGGCGTGCTGAACGCGGCCGTCGTCTCCGTCCACGACGCCTTCGAGGGCACCTCCTCGTACCCGACGGCACGAGGCCGGGTGGGGCTGCTGGACCAGGGCCGGGACGGCTCCTACCTCAGCCACGCGGCCGTGTCCCCGGGCCACACGGTGAACCTCCCGATGGTCGGCGTCCTGCCCAAGGACCTGCCCCGGGGCGCCGAACCCGCCTCCCGGGGGGCCGCGCATCCGGCCGCGGCCGGTGAGGTGCGCGGTGTCGTCTACCTCGACTTCACCCCCGGCGGAGGAGGCAGACAGGGCGAGGTCGACCCGAAGGAGAGCGGCCTGCCCGGCATGAGCGTCGAAGCGGTGCGCGACGGGGGCACGGTCGCGAGCACGACCACCGAGGCCGACGGCTCCTTCCGCTTCACCGGACTGCACCCGGGCTCGTACACGCTGAAGCTGCCGGAGTCGAACTTCGCCGCGCCCTACCAGGGCGTCTCCTGGCTCGGCCCGACGCTCGTCACCCCGGCGATCATCGGCGCGTACCTGTGGATCTGGACCGGCTTCGCGATGGTGCTGATCGGCGCGGGCCTGTCCGCCCTGCCCCGGGACGCGCTGGAGGCGGCCCGGATGGACGGCGCGAACGAGTGGCAGATCTTCCGCAGGATCACCGTCCCGCTGCTCGCGCCCGTGCTCACCGTGGTCTTCGTGACCCTGGTGATCAACGTGATGAAGGTCTTCGACCTCGTCTACATCATCGCGCCCGGGCCGGTGCAGGAGGACGCCACCGTCCTCGCGACCCAGATGTGGCTCGTGTCCTTCGGCGGCGGCAACAACCAGGGGCTCGGCAGCGCCCTCGGCGTGCTCCTGCTGCTCCTGGTGATCCCCGCGATGGTGTTCAACGTCCGCCGCTTCCGGCAGAGTCAACGATGAGGAGTCAGCGATGAACGCGATCAGGCGAGGCCTGGGCAACGGCCTGGTGCAGGCCTTCCTCGTGGTGATCGGCCTGGTCTGGCTGACCCCGCTGGCGGGGCTGTTCGTGTCGTCCCTGCGCTCGGCGCAGGACACGGCGAAGGGCGGCTGGTGGACGGCCCTGGCGAGCCCCGGCCAGTTGTCCTTCGCCAACTACTCCGCGCTGCTGAAGAACTCCGGCATGACGCAGGCCTTCTGGAACACGGTCCTGATCTCGGTGCCGGCGACGACGCTCGTCGTGGTGATCGCGGCACTCGCCGGATACGCCTTCGCCTGGCTGGACTTCCCGCTCAGGGAGCCGCTGTTCCTGCTGGTGGTGGCCCTGCTGGTGGTGCCGGTGCAGATCGGCCTGCTGCCGGTGGCCAAACTCTTCGGCGCGCTGGGCCTGTTCGGCACGATCCCCGGGGTCGTCCTCTTCCACGTGGCCTACGGTCTGCCCTTCGCGGTGTTCCTGCTGCGGAACTACTTCGCGGAGATGCCGAAGGAGATGCTGGAGGCGGCACGGATGGACGGCGGCAGCGAGTGGCGCATCTTCACGCGCCTGGTGCTGCCGGTGGGCCGGCCCGCGATCGCCTCGCTCGCCATCTTCCAGTTCCTGTGGGTCTGGAACGACATGCTGGTCGCCCTGCTGTTCGCCGACAGCTCCTCCCAGCCGCTGACCGTGGAACTGCAGTCCCAGATCCGGCAGTTCGGCAGCAACATCGACGTCCTGGCCCCGGGCGCGTTCCTGTCCCTCATCGTGCCGGTGGTGGTCTTCTTCGCCTTCCAGCGGCACTTCGTACAGGGCGTGATGGCGGGCTCGGTCAAGTGACCGAGCCCCGCCCGCGACGACCCGGGACGGCGCCGCGGCGCCGCCTCAGCCGTGGAAGGTGATGTAGCCGTTGCCGTCCCGGTCGTCGTGGGACTTGGTGTAGGCGTGGGTGTCCGCGTGGGCGCCGGACGACTTGTACAGGTAGATGGTGTCCTTGTCGTTGTTCCAGAGGAAGTTGCAGTTCTGGCGGTAGACGACGTTGCCGGCGTCCGAGTCGGTGCCCTTGCCCCCGCGCAGCTTCACGTAGTCGCCGGGCTCGAGGTAGTGGTTCGACGGGAACGTGAACCGGTTGCCGGCCGCGTCCTTGACGACGTAGCCCTTGAGGTTCACGGTCGAGCTGTGCGAGTAGTTCTTGATCGTCAGGTACTCGCTCCTGGTGTTGCCCGTACTGCAGCTGTTGGAGTCCCGCCCCGGGGCGTCGTACTGGACGCCCTTGATCTTCAGGGCGGAGGAGTACTCGGTGGCCTGGGCCGGAGCGGCCAGGATGACGGCGAGCGTGCCGGCCGTGGCGGTGACGGCCAGCGCGGAGCGTATACGCATGAGGTCCCCCCTCAGTGGTGCGGATGCAGCGGCAGGAGCTTACACAAAAGTTGAGTGCTGTATGAACATTTCGCGTGGAAACGGTGAAGGCGCTGGTTGAGGGGGTGTCAGCGCACGCGAAGAGGGCGGCAGGGGATTCCCCTGCCGCCCTCTTCGTTCAGTGAATCACCGGCTCACGGTGAAGCCGGCGGGTACAGCGACCTCGGCAACTGCGAAGCGGCGGCCGAGTCCAGGAGCCACAGCGTGCGCGAGCGGCCCTGCGCCCCCGCCGCCGGAGCCTGGATCTCCCCGGCGCCCGACAGCGCGATGGCCGCGGCCTCCGCCTTGTCCTCACCGGCCGCGAGCAGCCACACCTCGCGGGCCGAACGGATCGCCGGCAGGGTCAGACTGATCCGGGTCGGCGGCGGCTTGGGCGCGCCGTGCACGCCGACCACCGTCCGCTCGGTCTCCCGTACGGCCGGCAACTCCGGGAAGAGCGAGGCCACATGGGTGTCCGGGCCGACGCCCAGCATCAGGACGTCGAAGGCCGGCACCGAGCCGTGGTTCTCCGGACCGGCCGCCTTCGCGAGCTCCGCCGCGTACGCCTCCGCGGCCGCCTCCACGTCCGCGCCGTAGGGGCCGTCGGAGGCGGGCATGGCGTGCACACGCTCCGGGTCCAGCGGCACGGAGTCCAGCAGGGCCGCGCGGGCCTGCGTGACATTGCGCTCGGGATCGCCCTCGGGGAGGTAGCGCTCGTCGCCCCACCACAGGTCGAGCCGGGCCCAGTCGATGGCGTCCCGGGCCGGTGCCGCCGCCAGCGCGGCCAGCAGGCCGTTGCCGTTGCGGCCGCCCGTGAGGACCACGGACGCGGTGCCCCGGGAGGCCTGCGCGTCCACGATCTTCGTGATCAGGCGGGCCGCGGCGGCCTGCGCCATCAGCTCCTTGTCGCGGTGGACGACCAGCTGCGGAGTGCTCACTTCGCCGTCGCCTTCCTTGCCGGTGCCTTCTTGGCGGTCTTCGCCGCCGCCTTCTTCGCGGGCGCCTTCGCGGCCTCCTCGACCGGCTCCGGCTCGGCGACCGGCTCGGCGGCGGACCCGGTCGGTTCCCGCGCGGGCTGCTCGGACGCCTGCTCCGGCGCCGCGTTCAGCCGCTCCACGCCGTAGCGCAGCGCCGACGCGTAGGTGTCGTCCGGGTCAAGCCGGCGCAGCTCCTCCGCGATCAGCTCGGCGGTGTCGCGCCGCTTCAGCGCCACCGCGCGGGCCGGCTGGCCCTGGATGGTCAGCGTGGCCAGCGAGCCGTCCGCCCGGTCCAGGACGATCGGTCCGCAACTGGTCCCCATGCGGACGGCCGTCAGGCCGGGGCCCGAGGACAGCGAACGCTTCACCGGGACGTCCAGCCGGTCCGCGAGCCACATCGCCAGCAGCTCACAGCTCGGGTTGAACTCCTCGCCCTCCACCTCGACGGTCTGCACCTCGCAGGTGACCTGGTCCAGGGCCGCCGCCAGCATCGAGCGCCACGGCGTGATCCGGGTCCAGGACAGGTCGGTGTCGCCGGGCGTGTAGGCCTCGGCCCGGGCGGACAGCTCCCGCACCGGCTGCTCGGCGGCATAGGTGTCGGTGACCCGGCGCTGGGCGAGCGCGCCCAGCGGGTCCTTCGCCGGGTCGAGCGGGGCGTTCACCGGCCACCACACGACGACCGGCGCGTCCGGCAGGAGCAGCGGCAGCACCACCGAGTCGGCGTGGTCGGAGACGTCGCCGTAGGTGCGCAGCACGACCGTCTCGCCGGTGCCCGCCTCCGCACCCACCCGCACCTCGGCGTCGAGCCGCGAGGAGGTGCGGTCGCGCGGGGTGCGCGAGACCCGCCGGATGACCACCAGCGTGCGCGAGGGGTGCTCGCGCGAGGCGTCGCTGGCGGCCTTCAGGGAGTCGTAGGCGTTCTCCTCGTCGGTGACGATGACGAGGGTCAGGACCATGCCGACGGCGGGGGTGCCGATGGCGCGACGGCCCTGCACGAGCGCCTTGTTGATGGCGCCGGCGGTGGTGTCGGTCAGGTCTATCTTCATGGCCGGCGCCAGCTCCGTCCGTCTCGTGCGAGCATCTCGTCCGCCTCCACGGGACCCCAGGTGCCCGACTTGTACTGCGCGGGCCTGCCGTGCTTGTCCCAGTACTCCTCGACCGGGTCGAGGATCTTCCAGGACAGCTCGACCTCCTCCGTGCGCGGGAAGAGGTTGGCGTCGCCGAGCAGCACGTCCAGGATGAGCCGCTCGTACGCCTCCGGGCTGGACTCCGTGAACGACTCGCCGTAGGCGAAGTCCATGGACACGTCCCGGATCTCCATCGAGGTGCCCGGCACCTTCGAGCCGAACCGCACGGTCACGCCCTCGTCCGGCTGGACGCGGATGACGATCGCGTTCTGGCCCAGCTCCTCCGTCGCCGTGGTGTCGAAGGGGGAGTGCGGGGCGCGCTGGAAGACGACCGCGATCTCCGTCACGCGGCGGCCGAGGCGCTTGCCGGTGCGCAGGTAGAAGGGGACGCCCGCCCAGCGGCGGTTGTCGATCCCCAGCTTGACCGCGGCGTACGTGTCGGTCTTCGACTTCGGGTCGATCCCGTCCTCTTCGAGGTAGCCGATGACCTGCTGGCCGCCCTGCCAGCCCGCCGCGTACTGGCCGCGCACGGTGTTGCGGCCGAGGTCCTTCGGCAGCCGTACCGCGCCGAGGACCTTCTCCTTCTCCGCGGCCAGCGCCTGCGCGTCGAAGGAGGCGGGCTCCTCCATCGCGGTCAGCGCGAGCAGCTGGAGCAGGTGGTTCTGGATGACGTCACGCGCGGCGCCGATGCCGTCGTAGTAGCCGGCCCGGCCGCCGATGCCGATGTCCTCGGCCATGGTGATCTGCACGTGGTCGACGTACGACCGGTTCCAGATCGGCTCGAACATCGTGTTGGCGAAGCGCAGCGCCAGGATGTTCTGGACGGTCTCCTTGCCGAGGTAGTGGTCGATGCGGAAGACCTGGTCCGAGGAGAACACCTCGTGCACGACCTTGTTGAGCTCCTCGGCCGACTTCAGGTCGTGTCCGAACGGCTTCTCGATGACCGCGCGCCGCCAGGAGCCGCCCGACTGGTCGGCCAGCCCGTGCTTCTTCAGCTGCTGGATGACCACCGGGAAGGAGCGCGGCGGCACCGAGAGGTAGAAGGCGAAGTTGCCGCCCGTCCCCTGTGCCTTGTCCAGCTCCTCGATGGTGGCGCGCAGCCGCTCGAAGGCGTCGTCGTCGTCGAAGGTGCCCTGGACGAAGCGCATCCCCTGGATGAGCTGCTGCCAGACCTCCTCGCGGAACGGCGTGCGCGAGTGCTCCTTCACCGCGTCGTGCACGACCTCGGCGAAGTCCTCGTGCTCCCAGTCACGGCGGGCGAAGCCCACCAGGGAGAAGCCCGGCGGCAGCAGACCCCGGTTGGCGAGGTCGTACACCGCGGGCATCAGCTTCTTGCGCGACAGGTCGCCCGTGACGCCGAAGATGACCAGGCCCGACGGCCCCGCGATGCGCGGGAGCCGTCGGTCGGCCGGGTCACGAAGCGGGTTCGCTCCGGAACCGGAAAGGGGTGACAACTCAGCCCTCCGAAGGGGCGAGGCGCTCGAGCTCCGCCTGGGTGGACTTCAGCAGGTCGTTCCAGGACGCCTCGAACTTGTCGACGCCCTCGTCCTCCAGCACCTGCACGACGTCGTCGTACGAGATGCCGAGCTTCTCCAGCGCGTCCAGGTCGGCCCGGGCCTGCTCGTAGGTGCCGCTGACCGCGTCGCCGCGGATCTCACCGTGGTCGTCGGTGGCCTCCAGCGTGGCCTCCGGCATGGTGTTGACCGTGTTCGGCGCCACCAGCTCCTCGACGTACATGGTGTCCTTGTACGCCGGGTCCTTCACACCGGTGGAGGCCCACAGCGGACGCTGCTTGCGGGCGCCCGCCTTCTCCAGCGCGTTCCAGCGGTCCGAGGAGAAGACCTCCTCGTACGCCTGGTAGGCGAGGCGCGCGTTGGCCACGCCCGCCTTGCCGCGCAGCGCCTTGGCCTCGTCGGTGCCCAGCTCGTCGATCCGGCGGTCGATCTCGGTGTCCACGCGGGACACGAAGAAGGACGCCACGGAGCGGATCAGCGAGAGGTCCAGGCCGCGCTCCTTGGCCTTCTCCAGGCCGGAGAGGTAGGCGTCCATGACCTTGCGGTAGCGCTCCAGCGAGAAGATCAGCGTGACGTTGACGCTGATGCCCAGGCCGATGACCTCGGTGATCGCCGGCAGACCCGCCTCGGTGGCCGGGATCTTGATCAGCGTGTTGGGGCGGTCCACCAGCCAGGCCAGCTGCTTGGCCTCGGCGACGGTCGCCTTGGTGTTGTGCGCGAGGCGCGGGTCGACCTCGATGGAGACCCGGCCGTCCTGGCCGTCCGTGGCGTCGAACACGGGGCGCAGGATGTCGGCGGCGTCGCGGACGTCCGCCGTGGTGATCATGCGGATGGCCTCTTCGACGGTGACCTTGCGGGCGGCGAGGTCGGAGACCTGCTGGTCGTAGCCGTCGCCCTGCGAGATGGCCTTCTGGAAGATCGTCGGGTTGGTCGTGACGCCCACGACGTGCTGCTGGTCGATCAGCTCGGCAAGGTTGCCGGACGTGATCCGCTTGCGCGACAGGTCGTCCAGCCAGATCGCGACGCCTTCCTCGGAGAGGCGCTTGAGTGCGTCTGTCATGGAATTACATCTCCTACGTGTCGATATGAGCGTCAGCGCTGTGCGGCGGTGATGGATTCCCGGGCCTTGGCGGCCACGTTCTCGGCAGTGAAACCGAACTCGCGGAAGAGCACCTTGCCGTCGGCGGACGCACCGAAGTGCTCCAGGGAAACGATGCGGCCGGCGTCCCCCACGTACTTGTGCCAGGTCAGGCCGATGCCCGCCTCCACGGCGACACGGGCCTTGACGGACGGCGGCAGCACGGAGTCCCGGTACCCCTGGTCCTGCTGCTCGAACCACTCGACGCACGGCATGGACACCACACGCGTGGGGACCCCGTCGGCCTGCAGCCGCTCACGCGCCTCGACGGCCACGTGCACCTCGGAACCGGTGGCGATCAGGACGACCTGCGGCTCGCCGCCGTCGGCCTCGAACAGGACGTAGCCACCGCGGGCCGCGTCCTCGTCGGGCTCGTACGTCGGCACGCCCTGGCGGGTCAGCGCCAGACCGTGCGGCTGGCCCTTGCCGAACTCCTTGGTGTAGCGCTTGAGGATCTCGCGCCAGGCGATCGCGGTCTCGTTGGCGTCGGCGGGACGCACGATGTTCAGACCCGGGATCGCGCGCAGCGAGGCCAGGTGCTCGACCGGCTGGTGGGTGGGGCCGTCCTCGCCGAGGCCGATGGAGTCGTGCGTCCACACGTACGTCACCGGCAGGTGCATCAGGGCCGACAGGCGCACCGCGTTGCGCATGTAGTCGGAGAAGACGAGGAAGGTGCCGCCGTACACGCGGGTGTTGCCGTGCAGCGTGATGCCGTTCAGCTCCGCGCCCATGGAGTGCTCGCGGATACCGAAGTGGATCGTGCGCCCGTACGGGTTGGCCTCGGGCAGCGGGTTGCCCTCGGGCAGGAACGAGCTGTCCTTGTCGATCGTGGTGTTGTTCGACCCGGCGAGGTCGGCGGAGCCGCCCCACAGCTCGGGGATCACCGCGCCGAGCGCCTGCAGCACCTTGCCGGAGGCGGCACGGGTGGCGACACCCTTGCCCGGCTCGAAGACCGGGATCTTCTCCTCCCAGCCCGTGGGCAGCTCGCCCTTGCTGATGCGGTCGAACTCGGCGGCCCGCTCCGGGTTGGCGTCCCGCCACACCTGGAGGGACTTCTCCCACTCGGCCTTCGCCTGGGCACCGCGCTCCAGGGCCTTGCGGGTGTGGGCGATCACCTCGTCCTCGACGGCGAAGTGCTGCTCCGGGTCGAAGCCGAGGACGCGCTTGGTGGCCGCGACCTCCTCCTCGCCCAGCGCCGAGCCGTGCGCGGCCTCGGTGTTCTGCGCGGACGGGGCCGGCCAGGCGATGATCGAGCGCATGGCGATGAACGACGGCCGGTCCGTGACCTGCTTGGCCTCCTGGATAGCGGCGAAGATGGCCTGCGGGTCCAGGTCGCCGTTGTCCTGGGCCTCCACGCGCTGCACGTGCCAGCCGTAGGCCTCGTAACGCTTGACCGTGTCCTCGGAGACGGCCGTCTCGGTGTCGCCCTCGATCGAGATGTGGTTGTCGTCCCACAGCAGGATCAGGTTGCCGAGCTTCTGGTGGCCGGCCAGTGAGGAGGCCTCCGCGGAGATGCCCTCCTGGAGGCAGCCGTCACCGGCGATGCAGTAGATGAAGTGGTCGAAGGGGGACTCGCCCTGCGGAGCCTGCGGGTCGAACAGACCGCGCTCGTAACGGGCGGCCATCGCCATGCCCACCGCGTTGGCGACACCCTGGCCGAGCGGACCGGTGGTGGTCTCGACGCCCTTGGTGTGTCCGTACTCCGGGTGACCGGGGGTCTTCGAACCCCAGGTGCGGAACGACTCCAGGTCCGCAAGCTCCAGGCCGAATCCGGCCAGGTAGAGCTGCGTGTAGAGGGTCAGGGACGAGTGGCCGGCGGACAGCACGAAGCGGTCGCGCCCGACCCACTGCGGGTCGGCGGGGTCGTGCCGCATCACCTTCTGGAAGAGGGTGTAGGCGGCCGGGGCCAGGCTCATCGCCGTACCGGGATGGCCGTTGCCGACCTTCTGTACGGCGTCGGCGGCCAGGACGCGGGCGGTGTCCACGGCCCGCTGGTCCAGCTCGGTCCACTCAAGGTCTGCGGTGGTCGGCTTGGTGCTCACCCTGGGTCAGGGCTCCTCTCCACATGTCGGTCGCCGGTCTTCGGGGCATGCTTCGAGGCATGCGCCCACCCGGCCGCCGGCGGGGTTTCTGCCCGCCGGACGCTGTCGAGCCTACCCTCGTAAGGACGTGCGTTTTTTCGAGTGTTTCCAGACTGCCGGGACTCCGCGCGATCCGCCTCCCGACTGGCCGACAACGTGTTTGGCACATGAATACGGAGGCGGTCATCTGAGCGCTCAATCGAGTGGTGGGGCACCTCTTCTGGGACGTCCGCCAACACGACCCCACCCCCGCGAAGGCCGGGGTATGGGCAACGTCTAAAGTGGCGTGGTACGCGCGAGCCTTTACCGGGACTTCACACGGGGGGCTCGCTGGGATGTCTCTGTCAGGGGTGTGCGTGACGGCCGTCGAATCACGTCCAGCGGGCGTGCTGGGTGGTGCGAGCCAGGGCCCGGTTCACCGGCCGTTCGGGGCCCGTGTCAAGGCGTTCGTGGCTCTGACCAAGCCGCGGATCATCGAGCTGCTGCTCATCACCACCGTTCCGGTGATGTTCCTGGCGCAGCAGGGTGTGCCCGATCTGAAGCTGGTCCTGCTGACCTGCGTCGGCGGCTACCTCTCGGCGGGCGGCGCCAACGCGCTGAACATGTACATCGACCGTGACATCGACGCCCTGATGGACCGCACCTCGCAGCGGCCGCTGGTGACCGGCATGGTCAGCCCGCCCGAGTGCCTGGCCTTCGGCATCACCCTCGCCGTCGTCTCGACGCTGCTGTTCGGCCTCACCGTCAACTGGCTGAGCGCCTGGCTGTCGCTCGGAGCGCTCCTCTTCTACGTCGTCGTCTACACGATGATCCTCAAGCGGCGTACGTCGCAGAACATCGTGTGGGGCGGCATCGCGGGCTGCCTCCCGGTGCTGATCGGCTGGTCGTCGGTCACGAACTCGATGTCCTGGGCGCCGGTCATCCTCTTCCTGGTCATGTTCTTCTGGACGCCGCCGCACTACTGGCCGCTGTCCATGAAGGTCAAGGAGGACTACGCGCGCGTGGGCGTGCCGATGCTCCCGGTCATCGCCTCCAACAAGGTCGTCGCCCGGCAGATCGTCATCTACAGCTGGGTGATGGTCCTGGTCTCCCTGCTGCTGACCCCGCTCGGCTACACCGGCTGGTTCTACACGGTGGTCGCCCTCGCGGCCGGCGGCTTTTGGCTGTGGGAGGCGCACGGGCTGCAGAACCGGGCGAAGGCCGAGGTGACCGGCGTGAAGCTCAAGGAGATGCGCCTGTTCCACTGGTCGATCACCTACGTGTCGATCCTCTTCGTCGCGGTCGCGGTGGACCCGTTCCTGCGCTGAGCCGCCCTTCTCCGTCCGACGGGAGGGGTGCGTGGTCAAGGCCACGCACCCCTCCCGTCGCCGTTTGATCTACCCGTCGGTAGCATCCTGGCCATGGCAGACACGCAGCAGGTTGACGCGAGGGCCGAGCGCAAGGTGGCCAAGCTCGCCCGGGAGATCAGCGCCTTCTCCAAGGCACACGGCGGCGCCGAGGGCCAGGTGGCGCACATCGGCGAGCGCGGCGCCCGGATCGTCCTCGTCGGCGAGGACGGCGGCTGGGGCGACCTGGTGGCACCCAGCACCGAGATCGCCGAGAAGGCCGTCGAGAAGGCGGGCATCACGGTCCACGAGTCCTTCGACGGCGAGTTCGCGGCGAAGGTGACGACCGGTGCGTACGAGTGGAAGCGGATGGCCGGCATCCAGGTGGGCGGCTGAGCGGCCGAGCGCGACCTCGACCCCGGTTCACCCGTTAGGACGTGTAGGCCAGCGCAGCGCCCACGCGTCCCACGGGGAGTCCCGGATGATCGAAACGCCGTCCCTCGTGGACCAGTACTGCCACGGCGTACTGCGTACGGAGCTGGGCCTCGGCACCTTCGAGGCACAGCTCGCCCGCACCGAGGGGCCGCCCGCGCCCGGCACCACCCTCTTCGACACCCAGACCGGCTTCGCCGTACGGCGCTGGTGCCCGCCCCTGCTCGGCCTGGAACCGCACTGCCCGCCCGCCCGCTATCTGGCCCGGCGCCGGGAACTGGGCGTCCTGGAAGCGGGCCGCAGGCTGCTGCGCGGCAGCGGCATCACCACCTACCTCGTCGACACCGGCCTGCCCGGCGACCTCACCGGCCCCGGCGACATGGCCAGCGACGGATCCGCCGATGCCCGCGAGATCGTCCGGCTGGAGTTGCTCGCCGAGCAGGTCGCCGACACCTCCGGCACCGTCGAGTCCTTCCTCGCCAACCTCGCCGAGTCCGTGCACGGGGCCGCCGCGCACGCGGTCGCCTTCACCTCCGTCGCCGGCCTCAGGCACGGCCTGGCGCTCGCGCCCGAGCCGCCGGGGCCGGGTGAGGTGCGAGGAGCGGCGGGCCGCTGGCTGGCCGGGCGGCGGGTCGGCGGTGCGCTCAGCGACCCGGTGCTGCTGCGGCACCTGCTGTGGATCGCGGTCGCCTCGGGCCTGCCCCTGCAACTGCACGCGGGACTCGGCGAGCCCGGCTCCCGCATCGACCGCACCGACCCTGTGCTGCTCACCGACTTCGTGCGGGCCACGGCCGGTCTCGGCACCGACCTGATCCTGCTGCACGGCTACCCGTACCACCGGCACGCCGCTCACCTGGCCGGTGTCTTCCCGCACGTGTTCGCCGACTCGGGCGCGGCGCTCGTGCGCACCGGCGCCCGGGCGGCCACGGTCCTCGCCGAGATCCTGGAGCTGGCGCCCTTCGGCAAGATCCTCTTCTCGACCGGCGCGCACGGCCTGCCCGAGCTGCACGTGGTCGGCGCCCGCCTCTTCCGCGAGGCCCTGGGCCGTGTCCTCGGCACCTGGGTGGCCGAGGGGGCATGGTCCCTGGAGGACGCCCAGCGGGTGGCCCGGCTGATCGCGGCGGACAACGCGCGCCGGGTTTACGGACTGCGGTGAGCTGTCCAGACTGAGCGGATGCCGACCGCATCCTTACTCGAACGGTTCCTGGACGCCCTGTCGCCGCTGCGGCCCCGCGCGCTCTGGGCGCACGGCTCATTGGCCGGCGGCGACTACCGGGAAGGCCGCAGCGACCTGGACCTGATCGCCGTACTGCCGCAGCCGGTGGGGCCGCGGACCGTGCGGCAGGTGGTGCGGCTGCACCGGCGCCTGCGGGCCGAACCGCTCGCCGCCAAGCTGCACTGCAGCTACCTCGCCCCGGCCGTCCTGGGCGATCCGGACCGCTCACACCTGACCTGGGCGCACGGACGCGTGACGCGCCGCCCGGTCACCCCCGTCACCCGGCGCGAGCTGCACGACTTCGGCCGGGTCCTGCACGGCGAACCGCCGGGGGGCCTGCTCCCGCCGGTGGCCGACGAGCAGCTCCACGCCTTCGTCGTACGCGACCAGCGGGACTACTGGCGGCCGGCCGTGGACAGGGCCCGGCTGTGGCAACAGGACGTCTGGGTCGACCTGGGGCTGCTGACCTTCGCCCGCGCCACGGTGACCCTGCGGGACGGGCGGCTGGTCTCGAAGCGGGAGGCGCTGGCCGAGCTGTCGTCGCTCGGCGCACCCGCCGAGGTCCTCGCGGACATCGGCCGCCGACGCTACGACACCGACCCCGACACCGACCCCGACACCGGCACCGACTCCGGTCGGGCCCCCGCCACCGGGCACTGGCTCGCCCGCCGCGCCGATCTGACCCGCGGCTTTCTGGGGCCGGCGATCGACGCGCTGGTCACCACGTACGGGTGACGGCACCTCTCAGGCGCGGGTGCCCACCGTCACCTCGGCCGCGGGGCCGGGCAGGTCCAGGCCCGCCTCCGGGCGCTCCCGCAGGGACAGCAGCACGCGCAGGGCGCCGATCCACACCAGGCACGAGCCGAACATGTGCAGGCCGACCAGGAGCCCGGGCAGGTGCGTGAAGTACTGGACGTAGCCGATGACGCCCTGGGCGAGCAGGACCAGGAAGAGGTCGCGGGTCCGGTCGAGGGGGCCCTTGGGGGCGTCGACCGCCTTGAGGACGAACCACAGGGCGAAGGTGAGCGTCACCACGATCCAGGCGAGCACCGCGTGCAGCTTGGCGACGGTCTCCCAGTCGATCGGGATGCGCTTGACGTCGCTGGAGTCGCCCGCGTGCGGGCCCGCGCCGGTGACGACGGTGCCGGCCGCGATCAGCAGGACGGAGGCGGTGACGAGGAACCACACCAGCTGCTGCACGGCCTTGCCGACCAGCGGCCGGGGCGCGTCGTCACCCTCACGGGTGCGCTGCCACATCACCACGGCGACCGCGACGAGGGCGGAGGCCAGCAGGAAGTGCGCCGCGACCGTGTAGGGGTTGAGCCCGACGAGCACCACGATGCCACCGAGGATCGCGTTGCCCATGACCAGCCAGAACTGCGTCCAGCCCAGCCGGGTCAGACTGCGCCGGTACGGCTTCTGGGCCCGGGCGGCGATGATCGCCCAGCCCACCGCGGCGCACAGCACGTACGTCAGCATGCGATTGCCGAACTCGATCGCGCTGTGATAGCTCAGCGCGTTCGTCGGGGTCAGCGAGCCGTCGGTGCACTCCGGCCAGGTCGGGCAGCCGAGGCCCGAGGCGGTCAGGCGGACGGCGCCGCCGGTCACGACGATGACGACCGACATGACCAGCGCGGCGAGGGCCGCCCGCCGGACCGTCCGTGGGTCGGGGGTCCAGCGGTCGGCGATGAAGGCGAGCGGGTTGCGCAGAGCCGCGGCGGCGTCGGCGGGGTTCAGCTTGGACACGCGCACCATGGTAGGCCGCCGCTTGTGCACGCGTTCACGAGGGTCACTCCCAGCGCGTTCACGAGGGTCACTCCCAGCGCGTTCACGAGGGTCACTCCCAGCGGAAGAACCTGCCCGCGGCGGCGAGGCCGAGAACGGCCCACACGGCGAGGATCCCCAGGTCGCCCCACGGTGTGCCGGTGCCGTGCTGGAGCACGTCCCGCAGCCCGTCCGAGAGGGCGGAGATGGGCAGCAGGCCGAGGACGTGCTGCCCGGCCGGGCCGAACTTGTCCAGCGGCACGATGACCCCGCCGCCGACGAGCAGCAGCAGGAACACCAGGTTGGCCGCGGCCAGCGTCGCCTCCGCCTTCAGCGTGCCCGCCATCAGCAGCCCGAGCCCGGAGAAGGCGGCCGTGCCGAGGACCAGCAGGAGCAGCACGGCGGCGGGGTCGCCGTGCGGGGACCAGCCCAGCGCGAACGCGATCACCGTCAGCAGGATCACCTGGAGAACCTCCGTGACCAGCACGGACGCCGTCTTCGCGGCCATCAGGCCCCAGCGGGGCAGCGGCGAGGAGGCGAGCCGCTTCAGCACGCCGTAACGGCGCTCGAAGCCCGTCGCGATGGCCTGCCCGGTGAACGCCGTCGACATCACGGCCAGGGCCAGGACGCCCGGCGCCAGGAAGTCGACGGCCTTGCCCTTGCCGGTGTCCACGATGTCCACCGAGCTGAAGAGCACCAGCAGCAGCGTCGGGATGACCACCGTCAGGAGCAGCTGCTCGCCGTTGCGCAGCAGCATCTTCGTCTCCAGGGCCGCCTGCGCCGCGATCATGCGGGGGAGCGGCGCCGCACCCGGCTTCGGGGTGTACGTACCGACGGTCACGACCGCAGCTCCTTACCGGTGAGCTCCAAGAAGACGTCCTCCAGCGTGTGCCGCTCCACCGAGATCCGGTCCGGCATCACGCCGTGCTGCGCGCACCACGAGGTCACCGTGGCCAGCAGCTGCGGGTCGACCTTGCCGACGACCCGGTAGGCGCCCGGGGTCAGCTCGGCGGCCGTGCAGTCGGCCGGGAGGGCCTTGAGCAGGGAGCCGACGTCGAGGCCGGGCCGGCCGGTGAAGCGCAGCGTGTTCTCGGCGCCGCCCTTGCACAGCTCCTCGGGGGAGCCCTGGGCGATGACCCGGCCGCCGTCGATGATCGCCACGTCGTCGGCGAGCTGCTCGGCCTCGTCCATGTGGTGCGTGGTGAGGATCAGTGAGACGCCGTCGGCGCGCAGGTCCCTCACCAGGTCCCAGGTGGCCCGGCGGGCCTGCGGGTCGAGACCGGCGGTCGGCTCGTCCAGGAACACCAGCTCCGGGCGGCCCACCACGGCCATGGCGAGCGCGAGCCGCTGCTGCTGGCCGCCGGAGAGCCGGCGGTAGCCGGTCCGGCCGCACGAGTCGAGGCCGAGGCGTTCGATCAGCGCGTCCACGTCGAGCGGGTGCGCGTGCAGCTTGGCCACGTGCCGCAGCATCTCGTCGGCGCGGGCGCCCGAGTAGACGCCGCCGGACTGCAGCATCACGCCGATGCGGGGACGCAGCTCGGCGGACTGCCGTACCGGGTCGAGGCCCAGGACGCGCACCGTGCCGGAATCCGGCCTCCGGTACCCCTCGCAGGTCTCGACCGTGGTCGTCTTCCCCGCCCCGTTGGGGCCGAGCACGGCGGTCACGCCTGCCCCGGCCACCAGGTCGAGGCCGTCCACCGCGGTCTTCGTGCCGTACCGCTTCACCAGGGCCTGGACCTGGACGACGGGCTCACTTCGCATGAACCCAGAGTCTAGGGAGACCGCCTGCCGATCAGACGCGGGGGTGCGGGAACTCCTCCGCACGGGGCCGGTGCACCGGCAGCCACCGCTCGGCGTAGGCCACGGCGTCCGCCACCGGGAACAGCCGTGCGTCCGCCGCGCCGACCCGTCCGCGCACGACGGGCCGGTCCCGTTCGAAGTCGTGGCCCAGCTCGTCGAACCGGTCCGAGTCGATCGACACCTCGATCACCGTCTCCCAGCCGCCGCCGGGGCCGGGCCGGCCGACCCGGACGCGGGGCGCGGGTGTCCGGTACTCGGCCAGGTGGAACGCCGTGCAGGAGTCGTAGCCCGCGCCGAGCAGCAGTACCCGGGCGCCCCGCCTCTCCAGCCGGGCCAGCGGGCTGTGCTCACCGAGCCGGCAGTCGGGGGCGTGGCCCTCGGTGATCTCCCGCGCCCGGGCGCCGACGGCGGCGAAGGAGGTCTGCGGATGGGCGCTGCGCAGGGCGCCCGGCCAGGTCCGCACGGTCTCCGGAATCACGCCGACCCCGAGCGAGGGGGTGATCAGCGGGTCGTAGGCGGGCATGGTGGCGCGGATCCGGTCCCACCACTCCTCGGGCACCGGCGGGTTCCCCCACACGGCCGGGTCGGACTGGTCGGCGGTCTGCGTGGGCACCACGAGCGTGCCGGACGGGCCGAGGGCGTCGAGGAGCGCCTGGACGACGGCGACGGCGCCTCCGTTGACCCAGCCGAGGGAACTGAGCGACGAATGTACGAGAAGGGTCTCGCCGGTCCCGACACCCAGCAGGCGCAACTGGGCGCAGAGGCCGTCCCGGGTGACAAGAGGGCCGGTCGGAGCGGGTGTGGGCATGGTTCGGGAGTCTCCCGGACGGCGCTCGCCGACGCCACCGGATTGCGCACGTCAGCGACCCCGGATGATCGATCAGAAGATCGTTTCCGCAGGTCACATTAGGTATGCCTAAGTGACGCAGGGCACCGGCCGGTGATCCGGACGGCGCTTGTCAGGCTCCGCGGAATTACGCAACAATGGCGTTGTGAAAAACGTCGGTGAGGCTCGGGAGACCCCCACGGGGACCCCGCAGGAGGAGCTCGCGACCGGGGAGCGCTCGACGCGCAACCGGGTCGCGCGGTCGATCCTGGATCACGGCCCGTCGACCGTCGCCGAACTCGCCGGCCGGCTGGGACTGACCCAGGCGGCCGTCCGGCGTCACCTGGACGCGCTGGTCGCGGACGACGTGGTGGAGGCGCGCGAGCAGCGGGTGTACGGCACGCGCACGCGTGGCCGTCCCGCCAAGGTCTTCGCACTGACCGACTGCGGCCGGGACGCCTTCGACCAGTCCTACGACAAGCTCGCCGCGGACGCGCTCCGCTGGATCGCCGAGCAGGGGGGCGGCCCCGAGGCGGTCGTCGCCTTCGCCCGCGCCCGGATCGCCGCCCAGGCGAGCGCGTACCGCAAGGCGATCGAGGCCGTCACGCCGGACAAGCGGGCCGAAGCGCTGGCCAAGGCCTTGAGCACGGACGGGTACGCTGCAACGGCGCGCAGCGCACCGGTCGGCGAGCAGCTGTGCCAGCACCACTGCCCGGTGGCCCACGTCGCGGAGCAGTTCCCGCAGCTGTGCGAGGCGGAGACGGAGATCTTCGCCGAGCTGCTGGGTACTCACGTCCAGCGACTGGCGACCATCGCGCACGGCGACGGCGTCTGCACGACGTTCATCCCCAAGATTTCCACTGACGCACCTGCAAGCACGGCCGGGAGGAACCCCGCATGACTCTCCCCACGGAGACTGCTCACCCCGAACTCGAGGGCCTGGGCAAGTACGAATACGGCTGGGCCGACTCCGACGTCGCCGGTGCCTCCGCCAGGCGCGGCCTGAACGAGGACGTCGTCCGCGACATCTCGGACAAGAAGTCCGAGCCGGAGTGGATGACCAAGCTGCGCCTGAAGGGCCTGAAGCTCTTCGAGAAGAAGCCGATGCCGAACTGGGGCTCCGACCTCTCGGGCATCGACTTCGACAACATCAAGTACTTCGTGCGCTCCACGGAGAAGCAGGCGGAGTCCTGGGAGGACCTGCCCGAGGACATCAAGAACACCTACGACAAGCTGGGCATCCCGGAGGCCGAGAAGCAGCGCCTCGTCGCCGGTGTCGCCGCCCAGTACGAGTCGGAGGTCGTCTACCACCAGATCCGCGAGGACCTGGAGGAGCAGGGCGTCATCTTCCTCGACACCGACACCGCCCTGAAGGAGCACCCGGAGCTCTTCAAGGAGTACTTCGGCACGGTCATCCCCGCGGGTGACAACAAGTTCGCCTCGCTGAACACCGCGGTGTGGTCCGGCGGCTCCTTCATCTACGTGCCGAAGGGCGTGCACGTCGAGATCCCGCTGCAGGCCTACTTCCGCATCAACACGGAGAACATGGGCCAGTTCGAGCGGACCCTGATCATCGTCGACGAGGGTGCCTACGTGCACTACGTCGAGGGCTGCACCGCCCCGATCTACAAGTCGGACTCGCTGCACTCCGCGGTCGTCGAGATCATCGTCAAGAAGAACGCCCGCTGCCGCTACACGACCATCCAGAACTGGTCGAACAACGTCTACAACCTGGTCACCAAGCGCGCCGTGGCCTACGAGGGCGCGACCATGGAGTGGGTCGACGGCAACATCGGCTCCAAGGTGACGATGAAGTACCCGGCCGTCTACCTGATGGGCGAGCACGCCAAGGGCGAGACCCTCTCCATCGCCTTCGCGGGCGAGGGCCAGCACCAGGACGCGGGCGCCAAGATGGTCCACATGGCGCCGAACACGTCGTCCAACATCGTCTCCAAGTCGGTCGCGCGCGGTGGTGGCCGCACCTCCTACCGCGGTCTGATCGAGATCGGCGAGGGCGCCGCCGGGTCGAAGTCCAACGTGCTGTGCGACGCGCTGCTGGTCGACACCATCTCCCGGTCGGACACGTACCCGTACGTCGACGTCCGCGAGGACGACGTGTCCATGGGCCACGAGGCCACCGTCTCCAAGGTCTCCGAGGACCAGCTCTTCTACCTGATGAGCCGCGGTCTGTCCGAGGACGAGGCGATGGCGATGATCGTGCGCGGCTTCGTCGAGCCGATCGCCAAGGAACTGCCCATGGAGTACGCGCTGGAGCTCAACCGGCTGATCGAGCTGCAGATGGAGGGCGCGGTCGGCTGATCGCCCACCGCGACACCCCCCGTCAAGCCCATACGTAACGGAAAGCGAGCATTACGACAGCCATGGCTGAGGCCCAGAACATCCCGGTGGGTTCCACCACCGCCGGCTCGATCGCGGTCGCCGCGGAGTCGACCGTCGTCTCGCGCATGAGCGCGCCCCCGTCCTTCGACGTGGCGGACTTCCCCGTCCCGATCGGCCGCGAGGAGGAGTGGCGGTTCACCCCGCTGGAGCGGCTGCGGGGGCTGCACGACGGCACCGCCGTCGCGAACGGCAACGGTGTGAAGGTCGACGTGCAGGCCCCCGAGGGCGTCACCGTCGAGACCGTCGGCCGTGACGACGCGCGGCTCGGCAGGGCCGGCACCCCGGTGGACCGCGTGGCCGCGCAGGCGTACTCCGCCTTCGAGAAGGCCTCGGTCGTGACGGTCCCGAAGGAGACCGTCCTCACCGAGCCGATCCGTATCGCGGTGCACGGCCAGGGCGGCACCGCCTTCGGCCACCAGGTGATCGAGCTGGGCAACTTCGCCGAGGCCGTCGTGGTCATCGACCACACCGGTGACGCGGTGCTCGCCACCAACGTCGACTACGTCCTCGGTGACGGCGCCAAGCTGACCGTCGTCTCCGTCCAGGACTGGGACGACAAGGCCGTCCACGTCGCCCAGCACAACGCGCTGGTCGGCCGGGACGCCTCCTTCAAGTCCGTGGTCGTGACCTTCGGCGGTGACGTGGTCCGGCTGCACCCGCGCGTGGAGTACGCCGGCCCCGGCGGCGAGGCCGAGCTGTTCGGCCTGTACTTCACCGACGCCGGGCAGCACCAGGAGCACCGCCTGCTGGTCACCCACAACACCCCGCACTGCAAGTCGAACGTCGTCTACAAGGGCGCTCTCCAGGGCGAGTCCGCGCACGCGGTCTGGATCGGTGACGTGCTCATCGAGGCCGAGGCCGAGGGCACGGACACCTACGAGATGAACCGCAACCTGGTCCTCACGGACGGCGCGCGCGTCGACTCGGTGCCGAACCTGGAGATCGAGACCGGCGAGATCGTCGGCGCCGGCCACGCCTCCGCCACCGGCCGCTTCGACGACGAGCAGCTCTTCTACCTCATGGCCCGCGGCATCCCGGAGCACGAGGCCCGCCGCCTGGTGGTCCGCGGCTTCTTCGCCGAGCTGGTCCAGCAGATCGGCGTCGCGGACATCGAGGAACGTCTGCTCGCCAAGATCGAGGAAGAGCTGGAGGCTTCGGTCGCATGACGACCTTCGTACGCGCCTGTGGGCTGAGTGAACTGGCAGAGGACACCCCGAAACGGGTGGAACTCGACGGCACGCCGATCTCGCTGGTGAAGACCGAGGGCGAGGTGTTCGCGATCAACGACATCTGCTCGCACGCGAACGTCTCCCTCTCCGAGGGCGAGGTGGAGGACTGCCAGATCGAGTGCTGGCTGCACGGCTCCGCCTTCGACCTGCGCACCGGCAAGCCGTCCGGCCTCCCCGCGACGCGCCCCGTCCCCGTATACCCCGTAAAGATCGAAGGGGACGACGTGCTCGTCTCCCTGACCCCGGAGTCCTGAGGCACCCATGGCTACGCTTGAAATCCGAGACCTGCACGTCACCGTCGAGGCCGACAACGCCACGAAGGAGATCCTCAAGGGCGTCGACCTCACCGTGAAGCAGGGCGAGACGCACGCCATCATGGGCCCCAACGGCTCCGGCAAGTCGACCCTCGCCTACTCCCTCGCGGGTCACCCGAAGTACACGATCACCGGCGGCACCGTCACCCTGGACGGCGAGGACGTCCTGGAGATGTCCGTCGACGAGCGTGCCCGCGCGGGCCTGTTCCTGGCGATGCAGTACCCGGTCGAGGTCCCCGGCGTCTCGGTCTCCAACTTCCTGCGCACCTCCGCCACCGCCATCCGCGGCGAGGCCCCGAAGCTGCGCACCTGGGTGAAGGAGGTCAAGGAGGCCATGGAGCGCCTCAACATGGACCCGTCCTTCGCCGAGCGCAACGTGAACGAGGGCTTCTCCGGCGGTGAGAAGAAGCGCCACGAGATCCTCCAGCTCGAGCTGCTCAAGCCGAAGATGGCGATCCTGGACGAGACCGACTCGGGTCTGGACGTCGACGCCCTGCGCATCGTCTCCGAGGGCGTCAACCGCGTCCGCGAGACCGGCGAGGTCGGCACCCTGCTGATCACGCACTACACGCGCATCCTGCGCTACATCAGGCCCGATTACGTCCACGTGTTCGCCGGCGGCCGCATCGTCGAGTCCGGCGGCCCCGAGCTCGCGGACAAGCTGGAGAACGAGGGCTACGAGGCATACGTGAAGGGTGGCGCATCCGCGTGACACAGCTGCCGGGCCTCCTCGACACCGAGGCGATCCGCAAGGACTTCCCCGTCCTGGACCGTGTGGTCCACGACGGCAAGAAGCTCGTGTACCTGGACAACGCGGCGACCTCGCAGAAGCCGCGCCAGGTGCTGGACGCCCTGAGCGAGTACTACGAGCGCTACAACGCCAACGTCCACCGCGGTGTGCATGTGCTCGCCGAGGAGGCCACGGCGCTGTACGAGGGCGCGCGCGACAAGGTCGCGGCGTTCGTCAACGCGCCGAGCCGCGACGAGGTGATCTTCACCAAGAACGCCTCCGAGTCGCTGAACCTCGTGGCGAACATGCTGGGCTGGGCCGACGAGCCCTACCGGGTGGACCACGAGACCGAGATCGTCATCACGGAGATGGAGCACCACTCCAACATCGTGCCGTGGCAGCTGCTGGCGCAGCGCACGGGCGCGAAGCTGAAGTGGTTCGGCCTCACCGAGGACGGCCGGCTCGACCTGTCCAACATCGACGAGGTCATCACGGAGAAGACGAAGATCGTCTCCTTCGTGCTGGTGTCGAACATCCTGGGCACGGTCAACCCGGTCGAGGCGATAGTGCGCCGCGCCCAGGAGGTCGGCGCGCTGGTCTGCATCGACGCCTCCCAGGCCGCTCCGCACATGCCGCTGGACGTGCAGGCCCTCCAGGCCGACTTCGTGGCCTTCACCGGCCACAAGATGTGCGGCCCGACCGGCATCGGCGTCCTGTGGGGCCGCCAGGAGCTGCTCGAGGACCTGCCCCCGTTCCTGGGTGGCGGCGAGATGATCGAGACCGTCTCGATGCACTCCTCGACGTACGCCCCGGCGCCGCACAAGTTCGAGGCGGGCACGCCCCCGATCGCGCAGGCGGTCGGGCTGGGCGCGGCGATCGACTACCTCCAGTCGATCGGCATGGACAAGATCCTCGCCCACGAGCACGCGCTCACCGAGTACGCGGTGCAGCGTCTGGCCGAGGTCCCGGACCTGCGGATCATCGGTCCGACGACGGCCGAGGACCGGGGCGCGGCGATCTCCTTCACGCTCGGTGACATCCACCCGCACGACGTGGGCCAGGTTCTGGACGAGCAGGGCATCGCGGTCCGCGTCGGCCACCACTGCGCGCGACCCGTCTGCCTGCGCTACGGAATTCCTGCGACCACGCGAGCGTCGTTCTATCTGTACTCCACGCCGGCTGAGATCGACGCACTGGTCGACGGCCTGGAGCACGTACGGAACTTCTTCGGCTGAGAGGCGTGAGCTGAAACCGTGAAGCTGGACTCGATGTACCAGGAAGTCATCCTGGACCACTACAAGAACCCGCACGGGCGTGGTCTCCGGGATGGCGACGCCGAGGTGCACCATGTGAACCCGACGTGCGGCGACGAGATCACCCTCCGCGTGAAGTACGACGGCACCAAGATCGCGGACGTCTCGTACGAGGGCCAGGGCTGCTCCATCAGCCAGGCCTCGGCCTCCGTGCTGAACGAGCTGCTGGTCGGCAAGGAACTGGCCGACGCGCAGAAGATCCAGGAGACCTTCCTGGAGCTGATGCAGTCGAAGGGCCGGGTCGAGCCGGACGACGCGATGGAGGACATCCTGGAGGACGCGGTCGCGTTCGCCGGTGTCTCCAAGTACCCCGCGCGGGTCAAGTGCGCCCTCCTGAGCTGGATGGCGTGGAAGGACGCGACGGCCCAGGCGCTGGATGGCGCCGACGCCGAAAGGAAGACCGCATGAGCGACACCGTCGAGATGAAGCCGGCCTCGGAAGAGGAACTCCGTGAGGCCCTGATGGACGTGGTCGACCCCGAGCTGGGCATCGACGTCGTCAACCTCGGCCTGATCTACGGCATCCATGTGGACGAGTCCAACATCGCGACCGTCGACATGACCCTGACCTCCGCGGCCTGCCCGCTGACGGACGTCATCGAGGACCAGGCCAAGTCCGCCACGGACGGCCTGGTCAGCGAACTGCGCATCAACTGGGTCTGGATGCCGCCGTGGGGCCCGGACAAGATCACGGACGACGGCCGCGAGCAGCTTCGGGCGCTCGGGTTCAACGTCTGAGCCAGGGCCCGGGCAGAGCCCGGGGACAGAGCCCGCGACAAGGGGTCACGGCCATGTGCCGTGGCCCCTTTCGCATGCCCGCATGCCGGCATGCCCGCATACCCGCACACCCGCATGCCGGGACTCCGCCTTCGAGCGGCTGATGCGTACGGCCGTACACATCGTTGTGTACGCTCGTACACATGGGATACCTGATGCTCGCCGGCGCCATAGCCGCCGAGGTCGCCGCGACGACGGCGATGAAGTACAGCGAGGGGTTCAGCCGGCTGGGGCCCTCGCTCGTGACGGCTCTCGGCTACCTCGTCTCCTTCGCGCTGCTCGCCCGGACGCTGAAGAGCGTGCAGATCGGCACGGCGTACGCGATCTGGTCCGGGGCGGGCACCGCGACCATCGCCGTCCTCGGTCTGCTGCTGTTCGGGGAGGGACTGAACACGACCAAGGTCGCCGGGATCCTGCTGATCATCGGGGGAGTGGTGGTGCTGAACCTCGGTGGGGCGAGCCACTGATGCCCCGGCGCTACGACCCCGAGCGGCGCCGGCGGATCATCGACGCCGCGATCCGGGTGGCCGGCCGGGACGGCATCGCCGGGCTGAGCCACCGTACGGTCGCCGCCGAGGCGGACGTCCCGCTCGGCTCCACGACCTACCACTTCGCCACCCTCGACGACCTGCTGGTGGCCGCCCTCTGCCAGGCCAACGAGGGGTTCGCGCAGGTGCTCGACGCGAGCGGGGTCCTGGCCGACACGGGCGGTGACCTCGCGGCCGGTCTGGCCCGCGTCCTCGGCGAATGGCTCGGACGCGACCGGCCGGGCGTGGAGCTGGAGTACGAGCTGTATCTCGCGGCCCTGCGCCGCCCCGCCCTGCGCCCGGTCGCCGCCCAGTGGACGGAGGAGACCGTCCGGGGGCTGACCGCGCGGGTGGACCCGGTGACGGCGCGGGCGCTGGTGGCCCTGCTGGACGGAATCTGTCTGCAGGTGCTGCTCACGGGCGGTTCGTACGACGAGGAGTACGCCCGGGCCGTGCTGGCTCGGGTGATCCCCTGAACCGGCGCCCGGCACGTGAGACACGGTTCGCTCCCGCACCCCGCCCCACGTTAGGTTTTCCCCATGACCGACACTGCTTCCCGTACCACCGGCGCCGTGGCCGCCGGCCTCGCCACGATCGCCTCCGACGGCACCGTTCTCGACACCTGGTTCCCGGCTCCCGAACTGGTCGAGCAGCCGGGTCCGGCCGGCACCGAGCGGCTGTCCGCCGAGCGGGCGGCCCAGCTGCTGGGCGGTGGCGCGACCGCGGCGATCGGCCCGGACGCCCGCCGGGGCGTGGAGGTGGTCGCGGTCCGCACGGTCATCGCCTCGCTGGACGAGAAGCCGATCGACGCACACGACGTCTACCTGCGACTGCACCTGCTCTCGCACCGCCTGGTCAAGCCGCACGGCCAGAGCCTGGACGGCATCTTCGGCCACCTCGCCAACGTCGCCTGGACCTCGCTCGGCCCGGTCGCCGTGGACGACGTCGAGAAGGTGCGGCTGAACGCCCGTGCCGAGGGCCTGCACCTGCAGGTGACCTCGATCGACAAGTTCCCGCGGATGACGGACTACGTCGCCCCCAAGGGCGTGCGCATCGCCGACGCCGACCGGGTCCGGCTGGGCGCCCATCTGGCCGAGGGCACGACGGTCATGCACGAGGGCTTCGTGAACTTCAACGCGGGCACGCTGGGCACCTCGATGGTCGAGGGCCGCATCTCCGCGGGCGTCGTGATCGGCGACGGTTCGGACATCGGCGGCGGCGCCTCCACCATGGGCACCCTGTCCGGCGGCGGCAACGTGATCATCTCCGTCGGCGAGCGCTGCCTGATCGGCGCGGAGGCGGGCGTGGGCATCGCGCTCGGCGACGAGTGCGTGGTCGAGGCCGGCCTGTACGTCACCGCGGGCACCCGGGTCACCATGCCCGACGGCCAGATCGTCAAGGCCCGCGAGCTGAACGGCGCCTCCAACATCCTCTTCCGCCGCAACTCGGTCACCGGCACGGTCGAGGCCCGCCCGAACAACGCGGTCTGGGGCGGCCTGAACGACATCTTGCACAGCCACAACTGACACACGGGCTCCGCTGACCAGCGAGGCTGAAGTAGCCCACGGCTCTGCCCAGTTCAGATGCCGTGGGCTTCTGTCATTGCTGGTCGACGTCGGCTGACCCTGGACGGCCCCGAAACGGCCCGAATATCGCACCGGACCTTCGTTGAGCGTGGTCCGCCGGCATCCCGGGATCGAAGGGGGCAGATATGGCACTGCGGCGCAAGGGAAACATGCGGATCGTCCCGGGACGACTCTCGTCGTCACCACGAACCAGCCCCACCTGAGCAACTGGCTTGGAGGCCTGGGTAAGCCGGTACTGCCCGGCGATGTCGCCAGTGCCATTGCATCCGCCCTGCGACATGGTTGGGTGCCCACTCGCGCGGGCGCGCCGTTTCACCTCGACCAGTGCGCCGGCTTCTCTCCCCGTGTGCGTGGCTGTCAAGAGGGGATTCTCGCGTGACCATCCGGACCGCGATACGCGGCAGCCTCGCCGGAACCGGCGTCGCCGTCCCGGGCTCAGCCTCCCCCTCTGTCCCGCAGTCGATGTCAGTGCCCCTTGCTAGCTTGCCCGGTGGATGGAGACCGGTCAGAGAACCTACGAGGTCCGCGGTCAAGGGGGGTGGGCATAAAGGTCCCCGGGAGCCACCTCGGGACTATGTGCAGGCCCCAGACCCCACCCCCCTCATCACCTGACCAACACGCTTTCCTTGCAGGTGGCGACAGCCACCACTGACGCCCCGTGCGGTGCGGGGCGCTTCGTCAGGCGGGCAGGGTGGTGGCGAAGTCCCGCAGGGCCGCGAAGTCCGGCTCCCGCAGGCCGATCCTCGGGTCCACGTGATGGAGCAGGGCCGGGCCGGGATGGTGGGTGCCGACGTAGCGTGTGTCCTGCGGGGACTGTTCGTCGTCCACCCAGGCGAACGGGCGGCCCTGCGCGTACGCGACGATCGCCTCCGTCTTCCAGTGCACCCCGTCAGGCCGGAACGCGAACAGGCCGGTGCCGAAGTCGACGTACGGCAGCTCGGGCAGGCCCACGACCGGGGCGATCCAGCGGTTGGCCTCGGCCATCCACGTGGTCGCCCAGCACAGGTCGTAGCCCAGGCCGAGCAGCGCCGGGCCGTGGGCCGGGTTCAGCCAGACCCGCAGGGGACGCCGGAAGGAGCCCACGGTCGGCCGGATGGTCGTATAGCCCTCGGGACGGCGCTGGGCCTTGGCCGCGTACGGGTTGAGGGGGCCGTCGACGTCCAGGAACAGCAGGGGGCGGCTCACGGGGACACGCTAGGGCAGCGGGCGCCCGCGGGCACCGGGATTTCCGTCGCCTCGGTACAGGCATAGCCGCGCGCCGTTCCACGCGTCACAAGGAGTGCAGGGCCCGGACAGCCGGGGCCCGGGGGAAAGAGAAGGTGACGATGGATGCCGAAGCGCAGGAGAATTTCCGGGAGTTCGTGGCCGGCAGGTCGACCGCGCTGCTGAGGACCGCCGTCCTGCTGACCGGCGGGGACCGGCACGCCGCCGAGGACCTGCTGCAGAACGCGCTGGTGAAGGCGGCCGGGCGCTGGCAGCGGATCGACGATCCGGAGGCGTACGTACGGCGGATCCTGTACCGCCAGCAGGTCAGCCGCTGGCGGCTGAAGTGGTGGCGGCGGGAGGTCACCGTCGCCGAACCACCGGACACCGGGCACGCCCCGGACGCCTCGGGCGCCGCCGAGCTGCGGCTCGTGCTGCGCACGGCGCTGTCCCGGCTCACCGCCCGCCAGCGCACCGTCCTGGTGCTGCGCTACTTCGAGGACCTGCCCGAGGCCGACGTGGCCCGGATCCTGGGCTGCTCCGTGGGCACCGTACGGTCCACCACGCACCGCTCCCTGGCCCGGCTGCGCGTCCTCGCGCCCGAACTGTCCGCGCTCGGCGGCGAGCAGCGGCCGTCCCGTGACTTCTCGCCCCTGGAGGTGCGCCCGTGAACGTCGAGGATTTCGTGCGTGACGCACTGCGGGAGCAGGCCGCGCAGCAGCAGCCGGCAGCGCCGGGATTCGCCGACCGGGTACTGGGCGCGCTGCGGCGCCGCCGTACCCGTCGGCTGGTGTCCGTCGCCGTCGCCGCCGCGGCGGTGGTCGCCGTCGGCGTCGGGGCGCCCCTGCTGGACTCCGGCGGCGGGAAGGACGTACGGCCGTCCGGCGTGCCCGGCTCCCGTGACGTCACGGCGCACCCGGACCAGGGGCCGCCGCGCGAGCGGATCGCGGCGGGGCGGTCGGTGCTGGCCGCGTACTACACCCTGAAGGTGGTGCCGCGGAGCTCCGGCACCGCGGCCGGCGAGCGCACGTACTGGCTGCTGAACCCGAGGACCGGCCGCTACGAGAAGGACGACCGCTGGTCGTTCGTCGCGGTCGCCCCCGGCCTGCGGACGGCCGCCGTGCTGGAGCGGGACCTGCCCGCTCCCCGGATCGGACTGCTCGACCTCGCCACGGGCCGGGTCGAGCGGTGGATCCCGGTGTCGCACGGCGTCGCCGGGCTCGCCTTCTCGCGGGACGGCCGCAGGCTGGTCGCCACGGCGTACACGGAGAACCCCGACGGGTTCTCGAAGGTGATGGACACGCGGACCGGCCGCTACGACTGGGGGCCGGGGTTCGGCTCCACGTCCCGGACCGGCTTCGAGGTCCTGGACGTGGCCTCCGGCAGGGGCAGCTGGGCCGCGGTCCCGCCGGGCCGGGAGTCCCTCGGCCGCGAGGACTTCTCCTTCAGCCGCACCGGTGACCTGCTGTACGCGCATGTCGTGGGGCCCCGCGACGGCACGCAGCAGTTCTACGACCTCACCGGCAGGAAGGTCGCCGCGCCCGCGAACGAGCGCGGTCTGCGGTCGGACGTGAGCGCCCGGCTGTCCCCGGACGGCCGGCTCGCCGCCTGGGGCCTGGTGGCGGAGCCGCACCACACGTCGTACTCCTCGATCCGCGATCCGCTGACCGGCAAGGAGATCACCCGGGTGCGCGGCTCCCACCTGCTCGCCTGGGCGGACGACAAGCGGCTCATCGCCTGGGAGCGGGACCCGGACGTGGCGCGGTACCGGCCCCGGCTGGTGCTGGTCACGATCGGCAGTGGCAAGGTCGTCCCGCTCAGCGGCTTCCAGGAGCCGAACGACGGCTACGGGGCACGGGACTGGCAGCCGGTGTTCGCCGACCGCTGATCAGACCGGCAGGAGTTCCTCGACCGCTGATCAGACCGCCAGGAGTTCCTCGTAGCGCGCCAGCAGCCCGTCGGCCGGTTCCCGGCCGGCGGGCAGCAGCGGTGCGCGCACCGGGCCCGCGGGCAGCCCGAGGCGGGCCAGGAGGGCCTTCGCGGTGACCGTGCCGGGCAGGCCCGCGCCCGTCATCGCCTCGATCAACGGCGTGGCGCGCAGCTGCAGTCCGGTCGCGCGGGCGGTGTCGCCGGCGTCGAAGGCGTCGAGGATCGCGGCGATGTGCCCGGGGACCGCGTTGGCGACGGTGCTGACGCAGCCCGCCGCGCCGACCGCGTACAGCGCGAGCACGTGTTCGTCGCAGCCCGCGTAGTACGCCAGGTCCGTGCGGGCCAGCACCTTCTGGGTGCCGAGGAAGTCGTAGGAGCAGTCCTTGACGGCCACGATCCGGGGATGCCCGGCCAGGCGGAGCATCGTCTCCGGCTCGATCCGGGTGCCGGTGCGGCCGGGGATGTCGTAGAGCATCACCGGCAGCCCGCTCGCGTCGGCCACCGCGCGAAGGTGCGCCTCCACCGCCTCCTGCGGTGGCCTGCTGTAGTACGGCGTCACCACCAGCACCCCGTCGGCGCCCGCCTTCTCGGCGGCGAGGGCCAGCTCGACGGTGTGCCGGGTGTCGGAGCTGCCGACGCCCGTGACCAGCCGCGCCCGGTCGCCGACCGCGTCCCGGACGGCCGTGACCAGCTCCGCCTTCTCCGCGTCCGTCGTCGTCGGCGACTCGCCGGTCGTGCCGTTCAGGACCAGACCGTCGCAGCCCCGTGCCACCAGGTGTTCCGCCAGTCGTCCGGCGCCGTCCAGGTCGAGGGTGCCCGACGGGGTGAACGGCGTGATCATCGCGCAGAGCGTGCGGCCGAAGGGGCGGGAGGGCTCGCGTGAGGTCGTCATGGGGGTAGTGTCGGCGGGACGTGGGTGTAGCTCAACTTAAATTTCCTACGAGTCATCTATAAGCATTGCTTCAATGATCCCGGGTCCTGTGTCCAACTCGGCACCTCATGGGTCACTATGGCCGGAGGGTCACCGACGTCGTCATGGGAGGCACCATGAAGCTCGGCAAGGCACTGGCCACCGGGGTCGCCGAGGAGCGGCCGCTCGTCCACGAGCAGGAGACCGAGCTCCCCGAGGAGCGCACCCGCACCGAACCGGCCGAACCGGCCGGGCCGGCCCGCGAAGAGGTACCGGCAGCCCGATGAGGCTGCGGCTCCCGGCGGAACGCCCGGCGGAGCCGCCGACCGGATACAAGATCGCCCACCCGGTGCTGTCCCAGGACGGCACCCGGGCCGGGTTCACCGGCGTCTCCCTCGGCGGCGCGCTGCCCTACGGCGTCCTGGACGAGGCCTCCTGCGTCTACGGCAGGCGGCACCGCCCGCCCGCGCGCCTGTGCGACTGCGGCTTCCACTGCGTCCACGAGCGCGCGGCCGCCGAGGCCCTGCTGTGCACGGCCGAGCACCGGGAGGCGGTCCTGCTGGAGGTGTCCGTGCTCGGCGCCTACATCCGCTTCGAGCGCGGCTTCCGCTACGCCCGGCAGCGGGTCCGCACCGCCGTCGCCGGCGCCTGCGCCTGCGGCACCACCGCCGTCGCCCTGGCCGACGCCGGCTGGGGCAGACCCGGCTGGCGGGCCCTCGCCCCCGCCTGCGCGGGCTGTGTCCGCGCCCGTACGTCCGTCTCGCTCGCCTCCTTCGCCCGGCTCGCCGGGGAGGGGCTGCGGGTGGTCGCGGGGAGCGGTACACCGCCCCCGTACGCCGAGTTGACGGCCGCCGGTGCGCCGGGCGTACCGGAACTGACCGCCGAGGCAGCGCTGTTGCAGGCCCGCCTCGACTGGTTCCAGACCCAACTCGCGCGCCTTGGCGAGCGCGGGTCGCAGGGAGGAGGACAGGGCTGACGGTCTAACGGTCTTCGGCCCGGGTACCCGAAGGTTCCGTACAGAGAGGAGGCGGAACACCGTGACCGTGACCCCCCACGCACGGCCCGCGGCCGACGGGCACCCCTCCACGGGTGAACTCGTCGGCCGGGCCACCGAACAGCTCTCCCGGCTGCTGCACCAGGAGGTCGCCCTCGCCAAGGAGGAAATGGCCGAGAAGGGACGGCGTGCCGGACGCGGCGGCGGACTGCTGGGCGCCGCCGGCGCCGTCGGATACGTCGGGCTGATCGTCCTGGCCGGAGCGGCCACCGCCGCCCTCTGTGTGGCGCTGCCCGTGTGGGCGGCGGCACTGATCGTGGCCGCGGTGTTCTTCGCCGTGGCCGGCCTGCTGGCCGCGGCCGGACGGGCCCAGCTGCGCCGCGCCGCCCCGCCGACCCCCGAGGAGACGCTCGGCAGCGTCAGGGCGGACGTCGACGTGATCAGGGAAAGGGCACACCGATGACGCACAGGATCCCGCACCGCTCGGGCGCCAAGGGCCCCGACGAGCTGCGGCAGCAGATCGAACACACCAGGAACCAACTCGGCGACACCATCGCCCAGTTGGTGGGCAAGGCCGATGTGAAGGGCCGGGCCCGGGTGCGGGCCGCCGACCTGAGGGACAAGGCGGGCGCCATGACCGTCCAGCTGCGGGCCGGCGCCGCCCACGCGGGGCACGGCATGCAGGACCGGGCGGCGAAGGCCGGCCACCTGATGCAGGACCGCGCCCTGAAGGCCGGGCACACCGCGCAGGAGCGCATGGCGAAGGCCGGCCATCTGATGCAGGAGCAGGCCGGCCGGAGCGGACACGCCCTGCAGGACCGGGCGGCGCAGGCCGGGCACGCCCTGCAGGACCGCGCGGCGCACGCCGGGCAGACCGCGCAGCACGACACGCGCGTGCCCGCGCCGGTGCGCTCCGCCTGGGGCGCCGCGCTGCGCCATCCGAAGCCGGTGCTGATCGCCGGCGCGGCGGGCGCCGCCGTCGTCGCCGCGGCCGTGATCTGGCGCAGGGTCGACCGGCGGCACTGAGCACGGGACGGCGGGACCGGCCGGACGGCGACGTCCGGCCGGTCCCGCCCCGTGTCACGGACGGAACCGCAGCACCTGCGGGTCGTGGTCGCTGATCTGGTCGTTGAACTCCGAGTTGATGTGCACGCTGTCGTACTCGAAGTCACAGCCGCGCCGGATCGCCGGGCTGATCAGGATCTGGTCCAGGACCTGCTCGTTGCCCTGGTAGTCGTAGGTGTAACGCTCGTTCCTGGGCAGCAACTTGATCGCCGACCACAGCTCGCCGTCACCCTCCATGATCTTGGCGGTGTCGGAGAACTCGAAGTCGTTCATGTCGCCGAGGGCGATGACGTCCGCGTTCTTCTGGATCTTCAGGATGTCCTTGACGAACGTGTTCACCGCGGTCGCCTGCGCGTGACGCTGGATCTCCGAGCTGCGGGTCACCGGCTGGTACTGCGCGGTGAGCGGCTGGTCGCCGCCCTTCGAGATCAGGTGGTTGCCGATCACGAAGACGGTCTTGCCGCGGAAGACGAACTGGCCGACCAGCGGCTTGCGGCTGGCCTTCCAGGCCGCGTTCGCCGGGTCGATCCGGCCCGGGGAGGCCGTCAGCTCGGCCTTGCCGTGCTCCTCGGTGACGCCGACCGCGGTGGTGGAGTCGCCGCCCGCGCGGTCCACGAAGGACACCCGCTCCGGGTTGAACAGGAACACCTGGCGGATGTTGCCGCCCGGCTCGCCGCCGTCCTGGTCGTTGACCGGGTCGATGGAGCGCCAGTCGTACTTCGGGCCGCCCGCCGCGACGATCGCGTCGATCAGCTTGTTCACGGTGACGCTCGCGTCGACCGTGCCGTCGTCCTTGGCGCCGTTGTCGTCCTGGATCTCCTCCAGGGACACGATGTCCGGCGACTGCAGGTTGTCCACGATCGCGGCGGCGTGCTTGTCGAAGGTGTTGTCCGACGGGTCGAGGTTCTCGACGTTGTACGTCGCCACCGCCAGCTCGCGGCCCGACTGCTTCCGCGTCGTCTCGCGCTCCAGGCCGGCGCTGTCCAGCGTGCCGAGCTTGCTCGCGACGAGGGTGTAGCCGCCGTACTGGTTGAAGTCCAGCGGGCCGGTGGTGGCGCCCTCCAGCGTGTCGCCGACGTTCGCCTTCGGGAAGTCGGCGGTCGAGCCCAGCGACTGGATCTGCAGCCGGCCGGTGTTCTGGGAGTCGTAGGAGCCGTAGACCGTGCCGCCGCGGTGGCTCCGGTGCTCGTGCGGCTTCACCGTGACCCACAGCTCGGCGTAGGGGTCGGTGCCGGTGACCACACGGGTGTCCTCGACCTGGACGTTCATGCCCTCCAGGGACTCGTAGTAGTCCAGGGCGTACGCCGAGGGGTCCAGGGTCAGGCCGTTGATCGAGCCGTTCGCGGCGGTGTCGCCGGCCGGAGTGTAGGCGCGCGGGACCGACCCGGCGTCGATCACGACCGGCGCCGGGACCGCGTTGCCGGTGGAGACGGTGGTGACGGTGGGCTTGGTGATCTCCGTCAGCGACTGGTTGCCGGTGGAGGCGCCGCCCGGGACGTACTCGGAGACCGTGCCGGTCACCGTCACCGAGTCGCCGACCGCGACCTTCGGCGTGGAGCTGGTGAAGACGAACACGCCCTCACTGGTGGCCGGGTTGTCGTCCGGGGCCGCGTCCTGGATCCAGAAGCCCTTCGAGGAGCCGTAGGTGCGCGTGGCCGTGACGATGCCGGGCACGTCCGCCACCTTCTGCCCGGCGAACGGGGATATCCGGGTCGTGCCCTGGATGTCGTGGATGCGCACCGAGTCGGCGTGCGCGGGCGAGGTGAGGACGACGGCGGACGCGGCGCTGCAGACGGCGGCGACGGTGAGCGCGGCGAGGCGCGCGGAAGACCTGCTCGGCAAGGGTTCCCTCCGGGGACATACGTGAACGCCGGGACGAGGGTGGTACGGGAGCGTGTGGGGCTCGTAGCCCTCCGTGACACGCATAGAGCCGAGTGAACAGTTGTCCCCCCAACTTCTACGCGCGTCAATCTCCTGCCTGGCGCCGGGAGTTGTCAAGGTTTCGGCCATGTACTGCCGTCGACGGGGAGATGAACCGGGCGGCATGGGGCGAAATCCGTCTAGGCTGAGCGGCTGAGCCAGTTTCACGGTCCGAGGAGAACCAGCCGATGTCAGACAGCTCCCCCCTGCCGCCCGTACGGCTGCACCCCGAAGCGGAGCTGGCGCGCGCCGCGCTGTCCACGCCGGTGCTCTCCCGCGCCGCCCGCCTCGCCCGCTGGGCCGGGCCCGACACGCGCGTCGACGCGGGCGGTGGACTCCTCGAGGAGCAGCTTCCGGCCGCCGCCGGCGAGCTCGGACTCAGCGGTGACGACGCCGCCGCGTCCGCCAGTGAGGCCTGGCGGGTCGCGGTGGACGCGGGCCTGGTCGAGATCGTGGACGAGGAGGCCGGGACCGTCCGGGCCGCGGAGGAGCTGAAGCGGCTCACCGGCGGCTCCCCGCACGACGTCCTCTCGGTGTGGCTCGCCGCCCTGGACACCGTCCTGGCCGACGCGAGCGTGCCGGACCTGGACGGTCTGGTCGACGCGCTGGAGGAGGGCGGCGAGGTCGATTTCTCGTCACTCGACTGGGACCCGGAGGCCGAGGCCGAGTTCCTCGACGGCGTCCTCGGCAACCTCTATCTGCTGACCGTCGGTGAGGACGGCCCCGGTGAGGGCCCGGTCCCGCTGCCGGCCCTCGCCGCGTCGATGATCGTGCCCGACGACATGGGCGAGCCCACCAACGACGTCCTGGAGCAGGTCTCCGACGCGATGATGCGGCTCGACGACCAGTTCCGGATACTGGAGCCGATCGGCCTCGTGGAGTACCAGCCGGTCGACGAGGCGCTGATGGCCGACGCCGACGAGGAGCCCGCCGCGCCGGTCGACGAGGACGACGTCTCCCGCTACGGCATGGTCCGGCTCACCCCGCTCGGCGCGTACGGGCTGCGGGCCCGCCTGCTGGACGCCGGGTTCGAGGCGCCCGCGGTCGGTGAACTCGCCGACAAGGGCGCGGACGCGCTGCTCGACGGCACCGCCCGCTTCGGACAGTCCGCCGCCCGGGCCGAGACGGAGCAGTGGCTCACCCGGCGGGAACCGCTCGCCTCCGCCCGGGAGTTGCTGGCGGCGGCCCGGGGCGCCGACGCGGGCGCGCCGCTGCGCAGGCTGCGCTGCCAGCAGGCGCTGTCGCTGGTGGGCCCGGAGGCCGAGCCGGCCCTGCGGGAGGTCCTCGACGACCCCGAGCTGGGCGGGCTCGCCCGGGTGTGGCTGAGCGAGCGGGGCGCCGCCGGGGTGCCGGCGCCGTCCCAGGAACTGGTGTTCTGGCTGACCATCGACACGGTGGCCGCCCAGCTCCAGGCCGAGGGCAACTCGGAGGAACTCCAGGCGCTCGTCGAGGGGCTGGCCGCGCAGCACAGCGGCTTCTTCGCCGCGGCCTGGCGGGTGGGGCATCCGGCCACCGCGGAGGTGCTGGAGGCGATGGGGCGGCTGCACCCGGACAAGAAGGTGGCGAAGCTGGCGCGGAAGGCGGCCTTCAAGGCGCGGTCCCAGCAGGGCGGCTGACGGCCTCTTGGGTCGGCCATGGGCCGGTGCATACGGATTCTTGAACAAGGGCCTCCGAAGTAGGCCTTTGTTCAACTCCCGTTCAAGGTGTGGCGGGAGCGTGTGCGCCGAACCGCGGTCCGCCACCCTCCACGGCACTCCCACCGTCTCAGGAGACACACCATGTCGCTCACCCGCAGGGACTTCGCCAGAAAATCCGCGATCACCGGTGCCGGGGTCGCCCTGGCGGGCAGCGTCGGCGCCCTCGCCACCGCCCCGAACGCCCTCGCCGCGACCGACGTCGACACCGTCGAGGAGACGGACTCGGCGCACGGCGGCCACCACCACGGCGTCGGCTACGGCCCGTTGCTCCCCGACCCGAACGGCATCCTGGCCCTGCCCGCGGGCTTCACGTACAAGATCATCACCTACAGCGGCCGCACCACGCTGGAGTCCGGTGAGTTCACGCCGTCCAACCACGACGGCACCGCCGCCTTCGAGGGCCCCCGCGGCACCACCCTCCTGGTCAACAACCACGAGCTGGCCGGCGCCCGCGCCCAGTGGCCGCACCCGGTCCCGCTCACCGAGGGCCTGGTCTACGACCCGGCGGCGGCCGGCGGCTGCACCGTCGTGGAGGTCCGCCGCGGCGGCGAGGTCGCCGAGTGGGTGGGCATCGCCGGCACCGCCACCAACTGCGCGGGCGGCAGCACCCCGTGGGGCACCTGGCTGACCTGCGAGGAGACCGAGGACAAGGCCGGAAAGAACGGTTTCACCAAGGACCACGGCTACGTCTTCGAGGTCGACCCCGAGGACCGCCGGGCCAACCGCGGCCCCAAGCCCGTCAAGGCCCTCGGCCGCTACGCCCACGAGGCCGTCGTCATCGACCCCAAGCGCGGCCACGCCTACCTCACCGAGGACGCGGCCGGCCCCAACGGCCTGCTCTACCGCTGGACCCCGCCGGAGGGCTTCCGCCACGGCCGCGGCAGGCTGCGCACCCTCGCCGACGACGCGGGCGTGCTGCAGGCCTTCAAGTGCTTCGACTCCGGCGGCAAGTTCGTCGACGACCTCTCCCGTGCCACGAAGACCGGCACGGTCTACGGCGTCGACTGGGTGGACGTCCCCGACCGCGACGCCACGACGGTCTCCACCCGCAAGCAGTTCGCCGACGGCCAGATCACCCGCGCCCGCAAGCTGGAGGGCATGTGGTGGGGCGACGGCGGCACCTACATCGTCTCCTCCTTCGCCCGCTCGGAGAGCCCGGTCCAGCACGACGGCCAGGTCTGGTTCTACGACCCCAAGCGCCGCACCCTCACCCTGAAGGTGCTGCTGGGCGTCAACCCGGCCCCGGAGAAGGACGGCGCCTTCGACGGCCCGGACAACATCACCGTCTCCCCGTACGGCGGCCTGGTCATCGCCGAGGACGGCGAGGGCGTCCAGCACCTGTTCGGCGCCACCGAGAGCGGCCGTACGTACCCGATCGCCCGCAACGAACTCAACATCGGGACCGAAACCGAGCCGGAGTACAGCGAGTTCACGGGCGTCACCTTCTCGCCCGACGGCCGCACCCTGTTCGCCAACATCCAGACGCCCGGCATCATGCTCGCCGTCACCGGGCCGTGGAAGCGGCACAAGCGGTAACCGGCGAAGCGGCGTTAATTCGCTCGCACCCCGTCGGCTGCGCCTCCTACAGTGAGATCACGACGTCACGCACCTCCCGGTGCGAGGGCAGCGGCTACTTCCCTTTCACGGAATGAAAAACAGCCGCGGCCGGACTGATCTCGGGAGGCGCAGCTCATGGTGGGTGCCCGGTGCGCAGGCAGCGGTTACTTCATGGGATCAGAAGGTTGCGGGTTCGACTCCCGTCACCGGCCCAGGGCCGGTGTAGCTCAATGGATAGAGCATTTGACTAAGTCCGCCGCCGACACCTGATCTCGGACACCCTCCATTTGCTGCGCCTCCCTCCGAAACGGCAATGAATTCGGGGGAATTCACCATGGCGCGGTTCAACACGCGTGCCGCGAAGGCGCAGCCCACCTCGCCGGTCACCGGCACCGGCCGGACCCTGCGCACGCACCAGGGCGGCCGGGGCCGGGAGCGCGACGCGCGCTCGGAACTCTTCCTGCTCGCGGTGTCCCACTTCCTCGGGAACACCTTCTACGAGAGCGCCGAGGACCGCGACGACCGGTTCGCCCGCCTCGTCCGCGACCTCGCCGTCAGCGACCCGGCCTGGACGGCCGGACTGCTGCGCTGGCTGCGCGGCGACGGCAACATGCGGACGGCCTCGATCGTCGGCGCCGCCGAGTACGTGCGGGCACGGCTGACGGCGGGCGCGACCGACGGCCCCACGGGCCGGCAGGTCGTGGACGCGGTGCTGCAGCGCCCGGACGAGCCCGGCGAGCTGCTCGCCTACTGGACGTCGACGTACGGACGCGCCGTCCCCAAGCCGGTCAAGCGCGGGACCGCCGACGCCGTACGACGGCTCTACCACGCCAAGGCGCTGCTGAAGTACGACACCGCGTCCAGGGGCTACCGCTTCGGCGACATCCTCAACCTCGTGCACGCGGCACCGGACCCGGACAAGCCGTGGCAGGGCGACCTGTTCCGGTACGCCCTCGACCGCCGGCACCACCCGGACACCGCCGTGCCGCCGGCCTCGCTGCCGGTGCTCGCGGCGCACCACGAGCTGATGGCGCTGCCGGTGGGGGAGCGGCGCGCGGTCGTCACCTCGCCCGGCGGTGCCGAGCGGCTCGCGGCGGCCGGCATCACCTGGGAGGCGCTGGCAGGCTGGCTCCAGGGCCCGATGGACCGGGCGGCCTGGGAGGCCGTGATCCCGTCCATGGGCCCGATGGCTCTGGTGCGGAACCTGCGCAACTTCGACGAGGCCGGGGTCTCGGACGAGGTCGCCGCGCAGGTCGCGGCCAGGTTCAGCGACCCGGAGCAGGTGGCGCGCTCGCGGCAGTTCCCCTTCCGCTACCTGGCCGCCTACCGACACGCGCCCTCGCTGCGCTGGGCCCACCCGCTGGAGCGGGCGCTCGGCCACTCGCTGGCCAACGTGCCCGCGCTGCCGGGCCGGACGCTGGTGCTCGTCGACCGCTCGGGCTCGATGTTCTGGGCGCAGTCGGCCGACCGTTCGCAGCTCACCCGGGCCGACGCGGCGGCGATCTTCGGCACCGCGCTCGCGCTGCGGGCGGCCGAGGCCGACCTCGTGCAGTTCGGGTCGACCAGCGGCCGGGTGGAGTTCCGCAGGGGCGAGTCGGTGCTGAAGGTCCTGGAGCGCTTCGGCAACCTGGGCGGCACCGACACCACCGAGGCGGTGCGCCGGCACTACCGGAACCACGACCGGGTGCTGATCGTCACGGACGAGCAGTACGCCCCGCACCGGCTCGGCGAGCCGACGGACCGGATTCCGGCCGATGTGCCGGTCTACACCTGGAACCTGGAGGGCTACCGGGCGGGTCACGGTCCTTCGGGCACGGCGAACCGTCACACCTTCGGCGGCCTGTCGGACTCCGCCTTCCGCATGGTGCCGCTGCTCGAAGCGGCACGCGACGCCCACTGGCCGTGGCAGGACTGAGCCTCGGCAGGACCGAGCCGTGGCAGAAGTCAGACGCGGCCGGCCGTGAGACGTGGCCCGCACTTCTACGGGGGGTGCGGGCCACACCCCTTTTCATCGCTCCGGCTGACATCTAACATTTCAGCCCATGCAGACCCTGCGTCCCGTGCCCCGCACCCTCCTCAGGGACCGCGCCTGTGCCGCGATCCGGGACGCCATCGTGGCGGGGGAGATCGAGCCCGGCGCCGTGGTCCGCGACGCCGATCTGGCGGAGCGGCTGGGGCTGTCGCGGGCACCCGTGCGCGAGGCGTTCGCGCGGCTCGTGGAGGAGGGGCTGCTGGAGAGCAAGCCGCAGAGCTACACCCGGGTGACCCCGCTCGTCGCCGCCGACGTGCGGGACGCGGCGGCCGTGGTCGGTGCGATGCACGAGCTGGTCACCCGGGTCGCCGTACCCCGCCTGCGGGAGACGGACCTGGACGGGATGCGCGCGGCCAACGAGCGCTTCGCCGCCGCCGTGCGCACCGGTGACGTCGACGAGGCCCTGCGCGCCGACGACGAGCTGCACCACGTCCTGGTCCGGGTGAGCGGCAACCGCGCGGCCGCCGCCACCGTCGCCCGCTACACCCCGCTCATCCGCCGCCTGGAGCGGCAGCGCTTCGGCGAGGGCGGCTCCTGCCGCTCCGCAGGGCTGCACGAGCGGCTGATCGAGGCCTGCGCCGCCGCCGACGTGGACGGTGCCGTCCAGGTCACGGCCGATATCTGGCGCACGCTCGCCGACCTGGCCGACGCCGACTGACCCTGGAGGTCCCGTGTCCCTGTCCGCCGCTCTGGCGTCGTACGAGCGCTACCCCCTCCTGTTCGGCCCCTCCCCGGTGCACCCCCTGGAGCGCCTGACCGAGCACCTCGGTGGCGCCTCGCTCTGGGCCAAGCGGGAGGACTGCAACTCCGGTATCGCCTACGGCGGCAACAAGACGCGCAAGCTGGAGTACCTGGTCGCCGACGCGCTCGCGCAGGGCTGTGACACGCTCGTGTCGATCGGTGGCGTGCAGTCCAACCACACCCGCCAGGTCGCCGCCGTCGCCGCCCGGGCGGGGCTGGCCTGTGTCCTGGTGCAGGAGAGCTGGGTGGACTGGCCGGACGCCGTGTACGACAAGGTCGGCAACATCCTGATCAGCCGGCTCGCCGGGGCCGAGGTGCGGCTGGTGCGGGCCGGGTTCGGGATCGGGACCAAGGAGAGCTGGGAGCAGGCGCTGCGGGACGTCGAGGCGGCGGGCGGGAAGCCGTACGCCGTCCCGGCCGGCGCCTCCGACCACCCGCTCGGCGGCCTCGGCTTCGCCGGATGGGCCGCCGAAGTGGCCGAGCAGGAGCGGGAGACGGGCGTCTTCTTCGACACGGTGGTCGTGTGCTCGGTGACCGGGTCCACGCAGGCCGGCATGGTGGCCGGGTTCCGGGCGCTGGAGGAGGCGGGCGGCCGGCCCCGCCGGGTGATCGGCATCGACGCCTCCGCCAGGCCCGCCGCCACCAGGGACCAGATCACCCGCATCGCGGCCGCCACCGGCGGACTGCTCGGCGTCGAGGGCGAGATGACCGTCGAGCTGGACGAGCGGTACCACGCGGGGACCTACGGCGTCCCGGACGAGGCCACCCTGGAAGCCATGCGGCTGGCCGCGCGGACCGAGGGCATGGTCACCGACCCGGTGTACGAGGGGAAGTCGATGGCCGGACTCGTCGACCTCGTCCGGCGCGGGGAGATCGACAGGGACTCCACCGTGCTCTACGCCCACCTCGGCGGCCAGCCGGCGCTGAACGCGTACAGCGCGCTCTTCTGACGGGGCGGGGCCGCCGGACGGCGCGACCTCAGGCGCCGGGCCGGGGCTTGCCGCCGGTGAGTACCGTCCCCGCCACCAGCAGCGCCGCCAGGGCGATCAGAGCACCCACGCCGAACGCGTCGGCCGCGCCGTGGGTGAGGACGGCGTCCGGCGACCCGGCGGCGTGCCGGGTCGCCGTGCCGTACACGGTGACCAGGACGGACAGGCCGACGGTCCCGCCGAGCCACTGCAGGCTCTGCAGCAGCCCGGAGGCGGCGCCCGCCTCCCGCGGCGCGACGGCGGCGAGGATCGTGGCGTTCAACGGCATGAAGCTCAGCCCCACGCCCAGCCCCAACAGCAGCAGCGGGCCGAGCAGTCCGGCCGTGTAGCCGTCCCCGGCGCGCAGCCGCCACAGCAGGCCGGTGCCCACGGCGACCAGCGACATGCCCGTCAGCAGCACCGGCTTGGTGCCGAACCGGGCCAGCAGGCGGGGCACCAGCCGTACGGTCGTGAACATCACCAGCGTCATCGGCAGGAAGGCGAAGCCGGCGCGCAACGGGCTGTAGCGCAGCACCTGCTGGCAGATCAGGGTGAGGAAGTAGAAGGCGCCGAACATGCCCGCGGGCAGCAGCAGGATGCTCAGGTAGCCGCCCGCCCGGTCGCGGTCGGCGAACAGGCGCAGCGGCAGGACCGGCTGGCCGGCCCGCGCCTCGACCAGGACGAAGGCGGCCAGCAGGGCCGCGGCCGCACCGAGGCCGAGCTGGGCCCGGGTGTCGCTCCAGCCGGAGCCGGAGACCCGGATGAACGCGTACACCAGCGAAGTCGTCCCGGCCGTCCCGGTGAGCGCGCCCGCCAGGTCGAACCGGCCCGCGTGGCGCGGGGTCTCGGCGACGAAGCGGGGCAGGGCGAGCGCGAGGGCGATGCCCAGGGGCACGTTGATGAGCAGGGCCCAGCGCCAGGACGCCCAGGAGGTCAGCATGCCGCCGAGGACCAGGCCGACGGAGCCGCCGATGCCGGCCATGGACGAGTAGACGCTCAGCGCCCGGTGCCGGGGCGGGCCTTCGGGGAAACTCGTGGTGATCAGGGCGAGGGTGCTCGGGGCGATCAGGGCGCCGCCCAGACCCTGCAGCGCGCGGGCGGCGAGGAGCCAGGTGCCGTCGGTGGCGAGCCCGCCGAGCAGGGAGGACAGGGCGAACAGCAGGACGCCGGCGGTGAGGGTGCGGCGGCGGCCGAGGAGGTCGCCGGCGCGCCCGCCGAGCAGCAGCAGCCCGCCGAAGGCGAGGGTGTAGGCGTTGAGGACCCAGGACAGGCCGGTGCGGCTGAAGTGCAGGCCCCGCTGGATGTCGGGCAGCGCCACGTTGACGACGGTGGAGTCGACGCCGACCATCAGGTAGGCGGTGACGATGACGAGAAGGGTGGTGCCGAGCCTCGCGGGCGGCGAGGGCGTGGTGGGCGCGTCGGTGGCGGCGGACGGTGCGGACGGGATGGACATGGCGGTCTCCCGGTCTGGTCGCCCCCGCGGCGACGATAAGCGGGGACTGTCTCCGTTTAATGCCCGCTAAAATACGGAGAGGGTCCCCGGTTTGCAAGGAGTTACTGGATGACGCAGGTCAGGCCCATGCGTGCGGACGCTCGGCGCAACTACGAGCGGTTGCTGAAGGTGGCGGCCGAGGCCTTCGCCGAGCATGGGGAGAACGCGTCACTCGACGACATCGCCAAGCGGGCGGGCGTCGGCTCGGGCACGCTCTACCGGCACTTCCCGACGCGGCAGGCGCTGCTGGAGGCGGCGTACGTGGACCGCATCGAGGCGCTCGGGGTGCGGGCCGAGGAGCTGGCGAGGGAACTGCCGCCGGGCGAGGCGTTGATGGAGTGGCTGCAGGAGCTGTGCGTCGCCACGATCCAGGTGCGCGGGATGAAGGCGCTGCTCGGGTCGGCGGTGACCGACGGCAGCTCGGCGGCGCTGACGGCGTGCGGGACGGTGGTGAAGGGCGCGGCGAGCCGCCTGGTGGAGGCGGCGCAGGCGGAGGGTGCGCTGCGCGAGGACCTGGAGCCGATCGAGCTGCTGCGGCTGGCGCACGGGGTGTCCACGGCGTCGGAGCTGGCGAACGGGCAGGGGCGGGAGATCGGGCGGTACTTGAGGCTGCTGGTGGAGGGGCTGCGGCCGTAGGGCCGTGCCGGGGGCTGCCGTTCCCCGGCACGGCCCTACGGTGAGCTACAGCGCCCGGGCCCCCGGCTCCACCATGTTGCGCACCGTGCGAGCCTTCACGAACTCGCCCACCGCCGTCATGTCCCACTCGCCCGAGAACTGGCGGACCAGCTTCGCCATCATCACGCCCGTCTGCGGCTCCGCGTGGGTGAGGTCGAAGCGGACCAGCTCCTCGCCGGTGGCCGTGTCCACCAGGCGGCAGTAGGCCTTGGCGACCTCCGTGAACTTCTGGCCCGAGAAGGAGTTGACCGTGAAGACCAGCCCGGTGACCTCCTGCGGGAGCCGGCCGAGGTCGACCACGATCACCTCGTCGTCGCCCCCGCCCTCGCCCGTCAGGTTGTCCCCGGAGTGCTTGACCGCGCCGTTCAGGATCGTCAGCTTGCCGAAGTAGCAGCTGTCGATGTGGTTGCGCTGCGGCCCGTACGCGATGACCGACGCGTCCAGGTCGATGTCCGCGCTGCGGAACGCCGGCTCCCAGCCGAGGCCCATCTGCACCAGGGACAGCAGCGGACGGCCGCCCTTGACCAGGGACACGGTCTGGTTCTTCTGCAGGCTGACCCGGCCCTTGTCCAGGTTGACCTTCCCGGTGCCGGGCACCGCGGCGGGCGGCGCCGGGGGAGCGGCGGGAGGCGGGGGAGTCTGCGGGGCGACCGCCTGCGGTGCCGGTGCCGGTGCCGCGGCCGCCGGTGCCGCCGCGGCCGGCTCCTCCACCGTCACCCCGAAGTCCGTGGCGATGCCGGCCAGGCCGTCGGCGTACCCCTGGCCGACCGCGCGGGCCTTCCACTGGCCGCCCCGGCGGTAGATCTCCATGACGACCAGCGCGGTCTCCGTGCCGAGCTGCGGAGGTGTGAACGTGGCCAGCACCTCGCCGCCGTCCGCGTCGCGCACGGTGGCCGTCGGCTCGATGCCCTGGAAGGTCTGGCCGGCCGCGTCCGGGCTGGCCGTGACCACGATCTTCTCGATGTCCGGCGGGACGGCGGCGGTGTCCACGGTGATCGCGTCGGGCGCCGCGCCGCCACCGGAGGCATACGACACGCCCGGGCCCACCGGCTGGTTGTAGAAGATGAAGTCGTCGTCCGAGCGCACCTTGCCGTCGGCGGTGAGCAGCAGGCCCGACACGTCGAGCCGCACGGGAGCGGCGACGTCCACCGTGACGCGCACGGTGGAGAGAGGGATGTTCGAGCCAGGGGTCATAGCTGTCATGCCGGGTGAACGAACGACACCGCTTTACCGTTCCCTTACCAGCCGAAACCCTTCGAACGGCCCAAGCACAGGGCCCAAGCGCAGGGCCCAAGCACAGGGCCCAAGCGCAGGGCCCAAGCACCCGGCCCAAGCACCCGGCCCAAGCACCCGGCCCGGCCGCACGGCCCGGCCGTACGGCCTACGGCACCACCACGATCTTCCGTCCCACCCCGGACGCGAACTGCTCCAGCGCCTGCGGGTACCGCGCGAGCGGGATCCGGTCGCTGATGAACACCTCCGGGTCCAGCACCCCGTTCGCGAACAGCTCGGCCGCCCGCTCGAAGCTGTGCAGCACCGCCATGGAGCCGGTGATGGTGATCTCCTGGTTGTAGATCCGGTACGGGTCGATCGTCACCCGGGTCGCGTAGTCGGCCACCCCGAACTGCAGGAACGTGCCCGCCTTCGCCACCCGGTCCAGGCCGTCCTGGATCGCCGCCGCGTTGCCGGTCGCGTCCACGACCAGGTCCCAGCCCTGCGGCCGGTCCAGCTCGTCGGGGCTCGCGGCGGACGCCGAGACGCCCAGCCGGCGGGCCGTCTCCAGGCGGGCCGGGTTGAGGTCCACCACGTCCACGCTCGCCGCGCCGGTCCGCTTGGCCAGTTCCAGCATCATCAGGCCCATGGTCCCGGAGCCGTAGATCAGCACGTGCGCGCCGAGGCGAGACTGCAGGACGTCGTAGCCGCGCACCGCGCACGACAGGGGCTCCACCAGGGCCGCGTCCTCGGTGCGGACGTGCTCGGGCAGCTTCACGCAGTTCGCCACGGGTGCGACGGCGTACTGCGCCGCCCCGCCCGCCGTCGTCACACCGATCGCCGCCCACCGCTCGCACAGGTTGTTGTGGCCGGTGCGGCAGTAGCGGCACTCGTAGCAGTACAGGGAGGGGTCCACGGCCACCCGGTCGCCGACCGCGACCTCGGTGACCTGGCCGCCGACCCCGACCACCTCGCCCGCGAACTCGTGCCCGGGGACGATCGGCAGCTTCGGCGCGAACTCGCCCTGGAGGATGTGCAGGTCGGTGCCGCACAGGCCGCACGCGGCGACCTCGACGACGACCTCGCGCGGTCCCGGCGTCGGGTCGGGGACCTCGGTGACGAGGGCGCGGCCCACGGACTCGATGACGGCGGCCTTCATTTCACGGCTCCCAACGACAGGCCCTGGACGAGTTTGTCCTGGGCGGCGAACCCCGCCGCGAGCACCGGCAGGGAGATGACGAGCGACGCGGCGCACACCTTCGCCAGGAACAGGCCCTGGCTGGTGATGAAGCCGGTCAGGAAGACGGGGGCGGTCTCGGCGACCACGCCCGTGAGCACCCGGGCGAACAGCAGCTCGTTCCAGCTGAAGATGAAGCAGATCAGGGCGGTGGCGGCGATGCCGGGCAGGGCGATGGGGGCGACCACGCGCGCGAGGACGGTCGGCAGCCGGGCGCCGTCGATCTGCGCCGCCTCGATCACCGCCACCGGGACCTCGGCGAGGAACGACTGCATCATCCACACCGCGATCGGCAGGTTCATGGAGGTGTAGAGGACGACCAGGAGCCAGATGTCGTCGAGCGTCCCGGTGTTCTTCGCGAACAGGTAGATCGGCAGCAGTCCGGCCACCACCGGCAGCATCTTCGTGGACAGGAAGAAGAACAGCACGTCCGTCCACTTCCGCACCCGCCGGATCGACAGCGCGTACGCCGCCGGCAGGGCGAGGAGCAGGCCGAGGACCGTCGACACCAGCGACGCCACGGCCGAGTTGACGAGCGCGGGCCAGGGACTCGCGCCGCCGCCCGCCCCGAAGAACTCGCGGTAGCCGTCGAGGGTCAGCGACGCGGCGAAGGACGGCGGGTTGGTCGCCGCGTCCGCCTCGGAGTGGAAGGACGTCAGCGCCATCCAGGCGACGGGCAGGAAGAAGACGATGCCGGCCAGCCAGGCCACCAGGCCGAGCCCGTTGCGGCGCAGTACGGCGTTCATGCGCGGGACACCTCCTCGCGGAACAGGGACGACACCACGCGCAGGGCGAAGGTCGCGATGACGATCGAGCCGATGACGACCAGGACGCCGGCGGCCGAGGCGAGGCCGTTCTCGTGGGCCTGGTAGAAGCTCTGGTAGACGGTGTAGGGCAGGTTGGCGGTGCCGAGGCCGCCGGAGGTGATCGTGAAGACCGCGTCGAAGTTCTGGACGATGTAGACCGAGCCCAGCAGGGCGCCGAGTTCGAGGTAGCGGCGCAGGTGCGGGAGTGTCAGATGGCGGAAGATCTGCCAGCCGCCCGCGCCGTCGACCCGCGCGGCCTCGATCTGCTCGGGGTCACGGCTCTGCAGCCCGGCGAGCAGGATCAGCATCATGAACGGCGTCCACTGCCACACCAGGGAGGCCTCGACCGCGAGCAGCGGGGTGTTCGAGATCCAGTCGGGCTGGGGGCCGCCGACGGCGTGCAGCAGGCCGTTGAGCAGGCCGTACTCGGGGTTGAACAGGACGTGCTTCCAGAGCAGGGCCGCGGCCACCGGGACCACCAGGAACGGGGCGATCAGCAGGGTGCGGACGACGCCACGGCCGCGGAACCTGCGGTTCAGCAGCAGTGCCAGCGCCAGGCCCAGGACCAGGCTGACCAGCACCACCGTCACCGTGAGCAGCACGGTCGTCCACACCGAGTGGCGCAGGTCCGGATCGGTCAGGACCTGGCGGTAGTTGTCGAGGCCGGTGAAGCGGCGGGCCTTCGGATACAGGGCGTTCCAGTTGAAGAAGGAGATCACCAGCGTGGCCACGAACGGCAGCTGGGTCACGACGATCATGAAGACGAGGGCGGGCAGGAGGGGGGCCCGGGTGGCCCAGGCGCGCAGCCGGGCGGAGGGCGGCCGGGTGGCGCGTGCCGGTGTCGCGGTCAACGGGGCTGTCGTCGCGGTCATCGTCCCTGGTACTCCTTCGAGATCCGCTCGGCGAGCTGCTGGGACTTCCGCAGGGCCGAGTCGACGGACTGGCGTCCGGCGACGGCCGAACTGATCTCCTGGGAGACCTTGGTGCCGAGGTCGGTGAACTCGGGGATGCCGACGAACTGGATGCCGGGCGCGGGGCGCGGCTGGACGCCGGGGTCGTTCGGGCGGGTGCTCTCGATGGCCTGCCGGGTCATCTCCTGGAAGGCGCCGGCCGTCTTGCGGTAGTCGGCGTTCGTGTACGTCGACGCCCGCTTGCCCGCCGGGACGTCCGACCAGCCGCTGGTCTCGCCGACCAGCCGCTCGTACTCCTTGCCGGACGCCCAGGACACGAACTTCCAGGCCTTGTCCGGGTTGCGGGAGGCCTGCTGGATGCCCCAGGCCCAGGTGTAGAGCCAGCCGGAGGAGGGGGTCTTCTCGACGGGGGCGGGGACGTAGCCGAGCTTGCCCCTGACCGGCGAGTCCGCCGCCTCCAGCAGCCCCGCGGCGCTCGTGGCGTCGTACCACATGGCGACCTTGCCCTGGGTCATGTCGTTGAGGCACTCGGCGAAGCCGGACTGGGCGGCGCCGGACTCGCCGTGGCCGCGGACCAGGTCGACGTAGAACTTCGTCGCCTTCTCGAACGCGGGGGAATCGAGGTGGGCGTTCCAGTTCTTGTCGAACCAGGTGCCGCCGAAGGTGTTCACCACCGTGGTCAGCGGCGCCATCATCTCGCCCCAGCCGGGCAGGCCGCGCAGGCAGATGCCCTTCATCCCGGGCCGTGCGCCGTCCGCCTTCGCGGCGAGGTCGGCGACCTGCGTCCACGTCGGATGCGCCGGCATGGTCAGGCCCTTCGCCGCGAACACGTCCTTGCGGTACATCAGGAAGGACGACTCGCCGTAGAAGGGCTGCCCGTAGAGCTTTCCGTCGGCGGCGGTCAGGGACTGGCGCATGGGTGCCAGGACGTCCTGTTCGTCGTACCCGGGGTCCTCGGCGACGTACGAGTTCATCTCGTGCAGCCAGCCGTTGCGGGCGTACATCGGTATCTCGTAGTTGGAGAGGGTGGCCACGTCGTACTGCCCGGCCTGGTTGGCGAAGTCCTGGCTGATCTTGTCGCGGACGTCGTTCTCGGGCAGGACCGTGAAGTTGACCTTGATGCCGGTCTCCTTGGTGAAGTGGGCGGCGGTCAGCTTCTGCAGCTCGGTCATCTGCGGGTTGTTGACCATCAGGACGTTGATGGAGTCGCCGCCGGAACCGGTCCCGCCCGCTCCGACCCAGCAGCCGGAGAGCAGCGGGGCGAGCAGCGTCCCTGCGGCGGCCGTGGCGAGCGTGGCTCGCGGCCTCCGTCGGCTCTGGGTTCGCATGGATCGCTCCTGGACTTATATATGCATAGTGGACATTTATGGGCCGGGGTTCCCGGTGGGGCGGGTGGGCCGGCGGATCAGACCCGGATGACCTGGGGTCCCAGCAGGGAGTAGCGGTGGGCCTCGGCGGCCGGGAGCTGGGTGCTCGTCACGATCGCCTCCAGCGCGCCGACCTCGGCGAACCGGCAGAAGCTGACCGCGCCGAACTTGGTGTGCACGCCCGCGAAGACGGTCCGGCGCGCGGCCCTGATGGCCTGCGCCTTGACCTCGCCGACCGCGGGGTCGGGCGTGGTCAGTCCGTGCTCGCGGGAGATGCCGTTGGCGCCGATGTAGGCGAGGTCGACGACGAAGCCGGCGAGCATCTTCGTCGTCCAGTGGTCGACGGTGGCGAGGGTGCCGGCCCGGACCCGGCCGCCGAGCAGCAGCACCGAGACGTGCTCGGCCTCGGCGAGGGCGCCCGCGACCGGGAGGGAGGCGGTGACCACGGTCAGCGGCCGGTCCGCGGGCAGGGACTCGGCGATCAGCTGCGGGGTGAAGCCCTCGTCCACGAAGACCGTCTCCGCGTCCGCGAGCAGCTCGGCCGCGGCGGCCGCGATCCGGCGCTTCTCCGGCACATGGCTGGTGGCGCGGAAGGCGAGCGTCGTCTCGAAGCCGGCGCTCTCCACCGGATAGGCGCCGCCGTGCGTCCGGCGGACCAGCCCGTGGTCCTCCAGGACGCGCAGGTCGCGCCGGACGGTCTCCCTGGCCACGCCCAGCTCGGCGGCGAGCGCGGTGACGTCGACCGCGCCGGTGGCGCGCGCGGCCCGCACGATCTCGCGCTGGCGTTCCTCCGCCGTCCTCGTGCTCATGCCGTCACCCACTTCCCCGCGGAACTGCCCGTTCGGGCCTCATGGGGGAATTTCTACAGCGGGTGCACGGCGCTGACCAGGCCTGTTGCGGGCCCGATACTGCCCGTGTGTGCCCGTTCGCCGAGCGGTGCGCCCGCGCACGGACCTGCGGGGCCGTGGCCGGTGGGGTGGGAGCGGGCGGCCTCGGTGCCCGGATACGGCGGCGGGCGGGCCCGTTCGGTGCCCGCCCGCGCGCGTGGGCGATCGTTTTCCGCCGCCCGGGGTCCTCGGGAGCGATCAGTACGGCCAGATCGGCGGGTCGTTCACGAAGTGCCCGCCCAGGTGGCTCTGGGCCGGGTCCTCGGGGTCCAGCTCGCCCTGCTCGGCGATCAGCTTCGCGGCGTACGGCTCGGAGTCGTCCTGGGGTGCGTAGCCGAGCGCCCGCGCGGAGGTCAGGTCCCACCACAGCCGGGTGTTCGCGGAGGAGCCGTAGACGACCGTGTGGCCCACCTTCTCGGCGGTCAGGGCCGCGTGGAAGAGGCGGGCGCCGTCGGCCGGGCTCATCCACACCGAGAGCATGCGCACGCTGGTCGGCTCCGGGAAGCAGGAGCCGATGCGCACCGACACGGTCTCCAGGCCGTGCCTGTCCCAGTACAGCTGGGCCAGGTCCTCGCCGAAGGACTTGGACAGGCCGTAGAAGGTGTCCGGGCGGCGCGGGGTGTCGAGGGGGATCAGTGCCTCGCCCGGGCGCGGGGCCGGGGTGAAGCCGACGGCGTGGTTGGAGGAGGCGAAGACGATCCGGGGCACGCCCTCCTGGCGGGCGGCCTCGTACAGGTGGTAGGTGCCCTCGATGTTCGCCTTCAGGATCTTCTCGAAGGGCGCCTCCAGGGAGATGCCCGCGAGGTGGAGGACCGCGTCCACGCCGCGCACCGCCTCGCGCACCGCCCGCGGGTCCCCGAGGTCCGCGGTGATCGCGTCCGGCTCGCCCTCGACGGGGCGCACGTCGAACAGGCGCAGCGTGTAGCCGTACGCCGGCAGCAGGGACCGCATCAGGGTGCCGAGTCCACCGGCGGCGCCGGTGAGCAGAACGGTGCGGGGAGCGGGCATCCTCAGTTCTCCTTGTGGCCGACATTCACATACATGGACACGCTAGAGAGTCTCGCCGCGCACCGTCAAGTGGCGCGCGGGCTCGGTGAATTCGCGCACGTTGGAGCGAGTTTGCCTGCTTGACCTGCCGTAAGAAGGCCCCGTAGCGTGGCCGCGTTCAGGAATGTAGACGTAGATCAGAAGCGTGACGTCGATCAGAAACATGCACCCGCGTGCCGCAAGGGAGCGCCCGTGACGCCAGCCCCTCTCACCGACCGGCTCAGCGATCCGCGCGGTCCGCTGTTCTTCCCCGTCACGGCCTACGGCCCCGACGGCTCGCTCGACCTCGACGCCTGCCGCACCCATGTGCGCCGGGGCGTCGCGGCCGGGGCCGCCGCCGTGTTCGCCTGCTGCGGCACCGGAGAGTTCCACGCGCTGCTGCCGGAGGAGTTCGAGGCCTGCGTCCGGGTGGCCGTGGAGGCGGCCGAGGGCCGCGTCCCGGTCGTCGCGGGCGCCGGCTACGGCACCGCGCTCGCCGTCCGCTACGCGCGCCTGGCCGAGGCGGCGGGCGCCGACGGCCTCCTCGCCATGCCCCCCTACCTCGTGCTCGCCGGCCAGGAGGGCCTGCTGCGGCACTACCGCGAGATCGCCGCGGCCACCGCGCTGCCGGTGATCGTCTACCAGCGCGACAACGCGGTCTTCACCCCGCGGACGGTCGTGGAACTCGCCCGCACCGACGGCGTCATCGGCCTCAAGGACGGCCTCGGCGATCTCGGCCTCATGCAGCGGATCGTCAGCGCCGTCCGCACCGAGGCCCCCGGCGACTTCCTCTACTTCAACGGCCTGCCCACCGCCGAACAGACCCAGCTCGCCTACCGCGCCCTCGGCATCACCCTGTACTCCTCGGCCGTCTTCTGCTTCGCCCCGGAGATCGCCCTCGCCCACCACCGCGCCCTGGAGGAGGACGACCGGGCCACCGTGCGGCGCCTCCTGGACGGCTTCTACCGGCCGTTCGTCGAACTGCGCGCCCAGGGCCAGGGCTACGCCGTCTCGCTGGTCAAGGCCGGGGTACGGCTGCGCGGCCTGGACGTCGGCGAGGTCCGGCCCCCGCTGCAGGAGCCGGCGGAGGAGCACGTGAAACAGCTCGCCCACCTGATCGAGCGCGGCTACGCGCTGCTGGAGGAGGACGCGTGAAGGCCTCGGCGTTCGTCTACCCGTGGGACGTCAACGGCGATCCCGGGGCCCCCGCACGCATCGCGGGACTCGGCGTCGAGCAGGTGACGCTCGCCGCCGCCTACCACTCCACCCGCGCCCTGACCCCCCGCCACCCCCGCCGGCGCGTCGTCACCGCCGAGTACGCGGCCGTCCTCTACCCGCCGGACGGCCGCTGGGCGGGCCGCGGCCTGCGCCCCTACCCCGCCGGCCGCTGGGCCCCCGGCGACGCCTACGGCGAGGCCGCGCGGGCGCTCTCGGCGGCCGGTCTGGAGGTGCACACCTGGGTCGTCCTCGCCCACAACTCCCGGCTGGGCGCCGAGCACCCGGACACCTCGGTCGTCAACGCCTACGGCGACCGCTACCCGTGGGCGCCCTGCATCGCCCAGCCCGCCACGCGCGCGTACCTCGTCGACCTGGCCGCCGAGGCCGCCGTACGCCCCGGCGCGCGGGGCACCGAGCTGGAGTCCCTCGGCTGGTACGGGCTGCAGCACCTGCACGCCCACGACAAGATCTCCGGCGTCGGCCTCGGGGAGGCCGGGCAGTACCTGATGTCGCTGTGCTTCTGCCCGTCCTGCCGGACCGGCTACGGCGAACAGGGCCTGGACGCCGACGCGCTGACGGCCTCCGTGCGCTCCGCGCTGGAGCCCCTGTGGCGGGGTACGGCGCAGGACGAGGGATGGCCGACGGTGGAGAAGCTGCTGGGGGAGGAGGCGGCGGCCCGCACGCGCGCGTGGCGCGACGAGAGCGCCCGCACCCTCCAGGAGGAGGCCGTCGCCGCCGTACGGGCAGCGGCCCCGGCGGGCTTCCAGGTCCTGCTGCACGCCGTCCCCGTCTCCTACCACTGCGGCGCCAACGCGGGCGTCGACCCCGCCCGCATCCTGTCCGTCGCCGACGGCGTGGTGGTGCCCTGCACGGGCGGCACGGCCCCGCTGGCGCCCTTCGCCGGGCACGCGGGCGGGCGGACGGTCCTGGCCGCCAACTTCACGGTCGTCACCGGGATGGGCGGCAGCCCCGGCACCCTCGCGGCGGACGCGGCCCGCGCCCGGGCGGAGGGCGCCACCGAACTGCGGCTCTACCACGCGGGGCTGGCGTCCGACGACGACCTCACGACGGTACGCGAGGCACTGTCCGCGCGCTGAGCGCGGGCGCCGGGAGTTCGACCGATGAGTTTCCGCAAGCGGGACGGTCAGCATTCCGTACGGGTGGCACGACCCCGAAGGAGCACGGCATGACCATGGTCGACCTGGGCCCCCAGACCCGCATCCTGGCGCGGCTCGCCGAGGCGGTCCCCGACGAGCGGCTCACGGGCCCGACACCCTGCCCCGACCTCGCGGTGCGCAACCTCCTGGGCCATCTGCTGACGCTGTCCGTGGCCTTCCGCGACGCGGCCCGCAAGGACCTCGGCGCGACGACCGACACCAGCCCGGCCACCGCCGTACCGGACATCGGCCCCGGCTGGCGCGAGGAACTGCCCAAGGCGCTGGACGAGCTGGCCGACGCCTGGCGCGACCCGGCCGCCTGGACCGGGAACACCCGCGCCGGCGGGGTGGACCTGCCGGGTGCGGTCGCGGGCGCCGTCGTCGCCGACGAACTGGTGGTCCACGGCTGGGACCTGGCCCGCGCGGCCGGCCTGGACTACGACCCCGATCCGGCCGCCCTGGACTCGGCGTTCGTCTTCCTCGAGGCCGCCGCCGACGACCCCGACCGCGGGGGCGGCCTGTTCGGCCCGGTGGTCCCGGTCCCCCTGACCGCGTCCCGGCTGGACCGCGCGCTGGGACTGAGCGGCCGGGACCCGGGATGGCGGCCGGTGACTGAGTAGCCCGACCCGTCCGGGATGAGTACGCGGACCGGTGTGCCCGCCCCCCGCACGCCGCTTCACTGCTCGTATGACCACACAGCACATCGCGACGCTCCCCGGACCGGCCGACCGGGACGAGCGGGATCCCCGGGCCTGGGTGGCGCCGGCGGTCGCGACGGCCCTGATGCTCGTGTGCGGGCCGGCCGCCGCCCTGTTCGGCGGGCTGTCCGCGATGGCGACGGACAGCTGCGGCCCCGACGACTGTTCGGACGCGCTGAACACCGCGCTGACCTGGATCTACGGCCTGCTCTCCTACGGCGGCCCGCTCGCCCTCGCGGCCCTGCTCACGGCATGGCTGCTGCCCTGGAAGCGCCGCTGGTCGGGCTTGCGCGGCTGGACGGCGGCGCTCGCCCTGCTGCCGCCCCTGAGCGTGCTGTTCCTGGTGTTCACGCTGCCCGCGCCGTAGCGGGCCGCGGCGGCGCCGGGCGCTTTCCGGACGGTGCCGGGCGTTTCCGGACGGTGCCGGTCAAGGTCACCCGAGTGGGCCGGAACGGCCGCCCCGCCGTCGTACTCTCCCCCCATGCCTCTCACGATCACCGTCCTCGGCACCGCCTCCCCGCACCCCGGTCCCGACCGGCCCTGCTCGGGGTATCTGCTCTGCGGCGGGGGAGCCGAGGTGTGGGTGGACGCGGGGCCCGGCACGTTCGCCGCGTTGCAGCGGCACACGGATCCGGCGCGGCTCACCGCGATCTGGATCTCGCACCTGCACGCCGACCACAGCGCCGATCTGCTGGCCGCCGCCTACGCGTTCGCCTTCGGCGGGATGACCCCGCCCGCGCCGGTCCCGGTGTACGCCCCGCGGGACTGCGCCCGCCGGCTGGCCGGCTTCTTCGGGCGCCCCGACGTCGGCTTCCTCAAGGGCGTCCTCGACTTCCGTGACCTGTACGACGGGCACGACGTCCGGCACTGGAACCTCCGCCTGACCGCCCGTGCCGTCGCCCACGACACCGAGGCCTACGGTCTGCGCGCAGAGTGCCAGGGAAGCGTGCTCGCGTACTCGGGGGACAGCGGGCCCTGCCCCGCCCTCGGCGAACTCGCCACCCGCGCGGACCTGTTCCTGTGCGAGGCCGGCATCGACGTCCCTCACGACGGCGAACAGGTCCATCTGACACCGGAGGACGCCGGCCGCGTCGCCCGTGCCGCCCATGTGCGGGAGCTGCTCGTCACCCACGCCGGCCCCACGCTCAGCCGTGAGACGGCCACCGCGCGGGCGGCCGGGGTCGCGGGCCGGCCCACGTACGCCGCCGTGGAGGGGCACATCCACACCGTCTGAGCACGCCGCCCGCCTTCTTCGCCGGAGCCATCCGGCTTCTTCTGCCATCCGGCTTCTTCTGCCATCCGGCTTCTTCTGCCATCCGGCTTCTTCAGCCATCCGCCTTCTTTGTCAAAGGCATTGACGAAACCCGGGGCCCCTCCTACCTTCGACGCGTCGTACTTCGTACGTCATATATGAGACGCGATACGTGAGATCCGAGAGGGCCGCATGACCTCTGTGCCCACCCCGATCCCGTCCCGCACGCACGTCGTGCTGGACGCGATCAGACACCGCATCCTGACGGGGCAGCTGACGCCCGGCCAGGCCCTGGTCGAGACGGAGCTGGCCGCGCAGTTCGGGGTGTCCAAGACTCCGGTGCGCGAGGCGCTGAAGACCCTCGCCGGGACCGGGCTGGTCGTGCTGAACCAGTACAAGGGCGTCACGGTGCGCATGGTGGACGCGGACATGGCGCGCGAGGTCTACGACGTGCGCCTGCTGCTGGAGCCGGAGGCCCTGCGCCGGACGGTGCGCTCAGGTGCCTCCCTGGAGGCCGCCCGCTCCGCGCTGGCCCGCGCCGACGACGCCACCGACACCGCCGAACGCTCCCTCGCCAACCGGGAGTTCCACCGCGCCCTCTATCTGCCCTGCGGCAATCCGCTGCTCGGCCGGATGCTCGACGAGGTCCGTGACCAGGCCGCCCTGGTCTCCGCCGTCGCGTGGGCCGCGTCCGCGTCCTGGGAGCGTGAGGCCGGCGAACACCGCGAGATCCTCCGGCTCGCCCTGGAGGGCGACGCCGACGGTGCCGCCCGTGCCCTGCACGCCCACATCGCGTCCTTCGTCGAGCGCGCGTACCCCGAAGCCCGGGCAGAGGAAGGCCAGGAGTGAGCAGCCCGACGTTCGAGACCCAACGGGCGGCCCTGGCCGACGTGGTGGCCATCACGGTGACCCCCTTCGCCCAGGACGGCTCCGTCGCGCAGGACACCCACCGGGCCCTGCTGCGCCGCCTGCTCGACGGCGGGATCCGCACCCTCACACCCAACGGCAACACCGGCGAGTTCTACGCCCTCACCCCCGAGGAGCGCCGCCTCGTCACCGAGCTGACGGTCGACGAGGCCGGCGACCGCGCCGTGATCCTGGTGGGCGTCGGCCACGACCTGCCCACCGCCGTCGCCTCCGCGCGGCACGCCCGCGAACTCGGCGCCCGGATGGTCATGGTCCACCAGCCCGTGCACCCGTACGTCTCGGCGGCCGGCTGGGTCGACTACCACCGCGCCATCGCCGAGGCCGTACCCGAGCTGGGCGTGGTGCCGTACCTCCGCGACGACCGCTTGCCCGGCGCGCGCCTCGCCGAACTCGCCGGCCACTGCCCGAACGTCATCGGCGTCAAGTACGCCGTACCCGACGCGGCCCGCTTCGCCGCCTTCGCCCGTGACGCCGGCCTGGACCGTTTCGTCTGGGTCGCCGGTCTCGCCGAGCCGTACGCGCCCTCCTACTTCTCCGCGGGCGCCACCGGGTTCACCTCGGGACTCGTGAACGTCGCCCCGGCCGTCTCCCTGAGCATGATCGAAGCCCTTCGATCCGGTGACCACCCGGCCGCCATGAAGGTCTGGGAACGGATCCGCCGCTTCGAGGAGCTGCGCGCCGCGCACGGCTCCGCCAACAACGTCACCGTCGTCAAGGAGGCCCTCGCCGCGCTCGGCCTGTGCCGCAGGGACGTCCGCCCGCCCAGCAGGCCCCTGCCCGAGGACGAGCGGGCCGAGGTCGCCGCCATCGCCGCCGGGTGGTCCGTGTGAGGAAACTGAGAAGCGATCAGTGGTACCGGACCGACGGCCTGCGGTCGTTCAGCCACCGGGCCCGGACCCGGCAGCTCGGGTACCTGCCCGAGGAGCATCTCGGCAAGCCGGTCATCGCGATCCTCAACACCTGGTCGGACATCAACCCCTGCCATGTGCACCTGCGGGAGCGCGCACAGGCCGTGAAGCGGGGGGTGTGGCAGTCCGGCGGGTTTCCGCTCGAGTTCCCGGTCTCGACACTGAGCGAGACCTTCCAGAAGCCGACGCCGATGCTCTACCGCAATCTGCTGGCGATGGAGACCGAGGAGCTGCTGCGCTCCTATCCGGTCGACGGGGCCGTGCTGATGGGCGGCTGTGACAAGTCGACGCCCGCGCTGCTGATGGGCGCGGCCAGCGTCGACCTGCCCGCGGTCTTCGTGCCGGCCGGGCCCATGCTGCCCGGACACTGGCGAGGCGAGGTGCTGGGATCCGGTACGGACATGTGGAAGTACTGGGACGACCGGCGCGCGGGTCTGATCGGCGACTGTGAGATGGGCGAGCTGGAGAGCGGGCTCGCGCGCTCCCCGGGGCACTGCATGACCATGGGCACGGCGTCCACACTGACCGCCGCCGCCGAGGCCCTCGGGGTGACCGTGCCGGGCGCGTCGAGCATCCCGGCCGTCGACTCCGGGCACGACCGGATGGCCGCCAGGGCCGGGATGACGGCCGTGGAGCTGGTGCGCGAGGACCGGAGGCTGTCGCACATCCTCACCCGGGACGCCTTCGAGGACGCCGTCACCACCGTCCTCGGGCTCGGCGGCTCCACCAACGCCGTGATCCATCTGATCGCCATGGCGGGCCGCGCCGGGGTGCGGCTCACCCTGGACGACTTCGACCGCATCGCCCGCACCGTGCCCGTCCTCGCCGACGTGCGCCCCGGCGGACAGCGGTACCTGATGGAGGACTTCCACTTCGCGGGCGGCCTGCCCGGCTTCCTCTCCCGCATCCCGGACCTGCTCCACCTGGACCGGCCGACGGTGTCGCACGACACCCTGCGCGAGCAGATCGACGGCGCCCGGGTGCACGACGACGACGTCATCCGGCCCCGCGGCAACCCGGTCGCGCGCGAGGGCGGGGTCGCCGTCCTGCGCGGCAACCTGTGTCCCGACGGCGCCGTCATCAAGCACATCGCCGCCGAACCCCGGCTGCTCCGGCACACCGGGCCCGCGGTCGTCTTCGACGACTACCGGACCATGCAGCGCACCATCGACGACCCGTCGCTCGGCATCACCGCGGACAGCGTGCTGGTGCTGCGCAACACCGGGCCCAAGGGCGGCCCCGGCATGCCCGAGTACGGCATGCTGCCCCTCCCGAGCCACCTGCTCAAGCAGGGCGTGCGGGACATGGTCCGGATCTCCGACGCCCGGATGAGCGGCACCAGTTACGGCGCCTGCGTGCTGCACGTGGCACCCGAGTCGTACGTCGGCGGCCCGCTGGCCCTGGTCCGCGGCGGGGACCTCATCACCCTGGACGTCGAGGCCCGCACCCTGCGTCTCCACGTGGACGACGCCGAGCTGGAGCGCCGCAGGGCCGCGTGGACCCCGCCGCCCGCCCGGTACGAGCGCGGCTACGGCGCCCTCTACAACGAGCAGATCACGCAGGCCGACACCGGCTGCGACTTCGAGTTCCTGGCCCGGCCGGGCACGGTGCCGGACCCGTACGCCGGCTGACCCGCGCATCGAGAGAGGGGGAGCGCTTCCGGGAGTGCTACGTCGCGGGGGACGTCGACTTCGTCATCGGCCGGGCCACGGCGGACCCGGCCTCGCCGGGGTCCGTCCATTCCACCCACTCCGCCCGTAGATCCTGGCAGCGGACGGTGATCGAGGCGTCGGTGAGCGCGATCTCGTGCACGCACCCGGCACCCTCGCTGCCGCCCTCGTCCGGGAGGATCTCGTCGAGCAGCACGGTGTCGACGCGCAGCCAGTCGAGCGCGTGGTGATGGTCGATGGAGAAGTGCCGCACCCCCGAGTAGCTGATGCGCAGCCCCTCGTCGTGCTTGAACCGGTTCGGCGCGAACTCCAGGACCAGCCGCCCGCTCTTGTCGGCCGCCGGACGGATCCCGGCCAGCTCCAGGTCCTTCACGCACCGGACGGCACCGGGGATGTCGTAGTGCCCCGGCTCGGAGACGAAGGCCCAGGCACCCGGCGGAAGAAGACCACGCAGGCGGGGAAGCTCGGCCAGATAGCCGCGTGGGTCGAGGAAGAATCCGTGCTCCTGCCAGTGGACGTCGACGAACCTCACGCCCCTGCTCCTCCCCGCTCGACGGTCACCGTGACGAGCCCCGGATCCGGCAGCTCGACCAAGAAGATCCGAGGATGCCATCCTCCTCAACGGACTGTCACAAAGCTGACGACCGGCCCGTCCTCCGTCCTGCTCGCGGCCACTTCGAACGAGCGGTCCGGGAAAGCGTCGTGCAGGCACCTGCGCCAGGACAGTGCGATCTCCTCGGCCAGGGCATGGGCGGCGGCCTCGGAGTCAGGGTCCTCGGGGATGTCGATGTGGAGCGCCAGACGGAACTGGTTCAGCGTGGCCTCGATCGAGGTGGCGTCGCCCTGCAACCGATCGTGCCACGTCCGGAAGTTGCCGGGTTCGTAGACGCGGTCCCACAGGACGCAGTCCTCCACCTCCACGAAGCGAGGCAGGAAAACGCGTGCGAAGGCGGCCCATTCACCCAGCCCCACCTGTTGCGACAGAAAGTCTAGGTAATCAGCGTCGTCGCCGACCTCCTGCGTCACATCTCTCACGTTCCAGACTCTGTGATGGAAAGTTTTCACTGTGTGAGCCGTACCAAAGCGTCGTCATATCCCGCAGCGTTCTCTGGGAGGAGGTTCTTCATTGTGGTGAAGAAGTCCGTACCGGAGGGCCGCCACGAGTTCTTGCTCGTCGACGGAGACCGTGCGCTGGGGAGAGATCCGGGATGGAACTGGCCGATATGGCCGTTCTTGATGCCGAGAACGTAAACCACGCCGCCGCTCGTCGTGACCCCAGGGCTCACCCAGGCCATACAGGGGCTCGATGAGGGTGGTCAGCGTCTTGGCTCAGATCCATGGCGCCCTGATGGAACCCGGCGCGATTCGTGCGTATCGATCGGGTAACAGCCCTCGCAGAGTGGGGTGTTATGCGCGTAGACAGGGCGTGACCTGGTACATCACACTCAATCACCAGATCCGGAGAACCCATGCGGAAGTCCCTCAGAGCGGCCGCCGCCGGCGCCGCCTGTGTCGTCGCCGGTGCCGCGCTGTACGGCGCGGGCGCGGCCACCGCCGGTCAGTCGACGGCGAACTCCACCCACGAGCCCTACAACATCGGGCAGTTGGTGAAGGACATCGACACCTACTACGGCACCGCCGCCGACGGCAACGGCGTCTACCAGGCGTCCCCGGACAGCCCGTACGCCGAGGACCTGGCGGGCATCGACGCCGACGCCAAGCGTTACATCGACAAGGCGGCCCGCAAGGCGCACCGTCACGGCGAGAAGCCGGCCGTCGTCTTCGACATCGACGACACGCTGCTGCTCAGCCTCGACTACGAGAAGCGCTACAACTACACGTACAACTCCACCACGTGGAACGACTACGTGAACCGCGCCGACCGCCCGGCCGTCTTCGGCAGCCCCGAGCTGGTCCGGTACGCCGAGTCCCGCGGCGTCGAGGTCTTCTACAACTCCGGCCTGACCGAGGCGCAGCGCGCCGCCGCCGTCGCCAACCTGAAGAAGGTCGGCGCCGACGTGAACCTCGACGCCGGCCACATGTTCCTCAAGGACAAGGCCAACCCGCCGGCCTACCTGGGCGACTGCGCCACGCCGGGCACCTGGAACTGCACGACCGTGCAGTACAAGGCCGGAACGCGGCAGCACATCGAGGACGACCTCGGTTACGAGATCATCGCCAACTTCGGCGACCAGTACTCGGACCTCGACGGCGGTCACGCCGACCGCACGTACAAGCTGCCGAACCCGACCTACTTCGTCTCCTGACGTCTCCGACGTCTCCGACGTCCCCGACGTTCGGCCGTAGGTCCTGAGCAGCCGCTCGTGCCCGGCCCCCGTCACCGGCGGCACCGCGCCGTGACGGGGGCCCGCAGCGGGGCACCTGGAGCGGATGGGTGTTGTCCTCGCGTTGGCCTCCGCCGCCTGCTACGGCCTCGTCGACTTCGCCGGCGGGCTGCTCTCCCGCCGGGTGCACTTCGCCGTGGTCACCCTTCTCGGGCAGCTGGGCGGGCTGTTCTGCGCGGTGGCGGTCGCGCTGCTGGTGCCCGCGCAGTCGGTGCGGGCCGCCGACCTGCTGTGGGGCGCGCTCTCCGGTGCCGGCAGCGCCGTCGCGATGCACTTCCTCAACCGCGGTCTGAGCCGTGGCGCGATGAGCGTCGTCGTGCCGGTGAGTGCCGTCACCGGAGTGGCGCTGTCCGTGGTGTGCGGGGTGCTGTTCCTGGGCGACCGGCCCACCCTCCTGGCCTGGTTCGGCATCTGCGTCACCGTGCCCGCGCTGTGGATGGTCGCCGGGGGTGGTGGCACGGCTCCCACGGGGCGGCTGCCGGCCGACGGGCTGACGGCCAGCGTCGGAGTGGCCGTGCAGTACCTCGGACTCGCCCAGGCCGGACCGGCGAGCGGGCTGTGGCCCGTGGTGGCGGGGCGCGTCGCCGCCGTCCTCCTGCTGCTGCCGAGCGCCCGGCGGTACCGGGCCGACCTGCGGCAGCCCGCCGGGCGGCTCGCTCTGGCGGCCCTGACCGGGGCGGGCGCGGCGCTCGGTCTCATCCTCTATCTGTGGGCCACCCGGCGGCAGCTCCTGGCCGTCGCCGTCGTCCTGGCCTCCCTGTACCCGGCCGTCCCCACCGTCCTCGGGCTCGTCGCCCTGCGGGAGAAGGTGACCCGGACCCAGGCGGCCGGGCTCGCGGGTGCGGCCGTCGCGGTCGTGCTGCTCAGCCTGGGGTGAGCCGGTTGTGCGGGGGCCGGACGCTGTATGTCCCGCCGAACTCGGATCCGTAACACGGTGAAAACCTGAAGTCGGGTTTAACAGAGCAGCATTCCGGCCAACATCCGCACACCCCCGACAGGCTCTGAGGAGTTGGACCATGCCCGAGACGCAGACGGTGGACGAGCGGCCGTACGCCGCGCCACCTGCCCGCAACCGCCTCGACCGGTACTTCAGGATCTCCGAACGCGGATCGACGTTCGGCCGGGAGATACGCGGCGGCTTCGCCACGTTCTTCACCATGGCCTACATCCTTGTCCTGAATCCGATCATCCTGGGCAGCGCCAAGGACAAGTTCGGCCACTCCCTCGACACCGGCCAACTCGTCACCGCCACCGCGCTGGTGGCCTGCGTGATGACCGTCGTCATGGGCGTCGGCGGCAACCTCCCGCTCGCGATCGCCGCCGGCCTCGGCCTCAACGCCGTCGTCGCCTTCCAGCTCGCCCCGCTGATGAGCTGGTCCGACGCGATGGGCCTGGTCGTCCTCGAAGGCCTCGTGATCTGCCTCCTGGTGCTCACCGGACTCCGTCAGGCGATCATGAACGCGATCCCGCACCAGCTGAAGCAGGCCATCGGCGTCGGCATCGGCCTGTTCATCGCCTTCATCGGGTTCGTGGACGCCGGGTTCGTCAGCCGGATCCCGGACGCCGCCGGCACCACCGTGCCGGTCCAGCTCGGCGCCGTCGGCCGGCTCACCGGCTGGCCCGTGCTCGTCTTCTGTCTCGGTGTGCTGCTCACCGTCGCGCTGCTGGCCCGGAAGGTGAAGGGCGCGATCCTCCTCAGCATCGTGACGATGACCCTCGTCGCGATCGTCATCGACTCCGTCGCCGACATCAAGAGCTGGGGCCTGACCACGCCCAAGGTCCCCGACACGATCGTCGCCACCCCGGACTTCGGGCTGATCGGTCACTTCAGCCTGTTCGGCGGCTTCGCCAAGGCCGGTGCCGTCACCGCCGTCCTGCTGGTCTTCACCCTCATCCTGTCGGACTTCTTCGACGCCATGGGCACGATCGTCGGCATCAGCGCCGAGGCCGGGCTGCTGGACGAACAGGGGCGGGTGCCGGGCATCGGCCGCGTCCTGTTCATCGACGGAGCCGCCGCCGTCGCGGGCGGTATCGGCTCCGCCTCGTCCAACACCGCCTACATCGAGTCGGCGGCCGGGGTGGGCGAGGGCGCCCGCACCGGCTTCGCCAACCTGATCACCGGCGGCCTGTTCGGCCTCGCCCTCTTCCTGACCCCGCTGCTCACCATCGTCCCGCTGCAGGCGGCGGCACCGGCGCTGATCGCGGTGGGCTTCCTGATGATGACCCAGGTCAAGCACATCGAGTGGGACCGCTACGACATCGCCGTACCGGCGTTCCTCACCATCGCCGCGATGCCGTTCACCTACTCCATCACCGACGGGATCGGCGCCGGGTTCCTGTCCTACGTCGTCATCAAGACGGTGCTGGGCAAGGCGAAGGAGGTCAACTGGCTGCTGTGGGGGGTGTCGGCGCTGTTCCTGGTGTACTTCGCGATCGACCCGGTGGAGCAGATCCTCGGGGCCAAGTGAGGGACGCCTGAGGCGGGCCGCGTCACTTCAGCGCCGCCTTCATCATCGCCTTGGCCACCGGTGCCGCCAGCCCGTTGCCGCTGACCTCGGAGCGCGCCGCGTCCGACTGCTCCACCATCACGGCGACCGCGACCTCCTTGCCGCTGCTGTCGGACTTCCCGTACGACGTGAACCAGGCGTACGGCGTCTTGCTGTTGTTCTCGCCGTGCTGGGCGGTACCGGTCTTGCCGCCGACGGTCACGCCGTCGATCAGCGCGTTGGTGCCCGTACCCTGCTTCACCACCGTCTCCATCGCCGACCGGAGCTGCCCGGCGGTGGCGGAGCTGATGATCTCCTTGGTCCCGGCGTCGGAGTCGTAGTCCCGCAACGTGTCACCGCCACTGTCGGTGATCTGCGACACCATGTGCGGCGAGACCAGCTTGCCGCCGTTGGCGATGGTCGCCGACACCATGGCCATCTGCAGCGGGGTCGCGGTGACGTCGAACTGGCCGATGCCGGACAGCGCGGTCTGCGCCTCGTCCATGTGGGAGGGGTACACGCTGGCGTAGGACCGGACGGGCACGTCCTGCTCGTCGTCGTCGAACCCGAACTTCTCGGCCATGGCCCGCACCTTGTCCTGGCCGAGCTGGACGGCCATGTGGCCGAAGACGTTGTTGCAGGAGTACTGCAGGGCGACCCGGATCGAGGCGTTCCTGCACGGCGCGGACTTGTTCTCGTTCTCCAGCACGTGCGACGTGCCCGGCGGGGTGTAGGGGTCCGGGCTGTCGGTGTGCTCGTCCACGTCCTTGTACAGCCCGTCCTCCAGCGCGGCCGCCGCCACGACCAGCTTGAACGTCGAGCCCGGCGGCAGCGGCTGGCGCAGCGCGCGGTTGGTGAGCGGCTTGTCCTTGTCCGCGTTGAGCTGCTTCCAGGCGCCGCCGGCCGTGTTCGCGTCGGTGAGCGAGGCGGGGTCGTACGAGGGCGTCGACACCACCGCGAGGATCCTGCCGGTCTTCGGGTCGATCGCGACGGCCGCGCCCTTGTTGCCACCGAGCGCGTCGTACGCCGCCTTCTGCACGTCCGGGTCGATGGTGGTGAGCACGTTCCCCGGTTCGGCACGCTCGCCGGTGACGGTGTCCATCACCGTCTTCAGGCGGTTGTCCGTGCCGTTCAGCAGGTCCTGGTAGATGCCCTCCAGCTGGGTCGGGGCGTAGGCCTGCGAGGCGTAGCCCGTCACCGCCGCGTACAGCTTGCCGTTCTTGTACGTGCGCTTGTAGGCGAGATCGCTGCCTTTCGTCCGGGCGGAGCCGGTGATCGCGTTCCCGGCCACGATGATGTTCCCGAGCGGGCGTGAGTACGTCTCGATCACGTTCCGCCGGTTGTCGTTGTCGTCCGCGAGGGCCTTGCCGTCGTAGTACTGCACCCAGGTCGCCCTGACCAGCAGAGCGAGCACGAGCAGCAGCGCGAAGACGGACGCCCGCCTGATCGTCTTGTTCATCCCGCTCGGAAGACGAGCGAACGGGGGAGGATCGTTCCCGTACGCCCTGATTTCTCATCGGGCGTTCATCCCGCGCTCAGGAACCCGGCCTCGTACGCGGCGATCACCGCCTGGGTGCGGTCCCGCGCGCCGGTCTTGGCGAGGACGGCCGCGACGTGCGACTTCACGGTGGCGGGGCCCACGTCCAGGCGCCGGGCGATCTCCGCGTTGGTCAGTCCGGCGGCCATGTGCCGCAGCACGTCGCGTTCGCGCCCCGTGAGCCTGCTCACCCAGGGCGCGGACGGTGCGGCGCGGGCGTGCCGGGCCGCGAGGGCCCGTACGGCCGACGGGAACAGCAGGCTGTCGGTGCGCGCGACCAGCCGCACCGCCTGTACGAGGGTGTCCGCGTCGGACCGCTTGAGCAGGAAGCCGGCGGCCCCGGCGCGCAGGGCGTCGTACACGTAGGAGTCGTTCTCGAAGGTGGTCACGACGACCACCCGTGGCGGCCGCTGCGCGTGGGCGAGGATCTGCTCGGTGGCCCGGATGCCGTCGACCTCGGGCATGCGGACGTCCATGAGGACGACGTCGGGTCGCAGTTCACGGACCACGGACACCGCCTCGGCGCCGGTCGCCGCCTCGCCGACCACCTCCAGCCCGGGCTCGGCGGAGAGGATGGCGCGCAGGGCGGTGCGGACCATACGCTCGTCGTCGGCGAGGACGATCCGGATCGGTGCGGGGTGGGACATGCGGGTTCCTCGGCTCTGCGGGCGGTGGGCGGCAGTGGCTCAGCGGGCGGTCAACGGCAGTCGTACGTGCAGCCGCCAGGTCGCCCCGGTGGCCCCGGCCTGTGCGCAGCCGCCCAGCAGCCGCACCCGGTCGGCGATGCCCCGCAGGCCGTGGCCGCCGCCGGGGCGGGTCGCCGGGGCGGTGCCCAGGGGGTTCTCGACGGTGATCTCCAGGTGGCCGCAGGCGGCGGCGATACGGACGCTGACCGGTTCGCCGGCGTGCTTGAGGGCGTTGCTGAGCCCCTCCTGCACGATCCGGTACGCCTCCCGGGAGAGCAGCGGGGGCAGCGCGTCCGGGTCGGCGTCGACCGTGGCCGTCACCGGCTGTCCGGCGGCCCGGGTACGGCGCAGCAGCCCCTCCAGGTCGGCCGCGAGGGTCGGCGCGGGCGCGGTGCCGGGGGCGTCGCCGTCCCGCAACACCCCGAGGACGGCGTCGAGTTCGCCGACCGTGCGCCGGGTGGTGTCCTCGATGGCGGCCAGCGCCTCGCGGACGAACTCCGGGTCGGTGTCGAACAGCCGGCGGGCGGCGCCCGCCTGCAGGGTGACCGCGCTGAGGGCGTGGCCGACGGAGTCGTGCAGTTCGCGGGCGAGCCGGTTGCGGACCGCGAGGTCGGCGGCGCGGGACTCGGCGGCGGCCAGCCGGTCCTGCGGGGTGGGCCCGAGCAGGGCGGGCGCCCAGTGGGCCAGCAGCGCCCCGCAGCCCGCGGCGCACGCGGCGAGCGCGAGCAGCATCGCCAGTCCGGCCACGGGAGTCAGGGCCAACGCCCAGCCGTGGTCGAGCACCTGGGGCAGATGGAGCGAGGTGTGACGCAGCCCGGCGAACACGGGCAGCACCACCAGCACCGTCGCGAACGGCGGCACGGCCAGCGACATCCCCGAGACGATCCCGCCGAGCCCCAGGTGGAGCGTGAACCAGGCGGCCGTACGGGCGCGTTCGGCACCGGTGCGGGCCGGGCGGTGGGACAGGGCGTCCCCGTCCACCCCGCACAGGGCGCGCACGGCGGCGGACTCCAGCGGCCGGGTCAGCGGGAACACCGAGGTGACGGCGGCGATCGGCAGTCCCACGGCGAACGAGCCCAGTTGCAGGGGGAACGAGGTGAAGACGTCGTCCACCCCGGTCAACGGACCGACGACCACCGAGCCGACCAGCACGTACGGCATGGCGAGCGCGCCGCCGAGGACGAGGTGGACCCAGCGGCGCCGCGCCCGCCCGCCGATCAGCGGGCTCAACGCCCGTCTCACCGCGGTGCCTTGGCGGACCGCTCCGCGAGGAAGTGGGCCGTGAGACTCGCCACCAGGAAGCCGACGATCATCTGCACAGCGTAGGTGAGACTCAGCAGCGGTGTCGGCCGGTCGGCGGGGGTGTGGGCCGTCACCAGCGTGGCCAGCGCCGTCCAGCCGCCCCAGCAGGCCGCGGCGCCGGAGCCGACCCAGGCCAGCGCGAGCGGCACGGCGACCGGCAGGGAGCGGCCCCGGTGGAAGGCGAGCTGCCCGGCGCCGGTGACGGCGGCGGCGAGGAAGAGGACGTACACGGCCTCCATCAGCCGGTCTCCGCCCCCGCTCCGGCCGGCCGAGACCCCGCAGGCCCACAGCAGCCGCACCGCGCCCGCGACCAGCCCGAGGCACAGCACCGTCACGGCCGTCAGGCGCTGCGCGGACGCCCCGTCCCGCGCGGGCAGTTCCCGCACCCGCCCCCGCCACAGCCGCCCCCAGCGCGTGCGGGCGTACCCGGCGAACAGCGTGCCCAGCGCCAGCCCCTGCACGATGAATCCGCCGTACACCACCGCGAACACCCAGCCGTCCAGGAAGGGCTTGTCGCCCCCGCCGCCTCCGCCCCGGTGAAGGAGCAGCTGCAGCGGGAACCCGGCCATGATCGGCGCGAGCAGCCCGGTGGCGATCCACATCGGCACCGCGAGCAGCCAGGCGGGCACGCGCAGCCCCCACGGGCGGGTCAGCAGCAGGGCCAGCACCACGACGGCCGCGTCCATCAGCACGGTGAGCCCGTTGGCGAGGGCCATGGTCAGCCGGTGCTCCAACAGCGGACTGCCGTCCGGGATGCCGAGGTGGCTCCCGGCGATCCAGGCGGCCTTCAGGCAGAGGTACGGCAGACAGGCGGCGATCGCGACGAGCCGCAGCGTCCGGCGGGCCGAGGAGACGGCAACGGCCGTCGGGGGAAGGGCGGTAGAGGAGGTCATGCCCCGAGGCTCCCGCGTCACAGGGGCTCCGCGCCTCCTGCGCCCCGGCGAACCCGCTCCGCCGCCCGGGGGAGGGACGCCCGGCTCACTCCTCCAGGATGAGGACCACCTCGGCGATCTCCTCGCCCCGCCCGCCGGCGTACCCCCGCGCCCGCGCGCTCTCCCGGAAGCCGCACTTCTCCAGCACCCGCAGCGAGCCGGCGTTGTCGGCGGCGGCCCGGGCGTACAGCGGACGTTCGGGCACCTCGGTGAGCAGGGCCCGCAGCGCGGCCGTCGCCACGCCCCGGCCCCAGTACGCACGGTCGATCCAGTACGTCACCTCGCGCTCGCCGGCCGTTCCGTACACGGCCGCGCTGCCGGCCACGGCGCCGTCGGCCACGACCGTGCGCAGCACCTCGGAGCAGTCCTCGAGCCGCCGCCAGTGGACCGCGAAGGAGTCCCGGTCGTACGGGTTCTCCGGGCCGAACGCGGCCATCCGGACGGCCTCCGGGTCGGTCATCTGCCGGAAGAACGCCGGCAGGTCACTGTCCTGTACGGCACGCAGCGCGATCTTCATGGCAACCGAGCCTACGGCCCGGGGGCTCAGAGCCTGCGGGTGGCGAGCGTCAGCCGGTCCCGCGCGTCGAACAGCGCGTCCTTGATCATCTGCTCGTGGGCGGGGGTGAGCCGGGCCACCGGCACCGAGCAGCTGATGGCGTCACGCGCGGGCGTGCGGTACGGGATCGCCACGCCGAAGCAGCGCAGGCCCAGCGTGTTCTCCTCGCGGTCCACTGCGAAGCCCTGCTCCCGGACCTGGTGCAGCTCCTCGATGAGCTTCTCCCGGTCGGTGAGGGTGTTCTCGGTGAGCGCGGGCAGGGTCTCCGGCAGCAGCTTGCGCACCTGTTCGTCGGTGTACGTGGCGAGGATCGCCTTGCCGAGCGAGGTGGAGTGGGCCGGCAGCCGGCGCCCGACCCGGGTGAAGGGGCGCAGGTAGTGCTGGGACTGGCGGGTCGCCAGATAGACCACGTTGGTGCCGTCGAGCCGGGCCAGGTGGATGGTCTCCGTGGTGTCGTCCGAGAGCCGGTCCAGGGTCGGCCGGGCCGCCGCCACCACCTCGTCGCCGTCGATGTACGAGGTGCCCACCAGCAGCGCCCGCACCCCGATGCCGTAGCGCGTGCCCGTCGCGTCCGTCTCCACCCAGCCCAGCTCCACGAGTGTGCGCAGCAGCATGTACAGGCTGGACTTCGGGTACCCCACCGCCTCCTGCACGGCCGCGAGGGAGTGCATACCGGGCCGGCCGGCGAAGTACTCCAGCAGCTCAACGGTCCGTACCGCGGACTTGACCTGCGCCCCGCCCCCTGCGTCGCCTGCCGTCATCGCCCTTGACCCCTTCGTTCGACGCGGACCGAGATATATAGTCTCCGAACAGCGAATTCATCATCAGAGACGGTGTTCAGTATATCGAACGCGGCTGATGGTGACCTAGGTAGTGCGGCCTTTTACTGGGAGGGATCCGCGGTGGCAGCAGCACCAGTCTGGAGTGTCGACCCGCGCACCGGGAAGCAGCGTGAACGGGTTGCGGTGGAAGCCACAGCCCAGGAGGTGGACGCGGCCGTCCGGGCCGCCCGCGCCGCGCGCGGCGCTCTCGCCGGCCGGTCGGTCCGTTCCGCCTTCCTGCGCACCGCGGCGGCGGGCCTGGAGGCGGCCCGGGACGGCCTGGTCGGGACCGCCGACGCCGAGACCGCGCTCGGCCCGGTCCGGCTGACCGGCGAACTCGCCCGCACCGCCTACCAGCTGCGGGCCTTCGCGGACATCGTCGACGAGGGCGCCTTCCTCGACGTCGTGATCGACCACCCCGACGACACCGCGACCCCGCCCGTCCCGGACCTGCGCCGCTACAAGGTCCCCCTCGGCGTCGTCGCCGTCTACTCCGCCTCCAACTTCCCCTTCGCCTTCTCCGTCGCCGGCGGTGACACCGCGAGCGCGCTCGCCGCGGGCTGTCCGGTCGTCGTCAAGGCACACCCCGACCACCCGGCCCTGTCCGAGCTGGTCGCGAAGGTGCTGCGCCGGGCCGCCGCCGAGCACGGCATCCCGGAGGGCGTGGTCGGCCTGGTGCACGGCTTCGAGGCGGGCGTCGGGCTGATCGGGCACCCGCTGGTCGCCGCCGCCGGGTTCACCGGCTCGGTGCGGGGCGGGCGGGCCCTGTTCGACGCCGCCGCCGCGCGCCCGGTGCCGATCCCGTTCCACGGCGAGCTGGGCTCGCTGAACCCGGTCCTCGTCACGGAGGCCGCGGCGGCCGAGCGGGCCGAGGAGATCGGCGGCGGCCTCGCCGGGTCGATGACCCTCGGCGTCGGGCAGTTCTGCGTCAAGCCGGGTCTGGTGCTGGTGCCGTCCGGCGCGGCGGGCGACCGGCTGGTGAAGGCCCTGACCGACGCGGTCGGCGACACCGCGGCCGGGGTCCTGCTCGACCACCGCATGCGGGACGCCTTCATCGCCGGGGTCGAGGAGCGGGCCCGGCTGGCGGAGGTCGAGTCCCCGGTGACCCCGGGCGCGGGCGGCGCGCACACCGTCAGCGCGGGGTTCCTCACGGTGCCGGCGAGCAGGCTGGTGGCGCAGGGGGCGTACGACGTGCTGCTGGAGGAGTGCTTCGGGCCGGTCACCGTCGTGGCCCGCTACGAGGAGGAGGGCGAGGCCGCGGCGGTCCTGTCCCGGCTTCCGGGCAACCTGACGGCCACCGTGCAGCTGTCCGCGGAGGAGGCGGCCGGCGAGGGGCGGGGCGCGGAACTCCTCGCCGAGGTCACCCCGTTGGCCGGGCGCGTGGTGGTGAACGCGTGGCCCACCGGTGTCGCCGTGGCCCCGGCCCAGCACCACGGCGGGCCGTACCCCGCGACGACCTCCACGTCCACGTCCGTGGGCGGCACGGCCATCGAGCGGTGGCTGCGGCCGGTCGTCTACCAGAACGCGCCGTCGGCCCTGCTGCCGCAGGAGTTGCGCGACGACAATCCCCTCGGGCTTCCCCGGCGGTTCGACGGGGTTCTGGAGCGGTAGCACCGCGGGCGCACCCGGACTCTTGCGAGAATCGGCCCATGGACGTGGAACTTCCCGAACTGCCTTTCCCGCTTCGCACCTACGGCCCCGACGGCAACTGGTCCTACGAGGACGGCGTACTCACCGGATGGGCCGGGCCCCGGCAGGACCGGTTCGTCACGCCCACCGGGGAGGCGCTGGATCCCGCGACCGACGCGCCCCGGCTGCTCGGGGCGCCCGTCGGGGACTTCCAGCTGATAGCCCGGGTCACCGTGGGGTTCAACGCGTCCTTCGACGCCGGCGTGCTGTACGTCCACGTCGGCGAGCGGGCCTGGGCCAAGCTCTGCCTGGAGTACTCCCCGGACGTGCCCACCGTCTGCACGGTGGTCACCCGGGGACACTCCGACGACGCCAACTCCTTCACCGTGCACGGGAGTTCGGTGTGGCTCCGGATCAGCCGGACCGGGCGGGCGTTCGCCTTCCACGCCTCCCGGGACGGGGAGCGCTGGACCTTCGTGCGGCTGTTCACCCTGGGCGACGAGAAGGAGACGGACGCCGCGCTGGTGGGGTTCATGACCCAGTCGCCGCTGGGGGAGGGCTGCGTGGTCACCTACGACCACGTCGAGTTCCGGGACGCCTGGCCGGCCGACCTGCGGGACGGCAGCTGAGCGGGACGGCAGCTGAGCGGAACGGCGGCCGAGCGGGACGGCGGCCGGGCCGGCCACCGCGGAACCGGCGCCGGCGCCGGCACGTCCTCCGTTGCATGATCCGAGCACGTGTCAACAGCGCCCTGGTGATCCGCACCGCCCTGCCCGCCGAGGCCGAGGTCATCGCCGAACTGCACCTCCGGGCCCGCTCGACGTACTACCCGGACGGCGTCCCGCAGGGCGACGTCGACTGGGACGAGGCCTGGCGCGGCTCCATCGAGCGGCCCGACGGCCATGTGCTGTGCGCCGTCGAACAGGGCCGGATCGTCGGGATCGCCTCCTTCCGCACCCCGGACGGCGCGGCCGCCGACACGGTCAAGCTGTTCCAGTTCCACGTCGACCCCGGCCACTGGCGCTCCGGCATCGGTACGGCCCTGCACGCGGACTGCCTGGAGCAGTGGCGGGCCGACGGCAGGCGGACCGCCGTCCTCGACGTCCACGCGGACAACCGGCGCGCCCAGGCCTTCTACGCCCGCCAGGGCTGGGTCCCGGACCCGGAGAACCCGCCCGCCGAGGGGGACCACCACCTGTTCCTGCGGTACGCCGTGCCGCCCCGGGAATGAAACGCGCTGCTTGAACGTTCATGTACCGGCTGCGGGGAGATCCTCCGTGCCCGTACGACCTGGAGAAGAGCCGAGAGCATGCGCGTCGAGATCTGGACCGATATCGCCTGTCCCTGGTGCTACGTCGGCAAGGCCCGTTTCGACAAGGCGCTGGCCGACTTCCCGCACCGTGACGAGGTCGAGGTGGTGCACCGCTCCTTCGAGCTGGATCCGGACCGTGCCAAGGGCGACGTCCAGCCCGTGCTCACCATGCTGACCAGGAAGTACGGCATGAGCGCGGCGCAGGCCCAGGCCGGCGAGGACCACCTGGGCGCCCAGGCCGCCGCCGAGGGCCTGGACTACCGCACCCGGGACCGCGACCACGGCAACACCTTCGACATGCACCGCCTGCTGCACTTCGCCAAGGAGCAGGGCCGGCAGGACGAGCTGATCCAGGCCCTGTACCGGGCGAACTTCGCCGAGGAGCGGTCCGTCTTCACCGAGGGCGACGAGCGGCTGGTGGAGCTGGCCGCCGCGGCGGGTCTGGACGCCGGGGCGGCCCGCGCGGTGCTCGCCGACCCGGACGCCTACGCCGACGACGTCCGCGCCGACGAGCGCGAGGCCGCCCGGCTCGGCGCGACCGGCGTGCCGTTCTTCGTGCTGGACCGGACCTACGGCGTCTCCGGCGCCCAGCCGGCCGAGGTCTTCACCCAGGCGCTGACGCAGGCCTGGGGCGAGCGCTCCCCGCTGAAGCCGGTCGGCCGCGGGGACCACGACCAGCGGGACCAGGAGGACGGGGCGGCCTGCGGCCCGGACGGCTGCGCGGTGCCGCAGCAGGGCTGAACCGCAGGTCGGGGCGTATGTATAAGGACTCCTAAGCGGATCCACGCGAAAAATCGCAATGGACGGCGACTTCCCGTGGCCGCAGAGTGGTCCCATGGAGACCACGGAGACGTTCGAGAGCCTCGTCCGCGCCGAGTTCACCCCGAAGCGCATCTACCTCAACACCGCGAGCAACGGTCTGCTGCCGGCCCGCACCGTCGCCGCCCTGCACGAAGCGGCGCTGCTGCGGGCCGAGGGCCGGCCGCTGACGCCGCTGTACGAGGACGTCGAGGCCTGCCGGGCCGCGTTCGCCCGGCTCGCCGGGGTCCCGGCCGGCCGGGTCGCGGCGGGCGCCGAAGTCCTCACCGCCGAGGACGACTTCACCTCCGTGCTCAACCCGTTCCACGTCCGCGGCGACCTCAAGGTCCGCACGGTCCCGCTGGAGCGGATCGCCGAGTCCGTCCGTCCCGGCACCGCGCTCGTCGCGGTCAGCGCCGCCCAGTCCGCCGACGGACGCGTCGCCGACCTGCCCGCCCTGCGCGAGGCCGCCCGCGAGCACGGCGCGCGCACCTACGTCGACTTCTCCCAGGCCGCCGGCTGGCTCCCCATGGACGCGGACGCCTACGACTTCACCGCCTCCGTCACCTTCAAGTGGCTGCTGGGCCCGCACGGGGCGGCCTTCCTCACCGTCCCCGAGGACCTCGGCGGGCTGACGCCGCTGCTCGCGGGCTGGGCGGCGGCCGAGAAGCCGTGGGACAGCTGCTACGGCCCGATCGCGGAACTCGCGCACTCCGCACGGCGGTTCGACCTCAGCCACGCCCTGTTCACCTTCGCCGGCCTGCGCCGGTCCCTGGACCTCGTCGGGGAACTCGGCGTGGCGGCGATCCACGCCCACGACACGGCGCTCGCCGACCGGTTCCGGGCCGGCCTCGCCGACCTGGGGCACGAGCCCGTGGCCGCGCCCGGCTCGGCGATCGTCTCGGTGCCCGGACTCGGCGCCCGGCAGCCCGAGTTGAGCGAGGCGGGCATCGAGGTCTCCGACCGCGCGGGCAACCTGCGCGCGGCCTTCCACCTGTACAACACCGCCACGGACGTGGACCGCCTGCTGGACGCCCTGTCCGGCTGAGACACGACCGGGCCGGGGCCTCCCGTCCCACACGAGGAGGCCCCGGCCCGGTGCTCGGGGGGTTACTTCACCGGGGTGAAGTCGCGCGCTCCGATGAACTCCGGCCGGCGGATCGGCGCCGCGAACGGCTCCACGGCCGTGTTCTCCACGCTGTTGAACACGATGAAGACGTTGCTGCGCGGGAACGGCGTGATGTTGTCGCCGGAGCCGTGCATGCAGTTGCAGTCGAACCAGGTCGCCGACCCGGCCCTGCCGGTGAACAGCCGGATGCCGTGCTCGCTCGCCAGCGAGGTCAGCGCCTCGTCGGACGGGGTGCCCGCGTCCTGCATCTGCAGCGACTTCTTGTAGTTGTCCTTGGGCGTGGCGCCGGCGCAGCCCAGGAACGTCCGGTGCGAGCCCGGCATGATCATCAGGCCGCCGTTGGTGTCGTGGTTCTCGGTCAGCGCGATCGAGACGGACACCGTGCGCATGTTCGGCAGGCCGTCCTCGGCGTGCCAGGTCTCGAAGTCCGAGTGCCAGTAGAAGCCGCTCGCGCCGAAACCGGGCTTGACGTTGATCCGGGACTGGTGGACGTACACGTCCGAGCCGAGGATCTGCCGGGCGCGGCCCACCACCCGGGGGTCGCGCACCAGCTTCGCGAACACCTCGCTGATCCGGTGCACCTCGAAGACCGAGCGGATCTCCTTCGACTGCGGCTCCACGATGGAGCGCTCGTCGGCGCGGATCGCCGGGTCGGTGACCAGCCGGTCCAGCTCGCGCTTGTAGACCTCCACCTCGCTCGGCGTGATCAGCTCCTCGATGGCGAGGAAGCCGTCACGCTCGAACGACTGGAGATCGGCCGTCGCGATCGGTCCCGGCGTGTCCGGGGCGCCCCAGACGACCGGGTCCTGGCGCGGGACGGCCACCTCGGTGGTGCCGCGGGTCGGGTAGAGATCCTTGACGGGTGCAGTGGTCATGGTTCCTCACACCTCCTCGGGCTCGGTGAGCAGCGGGTAGACGCCGTTCTCGTCGTGGTCCTCCCGTCCGGTCACGGGCGGGTTGAACACGCAGATGCAGTGGAAGTCCTCCTTGACGCGCAGCGTGTGCCGCTCGTGCCCGTTCAGGAGGTACATGGTGCCGGGCGTGATGGTGTACGTCTGCCCGGTCTCGCGGTCGGTCAGTTCGGCCTCGCCCCGGGTGCAGACGACGGCCTCGATGTGGTTGGCGTACCACATGTCCGTCTCGGTGCCGGCGTACAGGATGGTCTCGTGCACGGAGAAGCCGACCCGCTCCTTGGCGAGGACGATCCGCTTGCTCTCCCAGGTGCCGGACTTCGACTTGACGTGCCGGTCGGTGCCTTCGATGTCCTTGAACGATCGGACGATCACGGTGCTGTACTTCCTCCTAGCTGTACGACTGGCTGGACGGGCGAGACCGGGTCAGACGGTCTCGCGGACGGCGCGGGCGAGGATGCTCAGGCCCTCGTCCAGCTCCTCCGGGGTGATGGTGAGAGCGGGCAGCAGTTTGACGACCTCGCCCTCGGGGCCGGACGTCTCGATCAGCAGCCCCAGCTCGAAGGCGCGCCGGGCCACCCGCGAGGCGCGCTCCTTGTCGCGGAACTCCAGGCCCCAGACCAGACCCCGCCCGCGGTACTCCCGTACATCGGCGAGGTTCTCCTCGGTGATGGAGATCAGCGCCTGCTCGACCTGCTCGCCGCGGGTGCGGGTCTGCTTCTCCATGGCCGAGCCGTCGGTCCAGTACGCCTCCAGGGCGGCGGTCGCGGTGACGAACGCGGGGTTGTTGCCGCGGAAGGTGCCGTTGTGCTCGCCCGGCTCCCAGACGTCCAGCTCGGGCTTGAACAGGCACAGCGACATCGGCAGGCCGTAGCCGCTGATGGACTTCGAGACGGTGACGATGTCCGGGGTGATGCCCGCCTCCTCGAAGGAGAAGAAGGCACCGGTACGGCCGCAGCCCATCTGGATGTCGTCGACGATCAGCAGCATGTCCTGCCGCTCGCACAGCTCCTTGAGCGCGCGGAGCCATTCGGGCCGGGCGACGTTGATGCCGCCCTCGCCCTGCACGGTCTCCACGATCACCGCGGCGGGCTTGTTCAGGCCGGAGCCCTGGTCCTCGAGCAGCCGCTCGAACCACAGGAAGTCCGGGACCGTGCCGTCGAAGTAGTTGTCGAACGGCATCGGCGTGCCGTGCACCAGCGGTATGCCGGCGCCGGCCCGCTTGAAGGCGTTGCCGGTGACGGCGAGCGAGCCCAGGGACATCCCGTGGAAGGCGTTGGTGAACGACACGATCGCCTCGCGCCCCTTCACCTTCCGGGCCAGCTTCAGCGCCGACTCGACGGCGTTGGTGCCGGTCGGGCCCGGGAACATGACCTTGTACGGCAGGTCGCGCGGGCGCAGCACCAGGTCCTGGAAGGTCTGCAGGAAGGACCGCTTGGCCGTGGTCGACATGTCCAGGCCGTGGGTGACCCCGTCCCGGGACAGATAGTCGATCAACGCCCGTTTGAGTACGGGATTGTTGTGGCCGTAGTTGAGTGAGCCGGCACCGGCGAAGAAGTCGAGGTACGCATGACCGTCCTCGTCGTACATCCGGCTGCCCTGCGCGCGGTCGAACACGGTGGGCCAGCCGCGGCAGTAGCTGCGCACCTCGGACTCGAGGGTCTCGAAGACACTGAGGTCGGGCTGGGTGATGGTCACGGTGATTCGCTCCTCAATGGGCTGCGGCAGAGGTCAACGGGCCTATGCGGTAAAGCACTTCGGGGTCGTGCGGGCCGTCCGGGAACAGGTCGGCGGAGAACAGCACCTCGCGGCCGACCTGCGCTCCGTGCCGGGCGGCGAACGACGTGAACAGACGCTCGGAGGCGGTGTTGCCGGGGGTGATGGTGGTCTCGACGTCGGTGATGCCCCGCTCGGCGGCGAGCCGTGCGGTCAGCCCGTCCAGCAGAGCGGCGGCGATGCCGTGGCCCCGGTGGGCCGAGTCGACCGCCACCTGCCAGACGAGCAGGGTGCCGGGGCGGTCCGGCCGCACGTAGCCGGTGACGAAGCCGACCGGCTCCCCGTCCGCACCGCGCGCCACCGCCGAGGTGCCGGCGAAGTCCCGGCACCACAGCAGATAGCTGTACGAAGAGTTCAGGTCGAGTGTTTTCGAGTCCTTGGCGAGACGCCAGAGCGCGGCTCCGTCCGTCACCGCCGGTCGGTCGATGAGCAGGTCTGCGGGTGCGGCAGTCATGCGGCACGAATTTAGCGAGGCGAATTAGAAAATGCACGGGCCGTGCGACCGGGCTGGAGGGAGGTGTCGGCGAAATGCCCGAAATAACCCGCATCAAATCAGGACAAAAGTGCCGCCCTGTGGAGTGTGTCACAGAGCGGAAACCGTCCGAAAACCCTCGGGAAACTCTCCTGTTTAGGGTTGCAAAAAGCGGGCAGAAGAAGACGGGAAGCTATCGTCCAGAGAATTAGCGGGAATTGTGAAACTAAATTGAATTCACGCGCCGGTGGTTCCGTCGATGCGTTCACGCAGAATGTCGGCGTGCCCGTTGTGGCGGGCGTACTCCTCGATGAGGTGGATCAGCACCCAGCGCACACTGACCTCCAAGCCGGCCATCGGCTCGTCGACGATCCGGCCCGTGTCCTCCAGGTCCCTGCCGGCGAGCAGTTCCCGGCCGCACGCGATCTCGCGCCGCCACGCGGCCAGCGCCTCCTCCAGTCCCCGGCCGGAGTCGAGGGCGTACCCCGTCCCCTCCTCGAACACCGGTGGCACCGCCCGCCCGGCCAGCACCCGCTGGAACCAGTTCCGCTCGACCTCGGCCAGGTGCTGGACGAGCCCGAGCAGCGTCAGCTCGGACGGCTCGGCGGCGGCCAGCCGTACCTGCGCGTCGTCCAGCCCCCGGCACTTCAGCTCCAGCGTGGCCCGGTGGAAGTCCAGCCAGCCCTCCAGCACGGTGCGCTCGGAACCGGTCATCGGCGGGACGGGCCGGCCGTCGGGGAGGGTGCGGGGCGCGTCTGCAGTGGTCATGCGGGGCAGCATGGCACGCGGGTACGACAACGGCCCGCGCGCGCAGCGCCGCGGGCCGTCGTCGTCCGGGTGTGCCTAGCGCCAGGCGTTCTCCACGGCACGGTGGGCCGCCTCCAGGTCCACGGTGAGTCCCTGCTCGCCGAGGGCCGCCCCCAGCGCCGCCAGGGAACCCCGCACCGCGCCCGGAGCGGCGTCGGCCCCGTAGTGGTTGACCCGGATCATCTCCTTGGCCAGCGCGCCCCCGCCCGCCGCCAGCGGCAGCGCGGGGTCGCTCGCCAGAGCCCGCGCCACCAGCTCCGAGGCGACGGCGCCCGACGGCACCCGCAGGGTCGTGGCGACCGGCGCCGCGTCCCGCTCCTCGTACACGTACGGCTCGAGCCCCCCGCCCAGGGCCACCGCACCGGCCCGGGTGGCCAGCGCGGCGCGCCGGTGCCGGGCCATGACCTCGTCCAGACCGGCCGACTCGATCCGCTCCAGGCAGGCCTCGAGCGCCAGCATCTCCAGCTGGGCCGGAGCGTGCGGCAGCGCCCGGCGGCCGGCGTCGATCCAGCGCTCCTTCCAGTCCAGCAGCGACAGGTACGAGCGGCGCGGCGCGTGCGGGTTGGCCGCCATCCGCGCCCAGGCCCGCTCGCTCACCGAGATCGCCGACACCCCGGCGGGGCCGCCCATCGCCTTCTGCGCCCCGATCACGCACAGGTCCACGCCCCACGCGTCCGGCAGCACCGGCTCCGCGCCCACGGAGGCCACCGCGTCCAGGTAGAACAGGGCGCCCTGCTCCCGTACGGCCTCGCCGATCTCCGCGACCGGGTTGGTGTTGCCGGTCGCCGCCTCCGCGTGCACCAGCGAGACGAAGTCGATCTCCGGGTGCTCGGCGAACGCCTCCCGGATCTGCGCCGCGGTCACCGCCGTGTGGAAGGGCACGGAGATGTCGTGCACGGTCGCGCCGGAGTCCCGCAGCCAGTCTCCGAAGGTCTGCCCGTAGGGGCCCGTCACCACGTTCAGGGCGACCGTGCCCGGCCCGGCCGCCGCGCGGATCGCGCCCTCCAGCGGCAGCAGCGCCTCACCCTGGGTGATCAGCACGTCCTGCCGGGTGTCCAGCAGCCGGGCCACCCCGTCCTCGACGGCGGCGAAGCCCTCGGCGGTCAGCGGGGGCAGGTCCAGGAAGGGGTGCGTCACGGCGGTGCTCTCTTCGTTCTCGGGGTTCAGGTCCAAAGGCTCGGGCCGAGTCCCCCGATCTTAGGTCGAACACCGCGGTGACCATCAGTTTGGTTTGAGAGACCCAAACGTTTCCTTATAATCGGAACCCACAGTTCCCCCACAGGGAGATTCCCCCATGAAAACGCTCCTCGGGCGCCGGACCCGCCTCCTGGCCGCCACCACCCTGACGGCCGGGCTCGTGCTCGTGGCCGGCTGCTCCTCCGGCGGATCGGGGAGCGGCAAGACCACGGTCAAGGGAGTCCACCTCGCCAAGGCCGGTCAGCTCACCACCTGCACCCACCTGCCGTACCCGCCGTTCCAGTCGGAGATCGACGGCAAGGTGCAGGGCTTCGACGTCTCCCTCATCGACCTCGTCGCGGGGAACCTCGGGGTCAAGCAGCAGATCCTCGACACGCCGTTCGAGAACTTCAAGACCGGCGCCTTCCTGAACTCCGGCCAGTGCGACCTCGCCGCCGCCGGTATGACGATCACCGCCGAGCGCAAGAAGAACGTCGACTTCTCCGACCCGTACTTCGAGGCCACCCAGGCCGTGCTCGTGAACAAGAGCGCCGGCATCACCTCCCTCGCGGACGTCAAGGCCAAGGGCAAGAAGCTCGGCGCCCAGGCGCAGACCACGGGCGAGGACTACGCCAGGAGCAAGGGCTACGACCCGGTCTCCTTCGCCTCCTCCGACGCGGTCCTCAACGGCCTGCGCACCGGTCAGGTCCAGGCCGTCGTCATCGACTACCCGGTGGTCCAGGGCTGGCTGAAGGACAAGGCCAACGCGGACGCCTTCAAGGTCGTCGACAACCTCAAGACCGGCGAGCAGTACGGCTTCACGGTCAAGAAGGGCAACAAGGCCCTGCTCGACGCCATCAACAAGGCCCTGCGGGACGCCAAGGCCGACGGCACGTACAAGAAGATCTACGAGAAGTGGATCGGCCCGTACAACGCCTCCGTCGCCTCCCCGGCCCCGTCCGCCTCCTGACCCCATGGCCGACACGGACACACGTATCCAGCCCAGGAAACCGGGGCTGACGCTCCGTCAGAAGCGTCGGCTGTCGCGCGGGGCGCAGTACGCCGTCTTCGTCGCCGCGGTGATCGCGTTCGCGGTCACCGCCGACTGGGGCCGGCTGCAGAACCAGTTCGCGCAGCCCGAGATCGCCAAGCAGCTGTTCCCGGAACTCATCACGGTGGCCCTGAAGAACACCGTGCTGTACACGCTGTCCGGGTTCGTCGTGGGCCTGGTCCTCGGCATGGTCATCGCCCTGATGCGCCTGTCGTCCGTGGGGCCGTACCGCTGGCTCGCCGGCGTCTACATCGAGATCTTCCGCGGCCTGCCCGCGCTGCTGATCTTCATCTTCGTCGGCACCGGCGTGCCGCTGGCCTTCCCGAGCGTGCAGTACCCGGGCGGCATCTACGGCAAGGTCGCCGTCGCGCTCGGACTGGTCTCCGCCGCCTACATGGCCGAGACGATCCGCGCGGGCATCCAGGCCGTGCCCAAGGGGCAGATGGAGGCGGCCCGTTCCCTCGGCTTCTCGCCCGCGCGGGCCATGGTCTCCATCATCCTGCCGCAGGCCTTCCGGATCATCCTGCCGCCGCTGACCAACGAACTCGTCCTGCTCTTCAAGGACTCCTCGCTGGTGCTGTTCCTCGGTGTCACCCTGGAGCAGCGCGAACTGTCCAAGTTCGGCAACGACCTGGCCAGCACGACCGCCAACTCCACGCCGATCCTGGTGGCGGGCCTGTGCTACCTGCTGATCACGATCCCGCTCAGCCTCGTCGTGCGCCGGATGGAGTCCAAGGCCCTAAGGGAGATCCGGTGACCCGCCCCGAGATCCGCGTCCAGGACCTGCACAAGTCCTTCGGCGACAACCACGTCCTGCGCGGCATCGACCTGGAGATCAACCAGGGCGAGGTCGTCTGCGTCATCGGCCCGTCCGGCTCGGGCAAGTCGACGCTGCTGCGCTGTGTGAACCTGCTGGAGGAGCCGACCGGGGGCCAGGTCTTCGTCGGCGGCACCGAGCTGACCGATCCCGACGTCGACATCGACGCCGTGCGCCGCCGGATCGGCATGGTCTTCCAGCAGTTCAACCTCTTCCCGCATCTGAGCGTGACCGAGAACCTCACGCTGCCCCAGCGCCGCGTCCTCAAGCGGGACAGGGCCACGGCCGGGAAGATCGCCGCCGAGAACCTCGCCCGGGTCGGTCTGTCCGAGAAGGCGGACGCCTACCCGTCCTCCCTCTCCGGCGGCCAGCAGCAGCGCGTGGCCATCGCCCGGGCGCTGGCGATGGGCCCGGAGGTCATGCTGTTCGACGAGCCGACCTCGGCGCTCGACCCGGAGCTGGTCGGCGACGTCCTCGCCGTCATGCGCATGCTGGCCACCGAGGGCATGACGATGATGGTCGTCACCCACGAGATGACCTTCGCCCGCGAGGTCGCCGACCGGGTCGTCTTCATGGACGGCGGCCGGATCGTCGAGGACGGCAGCCCCGAGCAGGTCATCGGCGACCCGCAGCACGAGCGCACCCGCCACTTCCTGTCCCGCCTGCTCGACCCGGCGATGGCCCAGGTCGAGGAGGAGAGCTCCGACCGGGTGGGGAAGGACCGGCCGTAGCTCGTTAGGGTGCGGTGCATGAGCGATGGCGCGGTGCTGCATGTGAAGGGGCGGGTCCTCGTGGGACCCGAGGACGTTCGCGACGAGCTGTGGGTGGTCGGGGGCCGCGTCTCCTACGACCGCCCCGCCGGCGCCCGGGACGTCACCACCGTCGAGGGCTGGGCGCTGCCCGGCCTGGTCGACGCGCACTGCCACGTCGGCCTCGGCGCGGACGGCCCGGTCGACGCCGCGACGGCCGAGAAGCAGGCGCTCACCGACCGGGAGGCGGGCACCCTGCTGATCAGGGACGCGGGCTCGCCCTCCGACACCCGGTGGGTCGACGACCGCGCGGACCTGCCGAAGATCATCCGGGCCGGCCGGCACATCGCCCGCACCCGCCGCTACATCCGCAACTTCGCCTGGGAGGTCGAGCCGGACGACCTCGTCGCGTACGTCGCCCGGGAGGCCCGGCGCGGCGACGGCTGGGTCAAGCTGGTCGGCGACTGGATCGACCGCGACCTCGGCGACCTCGCGCCGTGCTGGCCGCGTGAGGCGGTGGAGGCGGCCATCGCCGAGGCCCACCGGCTCGGCGCCCGGGTCACCGCGCACTGCTTCGCCGAGAACTCCCTGCGCGACCTGGTCGAGGCGGGCATCGACTGCATCGAGCACGCCACCGGCCTGACCGAGGACCTGATCCCGCTGTTCGCCGAGCGGGGCGTCGCGATCGTCCCCACCCTCGTGAACATCGCCACCTTCCCGCACCTCGCGGCCGGCGGCGACATCAGGTATCCGCGCTGGTCGGCCCATATGCGCCAGCTGCACGAGCGCCGCTACGACACCGTGCGCGGCGCCTTCGACGCCGGGATCCCGGTCTACGTCGGCACGGACGCCGGGGGTTCGCTCGCCCACGGTCTGGTCGCGGCGGAGGTGGCCGAGCTGGTCACCGCCGGCATCCCGGCCGTGGACGCCGTCGCCGCGACGAGCTGGGCCGCCCGCGCCTGGCTCGGCCGCCCCGGCCTCCAGGAGGGCGCTCCCGCGGACCTGGTGGTCTACGAGGGCGATCCGCGGGCGGACGTACGGGTGCTGGCGGCGCCGCGTCGGGTGGTGCTGAACGGGCTCGTCGTCGAGTAGTCACGGTCGCGACGGCCGGGGGTGGAGCGGGGACGCGGGGGAACACCTGTGCCCGGTGATTCGAAGGCGCGTGCGGAATATCCACGTTTGAGTGAAGTAACCCAGGATCACTGAACGTTCACCCACAGTGCGTACAAGGTTGACGGGTCCCAAGCAAGTCCCGTCTGGGGGTCCCACCGCCTTGAACAGCAAAAACTTCCGTATGCCCGCACGCCGTCTCGCCGCCGTGGCGACGGTCACCGCCCTCGCCGCCGCGCCCGCGGCCCTGGGCGCGGGCGCCGCGCACGCGACCGGTGACCACGGTCGCGCCTCCGCCGTCGTCCTGCGCGCCGGGCTCGACGTGTCCCTGCTCAACAAGACCGTCGACGTCCCGCTCGCGGTCTCCCTCAACCAGGTCCAGGCACCGCGGAGCGCGGACCGGACGGCCCTGTCCGCCCGGCTCGACGGGGTGGCCGGCGGCAAGCCGTTCAGCGTGTTCGGCGCGGACGTGGCCCAGTCCCGGGCCACCGTCACCGCGAAGCGCGCCGAGGGCTCGGTCCGGCTCGTCCACGCCCGGCTGCACGTCCCCGGACTGCCCCTGCTGTCCCTGATCGAGGCCGACACGGTCACCGCCAGAGCGACCTGCGAGGCCGGCGAGGCACCGGTCGCCGCCGCGAACGTCCTCGGCGCCGTGACCGTCCTCGGCAAGCGCGTCACGCTGACCGCCGGCGGCCCGACCGAGGTGAGGGTGCCCGGCGTCGGCGAGGTCCGCCTCGACCTCGTCCAGCGGCGCACCACCACCCGCACGGCCGCCGCCACCGCGCTGCAACTCAAGGTGTCCGTCAACCCGTTGAGACTGGGCGTGGCCGACGTCGAGGGCACGGTCACGCTCGCCGAGGCCACCTGCGAGTCCCCGAAGGCCCCGCCGGCCGGACACCCGCTGCCGAGCCACGACCCGGCCGCCGGCACCCAGTCCCAGGACGCTCCCGGGAAAGCCGGCACCACGGAGGTGAAGCCCCAGGGCGGCGCGTCGAAGTCCGACCTCGCGGAGACCGGCGGCAGCTCGGCGACCCCGTACATCGCCGGCGGTGCGCTCGCCCTGCTGCTGGTGGGCGGGGGAGCGGTGACGGTGGCCCGCCGCCGCAGGGGCTGACGGTACGCCCCCGGCCGCTCCCCGCCCGGGCGCCGTCACGCCGGGTGGGGGGCGGCTTCCCGGCCGAGAGAACCCCGCAGTGCTTCCAGGAACCCGTTCACCGTGGCCCGGTCGCGGACGGCGATCCGGATCCAGTCCTCACCGAGCCCCGGAAACGTGTCCCCCCGCCGCACGGCGTAGCCCAGCTCACGCAACCGGTGCCGTACCGCGGCGGCCCCCGCCATACGGACCAGCACGAACGGTCCCTCCGCCGGCCCCGCCACCCGTACGCCCCACTGGGCGAACTCGGCGAGCCCCGCCACCAGATGGGCCCGGTCCGCCGCGATCCGGTGCGCCGCGTGTCCGGCCTCCGCCAGCGCCCGCGGCGCCACGCACGCCGCGGCCGCGGTCAGCGCCGGCGTCGACACCGGCCACAGCGGCTGGACCCGCTCCAGCTCGGCGACGATCTCCGCGGGAGCCAGCACGTACCCGATGCGCAGCCCGGCCAGCCCCCACGTCTTGGTGAGGCTGCGCAGCACCACGAGACCCGGCACGTCGGTCCGTCCGGCCAGCGCCTCCCGCTCGCCCGGCACCGCGTCCATGAACGCCTCGTCGACGACCAGCGTCCGCCCGGGCCGGGCCAGCCGGGCGATCGAAGCGGCCGGATGCAGGACCGACGTCGGGTTGGTCGGGTTGCCGATCACGATCAGGTCGGCGTCCTCCGGCACGGCCGCCGGATCCAGCCGGAACCCGTCCTCCTCCCGCAGCAGCACCCGGTCCACGGAGTGCCCCGCGTCCCGCAGCGCCGCCTCCGGCTCGGTGAACTGCGGGTGCACGACCACCGGCCGCCGCACCTTCAGGGCCCGGGCGAGCAGCACGAACGCCTCCGCCGCCCCCGCCGTCAGCAGCACCCGCTCCGCCGGCAGCCCGTGCCGCGCCGCCACCGCCGCCCGCGCGGCCCGCCCGTCGGGGTAGGCCGCGAGGGACGACAGCGAGCCGGCGATCTCCTGCCGCAGCCACTGCGGAGGGGTGTCCGCGCGGACGTTGACGGCGAGGTCGACCAGCCGCGCCCCGTCGTCGCGCACCTCGGCGTCCCCGTGATGACGCAGATCCGGCCCCGTGTCGTCAGTGCGCATGACTGTGCGAGTGCCCCCCGTGATGGTGGTGCCCGTGCCCGTGGTGGTGGTCGTCGTCGTCCGGGTGGAAGTGCGGCTGCTGCGGCAGCCCCACCTTGTCCTCGAAGCCCGGCAGCGCGATCCGGTACACGCACGAGTCGCAGTTCATGCGCAGATCACCCTTGACGGCCTCCGCGTACCGCTCCATCACCAGGTCCAGCAGCTCCGGCTCGGGCCCGATGACGTCGGCCGACCGCACCTCGGTCTCCGGGTGCGCGGCCGCCCACTCCTCGGTCTGCCGCCGTACCCGGTCCGGCAGGATCCCGGTGAACAGGAAGTAGGGGAGGACGGCGATCCGCCGGGCGCCCAGCCTCGCGCAACGGTCCAGTCCGCTCGGCACGTCCGGCGCCGCCAGCGACACGAACGCCGTCTCCACACCGGCGTACCCGCGCCCCTCCCACAGCAGCCGGGCGGCCTTGTGCACCTCGGCGTTGGCGTCGGGGTCGGTCGAGCCGCGCCCGACCAGCAGCACGGTCACCTCCGAGCGGTCCGTGTCGCCCAGCACCTCGTCCAGCCGCCGCTCCAGCACGTTCAGCAGCGCCGGGTGCGGGCCCAGCGGACGGCCGTAGGTGTACGAGATCCCCGGGTGCCGTTCCTTCTCGCGGGCCAGCGCGGCCGGGATGTCCCCCTTGGCGTGCCCGGCGGACACCAGCATCAGCGGCACGGCCGCGAACCGGCGCACACCCCGCTCCACCAGCTCGGTGACGGCCTCGCCCAGCGGCGGCGGGGACAGTTCGATGAAGCCGCCCGCGACGGGCAGCTCGGGGTGGCGGCGGCCCAGCTCCCGGACGAAGTCGCGGAACGCCTCGGCGCCGGCGTCGTCACGGGTGCCGTGTCCGGCGATGAGCAGGGCGGGCGGGGTGGTCACGAGATCTCCTCAGACGAAACGGGGTGGTACAGCAGGGCGTTGAGCGCGGCGGAGGCGACCGCCGACCCGCCCTTCTCGGACACGTTGCTCACGGCGGGCAGCCCGCTCTCGCGCAACGCGGCCTTGGACTCGACCGCTCCGACGAAACCGACGGGCAGGCCGATGACGAGCGCGGGGGAGGCGTCCAGGGTGAGCAGCTCCTCCAGGGCGGTCGGGGCGTTGCCGATCACCCAGAGGGCGCCGGGCCCGACCTGTTCGTAGGCGAGCCGGATCCCGTGCGCCGAACGGGTCAGTCCGGGGCCGGCCGTGGCGTCCTTCAGCCGGCAGACGGTCTCCCGGCGCGTGATGCCGGCCCCGACCATCTCGACGTCCACGACGACCGGCGCCCCGGCGTGCAGCGCCGCGTGCGCCTTCACCAGGTCCTCCTCGTCCATGACCAGGTCGGAGGCGTACTCCAGGTCGGCGGCGGAGTGGATGACGCGCTCCACCACCGCCCGGGTCAGCGGCGGGAAGTGCGAGGTGTCCAGGCGGGCGCGCAGCCGCCGGTAGGACTCCTCCTCGATGGGATGGACCACACGGGCCGCACCGTTCACTTCGGCTCCTCCTGCCAGCGGTAGCCGCGCGGGGTCACCATGCGGCCCGCGATGATCCGGGTCGCGGTGTTGCCCACGGTCACGACCGTCATCATGTCGACCGTCGCCGGGTCGAGTTCGGCGAGCGTGGTCACCCGGCTCGACCCGTCCGGCCGGGACGCGTTGCGGACGACGCCCACGGGGGTCGCCGGCTCCCGGTGCCCGGCGAGGATCGCGAGCGCCTTGGGCAGCTGCCAGTCGCGGCCCCGGGAGCGCGGGTTGTAGAAGGTGACCACGATGTCCGCCTCGGCCGCCGCGCGCACCCGGCGCTCGATGACCTCCCACGGCGTGTGCAGGTCGGACAGCGAGATCGACACATGGTCGTGGCCGAGCGGCGCGCCGAGGATCGCCCCGGCGGCCAATGCGGCCGTCACCCCGGGCACCCCGACCACGTCGATGTCGTCGGACGCCTCGGCGAGCGCGGGGGAGGCCATGGCGTACACGCCCGCGTCCCCGCTGCCGATCAGCGCCACCGCGTGCCCCTTGCGGGCCTCCGCGACCGCCGTGCGCGCCCGCTCCTCCTCGGCGCCGAGCCCCGACTCCAGCACCCGGGTGCCGGGCCGCAGCAGATCGCGGATCTGGTCGACGTACTGGTCGAGCCCGACGAGCACCGAGGCCCGCCGCAGCTCGTCCGCCGCGCGCGGGGTGAGCAGGTCCCGGGCGCCCGGCCCGAGCCCGACCACCGCGAGCCGCCCGCGCCCCGGCCGCCGCGCCACGGCACAGGTCGCCATCGCCGGCCGGCCGTCGGCGCGCTCGGACTTCCGCTTGGGGACGACGAGTTCACCGCCCCGGACCAGGGCGGCGGCCTCCGCCACGGACGGCGTGCCGACGGCCGCGAGGGGCGCGTCGGACGGGTTGGGCACCGCGACGGCGGCCAGCTCCTCGGCGGAGTACGTCACCAGGGGCACTCCGAGCCGCTCGGCGGCGGCCACGATGCCGGGCTCCTCCGCCTTGGCGTCCACGGTGGCGAGTTCGGCGAGCGACCTGGCCGACAGTCCGGCCTCGGCCAGTGCCCGCTCGACCAGCCCGAGCACCTCCTCGGCCGGCGCACCCTTCGACGCGCCGACGCCGGCCACCAGGGACGGCGGCCTGAGCAGCACCTCCCGCTCGCCCGGTGCGACGTCCCGGTCGGTGAGCCGGATGGTGTACGACCCCCGCGGCGCGGTCGGCAGCGCGGGCAGCGGCCACGCCACCTCGGTCTCCAGGGCCACCGGTTCGCCGTCCAGCAGCGCCCGGGAGACCACCGCGACCGAGCCCTCCCAGGACAGGCCCAGCGTGTCCAGGCCCGGCAGCCCGACGGCGTCCGTCGCGGTCGTCACCACCGGCTCGGCCCCCAGCGACTCCCCGACCTCACGGGCGAGTTCGTTGGCGCCGCCGCCGTGGCCGCCGAGCAGCGACACCGCGAACCGGCCGCCCTCGTCCACGCACACCACGCCCGGGTCGGCCGTCTTGTCGCCGAGCAGCGGGGCGAGCAGCCGGACCACCGCGCCGGTCGCCAGGAAGCAGACCAGCTGCTCGCACTCGGCGAACGCGGCCCGTACGGCCTGACCGACGGGACCCTCGTACACCCGCGTCCGGTCCGGCCAGGCCGCGGCCAGCCGGTCCCGCGCCGCCGCCCCCGCCGCGGTGGCGGAAATGAGGCCGATCACTGGTCAACTCCTTCGGTAGGCGCCGGGGTTCTCACGCCCCAGAGCAGGAACACAGGATTGGTCGCCGCGAGCCGGGTGACGTCGCCCGGCAGCGGCGCCAGCCGCGACGACTGCAGCAGCACCCCGTCGCAGGTGAACCCGGCGGCCGTGAGCGCCTCACGCGCCGCGGGCACCCGGTCCAGGGCGGCCATGGCGACGACGACCGTCCGCCGGGCCCGCCGGGCGCACGCGGTGACGATGCCGGGCAGCTCGCGCCCCCCGCCGCCGACGAACACCGCGTCGGGATCGGCCAGCCCCTCCAGGGCGGCGGGCGCCGGGCCGTGCACCACCCGCACGTCGACGCCGTGGGCGCGCGCGTTGGCGTGGATGCGCTCCACCCCGTCCGCGGTCCGCTCGACGGCGACGACGGCGGCGCCGAGCCGCGCGCACTCCACCGCCACCGAGCCCGACCCGGCCCCCACGTCCCACACCAGGTCGCCCAGGCGCGGCCCGAGCCGGGCCAGGGCCAGCGCCCGCACCTCGAACTTGGTGATCATCGAGTCCCGGTGCGCGAACTCGCTCTCGTCGAGCGCCCACCGGGCGGGCCGGGCCGCCGCTCCGGCGACCGTGCGCACCGCGCCGAGCGCCCGCGCCTCGTCCAGGCACAGCACCACGCTCACCGCCGTGCCCCAGTCCCGGGCCGCCGCCTCGGCCGGCGTCACCCGCTCCACGCGCTCCCGCAGCGGATCGCCGAGGGCGCTCCCCACGACGAGGACCCGGTCACCGCCGTCGAGCGCCGCGCCCAGCTCGGCGGGCCCGGCTCCGGGGCCGGTGAGGACGGCCACCTTGGGGTGGGCCCGGCACGCGTGGACGGCCGTACGCAGATCCCGGCCGTGCGCGCTGACGACGACCGCGTCGTCCCAGGGCAGCCCGGTCCGCGCGAAGGCGGTGGCCACGGAGGACACCCCCGGCCGCACGTCCAGCAGCCCCGGCCCGAACCGCTCCGCCAGCGCCCGCACGATCCCGAAGAACCCGGGATCCCCGGAGGCCAGGACGACAACCGGCAGCTCCTTGCCGACGTACTCCGCGATCCGGTCCAGGGCGGGCGCCAGCGCTCCGAGCACGATCCGCTCGGCGCCCTCGGGCAGCCCTACGGCGTCCAGGTGCCGCCGCCCGCCGACGACGAGGGCGGCCCCGTCCGTGACGCCCCGCGGGACCGGTGCTCCGGTGCCCGTGCCGACGACCGTGATCAACTGCTCGCCCCGCGCTCACGCAGCGCCCGCCGGGCCTCCGGGTCGGCCTTGCGGTAGCCGTGGAAGTGCCCCGGGTGGTACAGGTGCGAACGGGTGCCGTGCGCGTCGAGCGCCGGGCCGACCAGGAACAGCGTGTGCTTCCAGAGCTTGTGCTCCTTGACCGTCTCCTCCAGGGTGCCGATCGTGCACTTCACGACCAGCTCCTCCGGCCAGGTGGCCTGGTAGGCGACGACGACCGGGGTGTCGGTCGGGTAGCCGCCCTCCAGCAGCTCGCGCACCAGCTGCCCGCTGCGCGCCGCCGACAGGAAGACGGCCATGGTGGTGCCGTGCCGGGCGAACTCGCGCACCTCCTCGCCGGGCGGCATCGGCGTCTTGCCGCCGCCCAGCCGGGTGAGCACCACGGACTGCGCGACCTCGGGGATGGTCAGCTCGCGCTGCGCGAGCGCGGCCACGGCGGAGAACGAGGAGACGCCCGGCACGACCTCGGTCGCGATCCCCACCTCCGCGCACCGGTCCAGCTGCTCCTGCGTCCCGCCCCACAGCGCCGGGTCGCCGGAGTGGATGCGCGCGACCTTCAGGCCCTCGGCGCGGGCGCGCCGGTAGACGGCGACGACGTCCTCCAGGGACATGGTCGCCGAGTCCAGGATCTCCGCGTCCTCGCGCGCGTGCTCGAGAACCTCGGCCTGGACCAGGCTCGCCGCCCAGATCACCACGTCCGCCTCGGCGATCGCGCGCGCGGCACGGAACGTCAGCAGATCGGCGGCGCCGGGGCCGGCACCGACGAACGTCACCTTGCCGGTGGGGGCATCGGCCATGGGAAGGGGTCCTCTCGTACGGGAACACGTCAGCAACGGGCGAAATGTCAGGATGTGGGGGAGTGCGGGAGGCGCCGGATGTGCGCGAAGCCGCCTCCATCGGATAGCAAGGGCCTATGGCGGTCTTCGTCGCGCTCGGCGCGTTCCTGATGACGCTGGCCGGCGGCTGGACGGCTCAGCGCGTGACCGACCGTCGGCACCTGGTCCTGGGCCTGGCCGGCGGTCTGATGCTGGGCGTGGTCGGCCTGGACCTGCTGCCGGAGGCGCTCGCCGCGGCCGACCGCAAGATCTTCGGCGTACCCGCCGCCCTGCTGCTGTTCGTGACCGGCTTCCTCGTGGCCCATCTGGTGGAGCGCACGCTGGCCGCCCGGCAGGCCGCGCACGGCGGCGCAGAGGGACATGACCACCGGGCGCCCGAGGTGGGCCTGACGGCGGCCGGGGCGATGGTGGGGCACAGCGCCATGGACGGCGTGGCGATCGGCGCGGCCTTCCAGGTGGGAAGCGGCATGGCCACGGCCGTCGCGCTCGCCGTGATCGCCCACGACTTCGCCGACGGGTTCAACACGTTCACCATCACGAGCCTGTACGGCAACGCGCGCCGCCGGGCGATAGGCATGCTGGTGGCCGACGCCTGCGCACCCCTGCTGGGCGCGCTGTCGACCGTCTTCTTCCACATCCCCGAACCGGTGCTCGGCGGCTATCTGGGCCTCTTCGGCGGCGTCCTGCTCTACCTCGCCGCCGCCGAGATCCTGCCCGAGGCCCATCACGAGCACCCGGCGCGCTCCACCCTGCTGTGCACGGTGGCGGGCGCCGCGTTCATCTGGCTGGTCGTGGGCCTCTCCGCCTGACCGGGTCCGCCCTGTCACAGCTTCCCGCCCCGCCCGCCGTCGCGCCGGGGCGGGGCGATCAGCGTCGACAGGTACGGCAGCGGCGTCCCGTCCAGCTCGGCGGCCGGCCGCACCGACTCCTCCGGCAGACCCAGCGCCGACCCCCACACCGCCTCCCCGAGCCGCCCGGTCTCCGCCAGCGCCTCGGCGACCTCGGCGGCCTGCCGCCCGAACTTGTACGCGACCACGGTTCCGGGCCCGGCCAGCGCGTCCTTCAGCACGGCCGACCCCGCGGTGACCGGCACCAGCGTCAGCGGCTCGGTGCCCTCGGTCAGCACGGCACCGGAGCGCGCCGCGAGATCCTGCATGGCGGTGATCCCGGGCACGGTCTCCACCACGACCCCCGGCACCAGCTCGGCGATCGTCTGCGCGAGATAGGTGAACGTCGAGTACACGTTGGGGTCGCCGATGGTGGCGAAGGCGACGGACCCGTGCCGCCGCAGCAGCCCGGCGACCCGCTCGCCCGCCGCGTCCCACGCGGCCTCCCGGCGCGTCCGGTCGGTCCGCTCGTTCAGCGCGAACACCACCCGGACGACCTTGTCCTCGGGCACGTAGTGCAACACGGTCGCCTCGGCCCGGCCCGGCTCGCCGCCGTCCTTTCCGTCGGGCGCGGCCATGACGGGTACGACGACGACCTCGGCGGCCCGCAGGGCGTTGACCCCCTTGACGGTCACCAGCTCCGGATCCCCGGGACCGACCCCGACTCCGACCAGCCTGCTGCTCATGACGTCCGGCACCTCTCGACGAACCGACGGGCGACACCGGGCTCGGACGCCCAGTGCGTGTGCAGATAACTCGCGTGCACGCCCTGCTGTACGAATCCTTCGACCCGCCGTGCGGGAGCCCGCACCCCCCAGGCGGGGGCGGCCCCGGCACCCGGCTCGACGACCGTGCGGTGGAACTCGTGCCCCCGCATCCGCGTCCCGGCGACGGCCAGCACACTGTCCCCGACGGCCACGGCGTCCCGGTAGCCCAGGGTCAGCCGTTCCGTCATTCGCGCGGTGGCGTCCAGCACCCCGCACATGGGCCGCCCGTCCAGCTCGCGGCACAGGTAGAGCAGGCCGGCGCACTCGGCGGCCACCGGGGCGCCGCTCAGGGCCAGTTCGGCGACGGCCTTGCGCAGGGGCTCATTGGCGGACAGCTCACCGGCGTACACCTCGGGGAAACCGCCCCCGATGACCAGCCCGGCCGTTCCCTCGGGCAGTCGCTCGTCCCGCAGCGGATCGAAGGTCACGACCTCGGCACCGGCGGCGGTGAGCAGCTCGGCGTGCTCGGCGTAGGAGAAGGTGAACGCGGACCCGCCGGCGACGGCGACCACCGCACGTTCCCCCGTCGTGGTGACAGGAGGTTCCCACGCGGCGCACGACAGGTCCCCCGCACTCCGAGCCAGCCCCAGCAGAGCGTCGAGGTCGCACCCGCGCTCCACCTGCGCGGCCATCGCCCCGACGGCGTCGACCGCGTCGGAGCGCCGCTCGGCGACCGGCACCAGCCCCAGATGGCGGGACGGCGTGTCCACCTGATCGACCCGCCGCAGCACGCCCAGAACGGGCACCCCCGCCGAGTCCAGGGCCTCCCGCAGCAGCGACTCGTGCCGGTCGGACCCCACCTTGTTCAGAATGACGCCCCCGACCCGGACTTGCGGATCCCAGGAGGCGAACCCGTGCACCAGCGCCGCCACCGACCGCGACTGCGACGACGCGTCCACGACCAGCACCACCGGCGCCCGCAGCAGCTTGGCCACGTGGGCGGTGGACGCGAGTTCGCCCTCGCCCGCCGCCCCGTCGTACAGCCCCATCACGCCCTCGACGACGGCGAGGCCGCAGCCCCGCGCCCCGTGCAGGAACAGCGGGGCGACCAGCCCGGGACCGCACAGGTACGCGTCCAGGTTGCGCCCCGCCCGCCCGGTCGCGAGCGCGTGATACCCGGGGTCGATGTAGTCCGGCCCGACCTTGTGCGGGGACACGGCGAGCCCCCGCGCGGCGAACGCGGCCATCAGCCCCGTGGCGACGGTGGTCTTGCCGCTGCCCGAGGAGGGCGCGGCGACGACCAGCCGAGGCACCGACGACGTCACCACTCGATGCCCTTCTGGCCCTTCTGCCCCGCGTCCATGGGGTGCTTGACCTTGGACATGTCGGTCACGAGGTCGGCGAACTCCACCAGCTTCTCCGGGGCGTTGCGCCCGGTGATCACCACATGCTGGGTACCGGGCCGGTTCCGCAGCACGTCCACGACCTCGTCCGTGTCCACCCACCCCCAGTGCATGGGGTAGGCGAACTCGTCCAGCACGTACAGCCGGTACGTCTCGGCCGCCAGGTCACGCTTGACCTGCTCCCAGCCCTCCCGGGCCTTCTCCTCGTTGTCCATCTGGGCGTCCCGCTGGACCCACGACCAGCCCTCGCCCATCTTGTGCCAGTCGACGGCCCCGCCCTCGCCGGAGGCGCCGAGCACCCGCAGAGCGTTCTCCTCGCCGACCTTCCACTTCGCCGACTTGACGAACTGGAACACCCCGATCGGCCACCCCTGGTTCCAGGCGCGCAGCGCGAGCCCGAACGCGGCGGTGGACTTGCCCTTGCCGACGCCCGTGTGCACCACGACCAGCGGCCGGTTCCGGCGCTGCCGGGTCGTCAGACCGTCGTCCGGCACGGCACTCGGCTGTCCCTGCGGCATTACGCGGCCCTCCTCTGTACGTCCTTCACCAGTCCGGCGATCGCGTCCGCCCGCAACTCGTCGAGCGTCACCGCCGTCCCGCCCAGCTCACCCGCGAGCTGCCCGGCGAGCCCCAGCCGCACCGGCCCCGACTCGCAGTCCACGACGACCGAGGCGACCTGCTCGGCCGCGAACAGCCGGGCCGCACGGCCGGCCAGCGCGACCGGCTCCGGGCCACCGGTGGCCCGCCCGTCCGTCACCACCACGACCAGCGCCCGCCGCGCCGGGTCCCGCAGCCGCTCCACGCGCAGCACCTCGTGCGCCTTGAGCAGCCCGGCCGCCAGCGGCGTACGGCCACCGGTCGGCAGCGACTCCAGCCGGGCCGCCGCCGCGTCCACGGACGAGGTCGGCGGCAGCGCCACCTCCGCGGCGGACCCGCGGAACGTCACCAGCCCCACCTTGTCCCGCCGCTGGTAGGCGTCGAGGAGCAGCGACAGCACGGCACCCTTCACGGCGCTCATCCGCTGCCGCGCCGCCATCGATCCGGAGGCGTCCACCACGAACAGCACCAGGTTGCCCTCGCGCCCCTCCCGGCCGGCCTGCCGCAGATCGTCCCGGCGGATCACCAGCCCCGGCCCGGAGCGGCCGCGCGCCCGCTGGTGCGGGGCGGCGGCCTGCACGGTGGCCGCCAGGTGCAGCTTGGTCAGCGCGCCCCGGGGCCGCCGGGCACCCGTCGTCCGCCCGTGCTCGGTGCGCGCCCGCGACCGCCGCCCGGCGGCGCCCTCGCCGATGCCGGGGACGCTCAGCACCTTGGTGCGGAAGGGCTCGGCGGCCCGCACGGCGGACTGCTCCCGGCCGCCGGACGCCTGCGGCTCGCCGTCCTCACCGGCCTCCGGGCGCGCGGACGTGTCCCCGCCGCCCTGGGGACCGTCGTCGGGCGCCGGCTGCCCGCCGCCCCCACCGGGGCCGTCCGGACCGGGATCGTCGTCGCCCTCGTCCTCCCCGGAGAACTGCTCCAGGGTCTCGTCCAGCTTGTCCTCGTCCAGCCCCGGCGCGTCGAACGGGTTACGGCGCCTGCGGTGCGGCAGCGCGAGCAGCGCGGCCTGCCGCACGTCCTCGGCGAGGACATCGGTCCGCCCGGCCCACGCGGCGAGCGCGGTCGCCGTACGCGCCATCACGATGTCGGCGCGCATGCCGTCCACCTCGAAGGCCGCGCAGGTCGCCGCGATCTGCCTGAGCGCGCCGTCGCCCAGCCGCACCTGCGGCAGCAACTCCCGCGCCGCCACGATCCGTTGCCGTACGGCCGTCTCCTCCCCGGCCCACCGCGCGGCGAAGCCGGCCGGATCGTCGTCGTACGCCAGCCGGCGCCGCACCACCTCGACCCGCTGGTCCGGCTCCCGCGAGGCGGCGACCTCCACGGTCAGCCCGAACCGGTCCAGCAGCTGCGGACGCAGCTCGCCCTCCTCGGGGTTCATGGTGCCGACCAGCAGGAACTTCGAGGCGTGCCGTACGGAGACGCCCTCGCGCTCCACGTACGAGGCGCCCATCGCCGCCGCGTCCAGCAGCAGGTCGACCAGGTGGTCGTGGAGCAGGTTGACCTCGTCGACGTACAGGATCCCGCGGTGCGCGTCGGCCAGCAGGCCCGGCTCGAACGCCTTCACGCCCTCGGCGAGCGCCCGCTCGATGTCCAGGGCGCCGACCAGCCGGTCCTCGGAGGCGCCGACGGGCAGCTCGACCATCCGGGCGGGCCGCCCGGCGCCCGGACCCGGCTCGTGCGGGCCGTCGGGACAGGACGGGTCCGGTGCCGCCGGGTCGCAGGAGAACCGGCAGCCGGGGACCACGGCCACCGCCGGCAGCAGCGCCGACAGGGCGCGTACGGCCGTCGACTTGGCGGTGCCCTTCTCGCCGCGCACCAGCACACCGCCGACCGCCGGGGAGACGGCGTTCAGCAGCAGCGCGAGCCGCAGGTCGTCCTGGCCGACGACGGCCGTGAAGGGGAAGGGGGTGTTCACTGGTCGTCGCCCTCCAAGTCGCCTTCCAGTTCCAGGTAGGTGGCGCGCAGCCGCTCCAGCGTGTCCGCGTCCGGCTCCGCCCACAGGCCGCGGTCGGCGGCCTCCAGGAGCCGCTCGGTGATACCGCGCAGCGCCCACGGGTTGGACTTCTTCATGAAGTCCCGGTTCTCCGGATCGAAGACGTACTCCGCGCTGAGCTTCTCGTACATCCAGTCGTCGACCACGCCCGCCGTGGCGTCGTAGCCGAACAGGTAGTCCACGGTCGCCGCCATCTCGAAGGCGCCCTTGTAGCCGTGCCGGCGCATGGCCGCCATCCAGCGGGGGTTGACCACGCGGGCCCGGAAGACCCGGTGCGTCTCCTCGCCGAGCGTGCGCGTCCTGACCTGGTCGGGCACGGCCGAGTCACCCACGTACGCCTCGGGGTTGGCGCCGGTCAGGTGCCGGACCATGGCGACCATGCCGCCGTGGTACTGGAAGTAGTCGTCGGCGTCGACCAGGTCGTGCTCGCGGGTGTCGACGTTCTTCGCCGCGACCGCGATCCGCCGGAACGCGGTCTCCATGTCGCCGCGCGCCGCCCGCCCGTCGAGCCCGCGCCCGTAGGCGTAGCCGCCCCAGACGGCGTACACCTCGGCCAGGTCCGCGTCGGAGCGCCAGTTGCGGGCGTCGATCAGCGGCAGCAGTCCGGCGCCGTACGCGCCGGGCTTCGAGCCGAAGATCCGGGCCGTGGCGCGGCGCCGGTCGCCGTGCTCGGCGGTGTCCGCGTCGGCGTGCGCCCGCACGAAGTTGCCCTCCGCCGGCTCGTCCAGCTCGGCCACCGCCCGCACCGCGTCGTCGATCAGCCCGACCACGTGCGGGAACGCGTCCCGGAAGAACCCGGAGATACGGACCGTGACGTCGATGCGCGGCCGCCCCAGCTCCTGGAGCGGGACCACCTCGAAGCCGGTGACCCGGCGCGAGGCGTCGTCCCACACCGGACGGCAGCCCAGCAGCGCCAGGATCTCGGCGATGTCGTCGCCCTGGGTGCGCATCGCGGACGTGCCCCACACGGTGAGGCCGACGGACCGCGGGTACTCGCCGGTGTCCTGCAGGTACCGCTGCACGAGCGAGTCGGCCAGCGACTGCCCGACCTCCCAGCTCAGCCGGGACGGAATGGCCTTGGGGTCGACGGAGTAGAAGTTCCGGCCGGTCGGCAGGACGTTCACCAGGCCGCGCGTCGGGGACCCCGACGGGCCGGCCGGGACGTAACCGCCGTCCAGGGCCCGCAGGATGTGCCCGATCTCGTCCGTGGTCCGCGCCAGCCGCGGGACGACCTCGTCGCAGGCGAACTCCAGCACCGCGAGCGCGTCCGGGAGTCCGGTGCCGAGCGCGTCCGACAGGACGGCCGCGGCGGCCGCGCGGTCCCAGGCCCGCTCCTCCATGCCCTCAGCGATCCGCCGGCACAGCTGCTCCAGCAGGTCGATCGCGTCCGAGGCCGTACGCGCCGGCCCCGCCACCAGGTCGGTCAGCTCCACCGGCACCTTCACCGGGGCGCCGGGCTCGCCCAGCAGCTCCTTCTCGTCCAGCCCGAAGTGGGCCGCCAGCGAGGACCGCAGCCCCGGCAGGGCGTTCGCCTGGCCGCCCCAGACCTGGGACGCCCGCAGCACGGCCAGCACCAGGTTCACGCGCGGCTCGCCGACCGGACCGCCGCCCAGGATGTGCAGGCCGTCGCGGATCTGCACGTCCTTGATCTCGCAGAGGTAGCCGTCGATGTGCATGACGAACTCGTCGAACTCGTCGTCGTCCGGCTGCTCGGCCACATGCAGGTCGTGGTGCAGCTCGGCCGCCTTGACCAGGGTCCAGATCTGGGCGCGCACGGCCGGGGCCTTCGTCGGGTCCAGGTCGGAGACGAGCGCGTACTCGTCGAGCAGCTGCTCCAGCTTGGCCAGGTCGCCGTAGGTGTCGGCGCGGGCCATCGGCGGCACCAGGTGGTCGACCACCGTGGCGTGCCCGCGCCGCTTGGCCTGGGTGCCCTCGCCGGGGTCGTTCACGATGAACGGGTAGATCAGCGGCAGGTCGCCGAGGACGGCGTCCGGGGCGCAACCGGCGCTCAGGCCCAGGCCCTTGCCCGGCAGCCACTCCATCGTGCCGTGCTTGCCCATGTGCACGACGGCGTCCGCGCCGAAACTGTTCTCCAGCCAGCGGTAGGCCGCCATGTAGTGGTGCGAGGGCGGCATGTCGGGGTCGTGGTAGATCGCGATCGGGTTCTCGCCGAAGCCGCGCGGCGGCTGGATCATCACGACGACGTTCCCGAACCGCAGGGAGGCGAGCACGATGTCCTCGCCGTCGACGTACAGGCCGCCCGGCGGCTCGCCCCATGCCTCGGTCATCGCGTGCCGCAGCTCCGGGTCGAGCTCGTCGAACCAGGCCCGGTAGTCCGCCAGCGGCACCCGCGCGGACGCGGCGGCCAGCTGGTCCTCGGTGAGCCACTCGACGTCGTGGCCGCCGGCCTCGATCAGCCGGTGGATCAACTCGTCGCCGCCGGACGGGTATTGCGTGAGCGCGTACCCGGCGTCCCGGAGCGCGTCCAGCACCCGCACCGCCGACGCGGGCGTGTCCAGGCCGACCGCGTTGCCGACCCGGGAGTGCTTCGTCGGGTACGCGGTGAAGACCAGCGCGACCCGTTTCTCGGCGTTCGGCTTGTGCTTCAGCCGGGCGTGCCCGAGGGCGATCCCGGCCACCCGCGCGGCCCGCTCCGGATCGGCCACGTACACCGGGACCTCGTCCGGGCCCTGCTCCTTGAAGGAGAACGGCACGGTGATCAGCCGGCCGTCGAACTCCGGGATCGCGACCTGCATCGCCGCGTCCATGGGGGAGAGGGCGGCGTCCGACTCCTCCCAGGCGGCCCGTGAGGAGGTGAGACAGAGCCCCTGCAGCACCGGGACGTTCAGGTCGGCCAGCGCGCCGATGTCCCAGGACTCCTCGTCACCGCCCGCCGAGGCCTGCGAGGCGTGGGTGCCGCCGGCCGCGAGCACGGTGGCGACCAGCACGTCGGCCTTCCCCAGCAGCTCGTACAGCCCGGCGTCCGCGCCGCGCAGCGAACCGCAGTACACGGGCAGGGCGTTGGCGCCCTTCGCCTCGACCGCCGCGCACAGGGTGTCCACGAACGCGGTGTTGCCGCTCAGCTCGTGCGCCCGGTAGAAGAGCACGCCCACGGTCGGCCGGCCGTCCCGGACCTCGTACGAGCCGTGGACGCCGAACTCCGGCATCTTCCGCGGCTCCTCGAACCCCTCGCCGGTCAGCAGCACGGTGTCCGACAGGAACCGGGACAGCTCCAGCAGGTTGGCGGGACCGCCCTCGACCAGGTACTTCAGCGCCTCCGCCACCACACCGGCCGGCACGGACGACTCGGCCATCAGCTCGGCGTCCGGCACGGCCTCGCCGCCCAGCAGCACGGTGGGGATCCCGGCGGCCTTCAGCGCGGCCAGCCCCTCCTCCCAGGCGCGCTTGCCGCCCAGCAGCCGTACGACGGCGAGGTCCGCGCCGTCGAGCAGGCCCGGCAGCTCCCCGGCGACGTCCACCCGGGTCGGGTTGCCGATCCGGTAGTCCGCGCCGGAGGCCCGGGCCGCCAGCAGATCCGTGTCGGCGGTCGACAACAACAACACTGTGCTCATGCGGGCGCTCCCGGTGGGATGAAAGGCAGTCCTTGCGGCGCGCCCGACTCGATGAGCCGCCAGAGCGCGTCCGTGTCCGCGTGCTGTTCGATCAGGTCGCCGAGCCGGTCGAGCTGCTCCTCGCGCAGCGCGGCGAAGGAGGTGTCCGGCGCGGGCACGAAGCGGCGGCCCGCGGCGGCGGCCACCTCGCGCAGGAAGGCCCGCCGGAAGCCGTCCGACTCCAGCGAACCGTGCCAGTGGGTGCCCCAGGTCTGGCCCACCCGGCAGCCGTCCAGGCTGTGTCCTTTGTCATCGGAGATGAACCCGTCGCCGCCCGTCACTTCGGCGACCCCGTGGTGGATCTCGTACCCCTCGACCGGCTCGCCGAGGGCCTCGCCCACCGGCCGGGTGAGGGTCTTCTCACGGGCGAACCGCACCCGCACGGGCAGCACCCCGAGCCCGTCGACCGCGCCGGCGCGGGACTCGACCTCGTCCTCGATGTGCTCGCCGAGGATCTGGAAACCACCGCAGATGCCGAGGACCGGCCGCCCTTCGGCGGCCCGCCGCACGAGCGCGTCGGCGAGGCCCCGCTCGCGCAGCCACTGGAGCGCCCGTACGGTGCCGCGGGTGCCCGGTACGACGGCCAGGTCGGCGTCCGCCAGCTCCTCCGGGCGGTCCACGAACCGCACCACGACCCCGGGTTCGGCGGCCAGCGCGTCCACGTCGGTGAAGTTGGACATCAGCGGGATCGCGCACACGGCCACCCGCAGCACGTCCGCGCCGACCGGGGGAGCCACGGTGGACTCGCGGACCGTGCCGCGCAGCGAGACACGCAGCCCGTCCTCCTCGTCGATGCCGAGGCCGTGCCGGAACGGCAGGACGCCGTAGGCGCGCCGCCCGGTGAGGCCGTGCAGCATCTCCAGGCCCGGCTCCAGCAGGGAGACGTCGCCGCGGAACTTGTTCACCAGGAATCCGGCGATCAGCTCCTGGTCCTCGGGGGAGAGCAGGGCGACCGTGCCGAAGAAGGACGCGAAGACGCCCCCGCGGTCGATGTCCCCCACCACCAGCACGGGCAGCCGCGCGTTCCGCGCGATCCCCATGTTCACGATGTCCGTCCGGCGCAGATTGATCTCCGCCGGCGAGCCCGCCCCCTCACAGATCACCGCGTCATACGTGCCCCGCAACTCGGCCAGGCAGTCCAGCACCGTGCTCAGCAGCCGCTGTTGGCCCCCGCCGTGGTAACCACGCGCGCTCATCTCGCCCACCGGCCTGCCCAGCAGCACCACCTGGCTGCTCTGCTCGCCGCCCGGCTTGAGCAGCACCGGGTTCATCAGCGCGGTCGGCTCGATCCGGCACGCCTGGGCCTGCATGGCCTGGGCCCGCCCGATCTCCGCGCCCTCCCGGGTCACGAAGGAGTTCAGCGACATGTTCTGCGCCTTGAACGGCGCGACCTTCACGCCCTGGCGCACCAGCCACCGGCAGATCCCGGCCGTCACGACGCTCTTGCCGGCGTCGGAGGTGGTGCCGGCGACGAGGAGACCCCCGTTCACTTCCCACGTCCCTTCACGAGTCGGCGCGCGGCGACGGTGACGCCGAGCGCGAGCAGGCCGACGCGGCGGGAGAGCCGTACGGCCCGGTCGATGTCGGTGGCCCGGACGGCGCGTCCGGCCGCCCCGCCCAGGACCGGGCGGTGCTCGACCCGGCCGCCGTACGACAACGTGCCGCCCAGCCGCACCCCGAGCGCCCCCGCGAACGACGCCTCGACGGGCCCGGCGTTGGGGCTCGGGTGCCGGGCCGCGTCGTCCCGCCAGGCCCGCACGGCACCGCGCGGATCGGGACCGGCGAGGACGGCGAGCACGGCGGTCAGCCGGGCCCCCGGCCAGCCGGCGACGTCGTCCAGGCGCGCGGAGGCCCAGCCGTAGCGCCGGTGGCGGGGCGACTTGTGACCGACCATCGCGTCCAGGGTGTTGACGGCGCGGAACCCGAGCAGCCCGGGCACCCCCGCCACGGCACCCCACACCAGGGCGCCCACGACGGCGTCGGAGGTGTTCTCGGCGACGGACTCGACCACGGCCCGGGCGATGCCGTCGGCGTCCAGTGCCTGCGGGTCCCGGCCGCACAGGTGCGGCAGCCGGGCCCGGGCGGCCTCGACGTCCCCGGCCTCCAGGGCGCGGCCGATCGTGCGGGCCTCGCGGGCCAGCGAGGTGCCGCCGACGACGGCCCAGGTGGCCGCGGCGGTCAGCGCGGCGGAGGCGGCGGGGGAGGGGCGTACGACGCGTGCGGCCACCGCGCCGAGGGCGACGGCGCCACCGGCGCACACGGCGGTGTGCAGCGCACCCCAGCCGCGGTGGTCGTGCCACAACGCGCGTTCCACGGCCGCGGCCGCCCGTCCGAACACGGCCACCGGATGCCCGCGGCGCGGATCGCCGAGGAGCAGGTCACCGAGAAGGCCGGCGGCGGCGCCGTACGCGTAGGAGCGATCGGCACCCATCGGCTCAGCCGGCCGTGGGAACAGGAACGTGCCTGGTGGTGGTCCTCGAACGGCAGCCGAGCATGGCGATACAGGTCCTCACTCAGGGTGTCCGCGCCCTGGTTCGACGAGATTCGGCGGTGAGAGTTCCTGGCTCCCGGGGGGTTCTTCCCCGGTGACAGTGGCGGGACCGCGCCGGATTCGCACCGGCTTCCTCTTCTGCCGCCGTACATGGCGTGGGCAGTCCACCACGCCCCCGGAAGGGTCGTCAACTTGCCGTTGACCTGGACGGGGAGAGTGTGCCGATCCCCACACAGTGGGGCTCCCGGGGCCCTTGGGCATGGCAAAGGCTCCCCTCCGCGGCGACGGAGGGGAGCCTTGGTGATTCCGGATCAGGCCTTGGCCACGATCAGGTACATGCCGTACGCCACCGCAGCCGCGCAGGCCGCGAAGCAGACGTAGGCGCCGGTGACGGCGAGGGCGGCGGAGTCGCCCTGGGCGGCGGCCTTCTCACGCCTCGCCAGACCGTTGATGCCGAGGGTGAACAGCGCCACCAGGCCCACCGTGAAGGCGAGGCTGACGCCGAAGACGGAGCCGAGGGCCGCCCAGTCGATCTTCATGGGGATGCTTCCTTCAGTAACCGGGGTGACCGGGGTCATACGGTGGCGGCCGGCGGGACGGCCGGGGCCGCGGGCTCGGCGGGGGCCGGAGCCGCGATCGTGGCCTTCAGGTCCTCGGTGATCTGGCCCGCGGGGGGCGGGGTCACCGCGGCGATGGCGGTGGTCACCACGCCGGCCGGCTCCTCGGAGCCGGCGACGACGTTGGTGTGGTCGACGACCTCGCGCCGGGAGATCTTCCAGATCGCGGCGCTCGCGGCGACCAGGAAGACGGCGACGACGGCGGTGCCCCAGTCACCGAGGTCGGTGACCGACTCGGCGCCCGCGCCGACCAGCGCGGCGGCCGGGAGGGTGAGCACCCAGGCGACGGCCATGCGGGTCGCGGTGGACCAGCGGACCACCCCGCCCTTGCGGCCGAGGCCCGCGCCCATCACCGAGCCGGAGACGACGTGCGTGGTGGAGAGGGAGAAGCCGAGGTGGGAGGAGGCGAGGATGGCGGTCGCGGCGCTGGTCTGGGCGGCGAAGCCCTGGCGCGGCTCCAGCTCGGTCAGGCCCGTGCCCATCGTGCGGATGATGCGCCAGCCGCCGATGTAGGTGCCGAGCGCGATGGCCAGGCCGGCGGAGAGGATCACCCAGGTGGGAGGGTTGGAGCCCGGGGCGATGGCGCCGCCCGCGATCAGCGCGAGGGTGATGATGCCCATCGTCTTCTGGGCGTCGTTGGTGCCGTGGGCCAGGGAGACCAGTCCGGCGGAGGCGATCTGGCCGGCGCGGTAGCCCTTGCGGGTGGCCTCGCCCTCGGCCTTGCCGCCGATGCCGTAGGAGAAGCGGGTGGCCAGCATCGAGGCGACGCCCGCCACGACCGGCGCGGCGACCGCCGGCAGCAGCACCTTGGTGACCAGCACGTCGCCGTGCACGGCACCGAAGCCGGCCGAGGCGACGGTGGCGCCGATCAGACCGCCCATCAGGGCGTGCGAGGAGCTGGAGGGCAGGCCCACCAGCCAGGTCAGCAGGTTCCAGAGGATCGCGCCGACCAGGGCGGCGAAGATGACCTCGGGACGGATGCCGGTCTCGTCGACGAGACCCTTGGAGATCGTGTTGGCGACCTCCACGGAGAGGAAGGCGCCCACCAGATTGAGAGCGGCGGACATGACCACCGCGATCTTGGGCTTCAGGGCGCCCGTCGAGATGGTGGTGGCCATCGCGTTGGCGGTGTCGTGGAAACCGTTCGTGAAATCAAACGCGAGTGCGGTTACCACCACAATCGCGAGGATCAGCGAGAAGCTTTCCATTTACCCAGGCAATCGTTCGAGGTCGTTGGCTGGTTGAACGTAGGCAACCTGGGTGAACGGAAGATGAACTGGGACGGGCATCGTGGTGTCGGCAACGCGTGGGTGAGGTTCCGCTTGTCCCGGGCGGCCCAAGCGCCCCTTGGGTTACCGGCCGCGCGCGAAGGCGCGCAGCCGGCTCGCCGACCCGCGGAAGAGATTCTGGTCACCCGGCAGGCCGCCGTCGGTGTCGTACTGCCAGAACGTCCAGTGCCGCCAGCCGCCGGGCAGCTTCCCCGGCCGCGAGGTGCCGTGCCGGGCGATCCACAGGGGGTGGGTCGTGGCGAAGGCGTGGCTGTCGCCGGTGCACAGCCGCCACCACCGGGTCGACGTGTAGATCACCGGGCGGCGGCCGGTCTCCCGCTCGACCTCGTCGCTGAAGGAGCGGATCCAGCGGACCATCCTGCCCTGGCCCAGCCCGTAGCACTTGAGCTCCCGGCTGTACGGGTTGTCCTCGATGTCGAGCGCGGGCGGCAGGGTCCAGCCGTCCGCCCGCCAGTCGCCGCCGTGCCGCACGAAGTAGGCGGCCTGCCGGGCGCCCGAGGAGCGGTCCGGAAGCGCGAAGTGGTACGCGCCCCGGATCAGGCCGGCCTCGCGCGCGCCGGCGTACTGCCGGGGGAAGTAGGGATTGGTGTAGTCCGTGGACTCGGTCGCCTTGACGTAGACGAACCGTGCTCCCTCGGTGCGCGCCGCCGGCCAGTCGACGTGCTTCTGGTGGGACGACACGTCGGGCCCCCGGGGCGGGCGTGCGGCCCGGGCCGGCAGGTCGGTCCGGGCGGGCAGGTCGGTCCGGACGGGCAGGCCGGCCCGGTCGGTGCCGGGGCCGGCCGGGGCGGTCGCGGTGCCGGGCCGGTCCGTCGCGCTGCCGGTGCGGGCGGTCGCGGTGCCGGTCTGGAGGGTCGCGGTGCCGGTCAGGGCCAGCGCCGCCGTGGCCGCGGCGAGGACACCGGCGCGGCGACGGGCGAAGGTGCGTACACGGGCCATGGGTCTCCCCGGGGTGACGGACGGCGGCGCGGTCGGCGGGCAAGAGGGACCATTGAAGGTCCGGCGATCACCGGATCGACGCAGACGCGTGGTGATTCGCCCGACATCCGCCCGTTCGGGGGCACCGCTTCCGGCCCGATGCGCAGGACCGGCCCGCCCCCGCACCCGCCGGCTGGCAGGATCGCGGGCATGGCTGAACAACGGTGGGACGGGGACGCGGAGCACGCACGCGTCTGGGCGGACGTGGTCGCGACGGCGCGCCGTACGGTCGCCGACGGACTGGTCGTCGGCACCTCGGGCAACGTCTCCGCGCGCGTCGGGGACCTCGTGCTCGTCACCCCGTCGGGCGTCCCCTACGACCGGCTCACCCCCGGCGACCTCACCGGCGTCGACCTCGACGGACGCCAGGTGCTCGGCACGCTGGTGCCGACCAGCGAGCTGCCCATGCACCTCGCCGTCTACCGCACCACCGACGCCCGCGCGGTCGTCCACACCCACGCCGTGCACGCGACCGCGGTCTCCACGCTCGTGCCGGAGCTTCCGCTGGTCCACTACATGGCGGCGGCCCTCGGCGGTCCCGTACGGGTCGCCCCCTACGCGACCTACGGCAGTGACGAGCTGGCCGGGAACATGCTCCGCGCCCTCACCGGCCGCTCCGCCTGCCTCCTGCAGAACCACGGCACGATCACCTACGGCGCCGGCCTCGACCAGGCCTACGACCGCACCGCCCAGCTGGAGTGGATGTGCCGCCTGTGGCTGACGGCGTCCTCCGTGCCCGGTCTGAACCCGTCCCTGCTGACCGAGGCACAACTGGCCGAGGTCGGGGAACGCTTGAAGGGGTACGGCCAACGGAGGTGACCCCTTGCTGCCCAGTCCCGCGCCCCGCCCCCTTGCCGCCCGGCTCGCTTCGGCCCGCCGCTCCTTCCTGAGCAGACTGCCCGCGGTCCGCCGCGACGGCGCCCCGCCACGAGGCGCCCGGCCGGCGCAGCCGCACCGTCTCGCACCCCCGCCCCGGTCGCCCCGCCCCGCCCTTCCGCTGGCCGGTGGCGGGAACCACCAGGACACTGGACCCGTGCGCACCGTCAAAGCGACCGCCACCGCGCTCACCGCGGTTCTCGCCGCCGGTGTGGCGTCCGTGGCCGCCGGCCGGCTCGCCAGCGACGCCGCGCTGAAGGCGCCCGCCGGCCGGCCACTGCCCACCGAGCCCCGTCTCACCGTGCACGGCACGGACGCCGACCGGATCACGCTCACCCGCGATCTGGCCTCCCTGCGCCCCGGCAGCTACGGCCTCGCCGGGGACGGCTCCCACGCGGTCGTCGGCTCCGTCCTGGAGACGGCCCCGCACACGGCCGACACCGTCGTGCGCCGCCTGGTACGCGTCACGCACGGCAGCTTCGCCCCGGGCGACGCGGCCTGGCTCACCCCCAACCTGTTCGTCGGCAACCCGGGCACCGCCCTCGGCCTCGAGCACGCCGACGTCGACGTGCCCGGCGAGCTGGGCGCCCTGCCCGCCTGGTTCGTGCCCGGTCACCGGGACACCTGGGTGATCGCGGTGCACGGGCTCGGCACCACCCGCGAACACGCGCTGAACGTCCTCGCCTTCCTGCACGGCCGCCGCCTGCCGGTGCTCGCCCTCGCCTACCGCGGCGACCTCGGCGCGCCCCGACCGCCGGACGGGCTGAACCACCTCGGCGAGACCGAGTGGCGGGACGTGGACGCCGCGATCCGCTACGCCGTCCGCTACGGCGCCCGCCGCGTCGTCCTGCTCGGCTGGTCCACCGGCGCCACCATGGCCCTGCGCGCCGCCGAGCACTCGCCGGTGCGCGACCGCATCAGCGGCCTGGTCCTCGACTCGCCCGTGCTCAGCTGGGAGGCCACGCTGCGCGCCCTCGCCCAGGCCCGCCACACCCCGCAACCCCTGCTGCCGCTCGCGGTGCGGGCCGCCCAGGGCCGGGCCGGGCTGCACCCCGACCGGGTCGCCGAGGCCGCCGACCCGGACGAGCTCGCCGTACCCACCCTGATCATCCACGGCCCCGACGACCGGGTGGCCCCGTGGGAGTCCTCCCGCCGGCTCGCCCGCCGCCGTCCCGACCTCGTCGCCCTGCACACGGTGGACCACGCCCCGCACGGGGCCATGTGGAACGCGGACCCCAAGGAGTACGAGGAGCGGCTGCGCCGCTTCCTGACCCCGCTGATGTGAGGGGGCGCCGACCGGACCGCGGGGCGCCCCGGCGCGGGGCGCCCGCCGGGGCGGTGCCGGGCATTCCGTTTAAGGCTGGACCGCTGGCTCGATCACGCCTCCTCACCCCGCACCGGACACCGTCCCTTGGCCAGCCCCGTCGCCCCCCGTGACATTCCGTTTGGGTTTTCGGACCGTCAACCGGAAGACTGCACCCGTGACGTCCCGTATCCCGCGCGACTCCAGGCTCCGACTCGTCCGACCGCGACCCCTGGCCGCCGCCCCCAGAGCTGTGAACCAGCGGCGTCCCCGCCGCCCCGCACCCCGGCCGCCGGAGGGCACCCCCGCCCCGGCCGAACTGGCCGGAATGGCACGCACCGGCCTGGCCGGCGCGGTCCGCGTCGCCCGCTGGGCCGATGCCGCTCTCGGCCCCGGCCGCGACGGCGCCACCGCCGACGGCAAGGCCACCCTCTCCACGGAGACCGCCGAACGCGCCGCCGCCGACCTCGGGCTGAGCAGCGCTCAGGTCCGCGCCGACTGGGACACCGCCCGCCTCGCCGGACTGGTCGAGGTGCACGGCGACAGCGCGCGCCCCGGCTGGCGCCTGCGTGCCTGGGACCGTGACGACAGTGCCGTCCTGCGCGGCTGGGTCGCCCTCTTCGACGCCTGGTCGCTCGCCTTCCACGAGCCCGACGAGCCCGAGGCCGCCGCCGTCGCCGAGGTCGTCTCGGCCATGCCCCAGGTGCTCTCCTTCCTCCAGCTCTCCGCCGGCCCCGTCCCGGTCGAGCAGCTGCTGGACCTGCTCCAGCAGCGGGTCACCGAACTGCGCACCGAGCGCTGCGAGGTCCCCTACGGGCCCGGCACCGAGCAGCCCGCCGGCTCCCCGGCCCCGGCGGAGCCCGCCCCGGACACCCCGCTGGCCCCCCTCCTCGACTGGGCACTGCGCGCCCTCGCCTCCGTCGGCGCCCTCACCTACGACGACGCCCAGGCCACCCTCACCCCGCTCGGCAGCTGGGCGGTGTGGGTCAAACTGGAGCAGATCTGCGTCGCCGCGCAGAGCCCCGCAGGCAACATCGAGCAGTCCGCCGAGGACATGCTGCGCGGCTGCGCCCAGCTCCGCCCCAACGCCGCCCGCGCCGAGTACCGCGCCTGGCTCGCCGCCCGCCCCGTCGGCAGCGCCGTCACCGAGCTGATCCACGCCGCCCGCGGCGAGGACGCCCTGCTGCGCGGCCTGGCCTTCGAGGCGCTGCGCGTCGTCGGCGCCCCCGCCGAGCCCGACGTACGCGCCGTCGTCTCCGAGCCCGCCCTGCGGCCCTACGCCCTGCTGTGGATCGCCGAGCACGACGGCGTCGACCCGGAGGACGCCCACGAGGTCCTCACCCGCGACGAGGCGACCTGGCTGTGGGTGGACACGGCCGCCGCCGTCGCCGACCACGGCGAGGCGCCGATGCTGGTCCGGCATCTGGAGGCCGCGGTGCAGGCCACCGTCCCCCAGCTGCTCGACGAGGTCCGCGCCGTCGGCCACCCGCGCACCGTGCAGGTGCTGGTCGCGCTCGCCGCCGCACACCCCGACCCGGCCCTCGCCAAGGCCGTGCGCCGGGCCGCCTTCCAGGTGCACACCGGGGGATGAGCGGCGCCGGGGCGGATCAGACACCGACCTCCGGGGCGTACGTCCCGAAGCTCCAGATGTTGCCCTCGACGTCCCGTGCCAGGTAGTCCCGCGAGCCGTAGTCCTGGTCCGTCGGCGGCATGAGGATCTCCACACCGTGCTCCACGGCCCGCTGGTGGTGGGCGTCCACGTCGTCCACGACGACGTACACCCCGGTGGGCCCGGCGTCCTTCATCAGGGTGTCGAAGCGGCCGCCACGGCCCTTGGAGCCGATCATCACCGCGCCGTTGCCCTGGACCAGCTCGGCGTGCATCACCTTGCCGTCCTCCGTCTCGTACAGCGACAGCTCGGTGAAGCCGAGCCCCTCGGTGAGCTGCCGTATCGCCGCCTTCGCGTCCGTGTACAGCAGCGTGGGGTAGAGACTCGGCCGTCCGGCGCCCGTGCCTGCCATGCCGATCACTCCTTCGTGCGTCGGTGCTGTGGCGTTCCGCTCAGTCTCGCAGCCACCACCGACAACGCCCCCGCGCGAGCGGCCCGAACACCTGGACGCAGAAAAACTGCTTGCACGACCCCGTTAGACTTGGCCCCATGGCCATTCTCCTCGCGCATTAGACGGCGGGAACGTCCTCAGCCGCCCACCCGCCAATCCCTGTACGCCCTGGAGTCTGTCCGTGATCTCCGCCTCCGGTATCGAGCTGCGCGCCGGCGCGCGCGTCCTCATCGAGAACGCCACCTTCCGCGTCGCCAAGGGCGACCGCATCGGCCTCGTCGGCCGCAACGGCGCAGGCAAGACCACCCTGACGAAGTGCCTGGCCGGCGAGGGCATCCCCGCCGGCGGCCAGATCACCCGCTCCGGCGAGGTCGGCTACCTTCCGCAGGACCCCCGCACCGGCGACCTGGACGTCCTCGCCCGGGACCGCATCCTGTCCGCGCGCGGACTCGACGTGCTGATCCGCAAGATGCGCGAGAACGAGGAGCGCATCGCGAACGGCAAGGGCGGCACCCGCGAGAAGGCGCTCAAGCAGTACGAGCGCCAGGAGACGGAGTTCCTCACCAAGGGCGGGTACGCGGCCGAGGCCGAGGCCGCCACCATCGCCGCCGCGCTGAACCTGCCCGACCGGGTGCTCGGCCAGCCGCTGCACACCCTCTCCGGTGGTCAGCGCCGCCGTATCGAGCTGGCCCGGATCCTGTTCTCGGACGCGGACACCCTGCTCCTGGACGAGCCGACCAACCACCTCGACGCGGACTCGATCATCTGGCTGCGGGACTACCTGAAGACCTACCGCGGCGGCTTCATCGTGATCTCCCACGACGTCGACCTGGTCGAAACGGTCGTCAACAAGGTGTTCTACCTGGACGCCAACCGGTCCATGATCGACGTCTACAACATGGGCTGGAAGCTCTACCAGCAGCAGCGCGAGGCCGACGAGAAGCGCCGCAAGCGCGAGCGCGCCAACGCCGAGAAGAAGGCCGCCGCCCTGCACTCGCAGGCCGACAAGATGCGCGCCAAGGCCACCAAGACGGTCGCCGCGCAGAACATGGCCCGCCGCGCCGACAAGCTGCTCTCCGGTCTTGAGGCGGTCCGCCAGTCCGACAAGGTCGCCAAGCTCCGCTTCCCGGAGCCCGCGCCCTGCGGCAAGACCCCGCTGATGGCCGAGGGCCTGTCGAAGTCGTACGGCTCACTGGAGATCTTCACCGACGTCGACCTGGCCATCGACAAGGGCTCCCGGGTCGTCATCCTCGGGCTCAACGGCGCCGGCAAGACCACCCTGCTGCGACTGCTCGGCGGCGTGGAGCAGCCCGACACCGGCGAGGTCGTCCCCGGCCACGGCCTCAAGCTCGGCTACTACGCCCAGGAGCACGAGACCCTGGACCCCGACCGCACGGTCCTGGAGAACATGCGCTCCGCCGCGCCCGACATGGACCTGGTCGAGGTCCGCAAGGTGCTCGGTTCGTTCCTGTTCTCCGGTGACGACGTCGACAAGCCGGCCGGAGTGCTCTCCGGTGGCGAGAAGACCCGTCTCGCCCTCGCCACCCTGGTCGTCTCCTCGGCGAACGTGCTGCTCCTGGACGAGCCGACCAACAACCTCGACCCCGCCAGCCGCGAGGAGATCCTCGGCGCCCTGCGCACCTACAAGGGCGCGGTGGTCCTCGTCACGCACGACGAGGGCGCCGTCGAGGCGCTCCAGCCGGAGCGGATCATCCTGCTGCCGGACGGTGTCGAGGACCTGTGGGGCTCCGACTACGCGGATCTCGTCGCCCTGGCCTGAGCGGAAGAGCGATCCGCGAAGTGCGATCCGCACGTGTGATCCGCGGAGCAGTGATCCACTGCGTATGGATCATTCGGCCGAGTCGTGATCCATCATCTGTGTGAGATCTCCTCGTATCGAGGTGTGTCCTACACCGATCTCGCGGCCAATCCCTTGCGCGCCAAGGGATCGGCCGGTTCGCGTCGCTGACCTGGCACTTCGTGAATCCACCCGTTCGGCCCTGCGGACGCGAACCGCTGGAATCCCTTGTTCCGCTTGTGGGGATGCGCTCCTGTCGTCACAACGATGTCTCACGGACCTTGCCGAATGGGTGGCCATCACGCCCCGGAGGGGTGATCATGAGGAGACCAGAGCGCACTTCCCATGAGGAGGCACGGGTGGCCGAGACTCTGAAGAAGGGCAGCCGGGTGACCGGCGCCGCGCGCGACAAGCTCGCGGCAGACCTGAAGAAGAAGTACGACTCCGGTGCGAGCATCCGGGCGCTGGCCGAGGAGACCGGCCGCTCGTATGGCTTCGTACACCGGATGCTCAGCGAGTCGGGCGTCACGCTGCGTGGGCGTGGCGGAGCGACCCGGGGCAAGAAGGCCGCTACGTCCTGACTCCGGGCGGCCCATCGTCTTCGATGGTGGCCACCCGGTCGGCACCGTGATCGGCCGGGTGGTTACTGTGCAGTCACTTAGCATGCCGTACGGCACTGCGTGATGACCGCACCCATCGGAGGCGCCCCATGGCCACGCCCGACCAGGACCTCGCTCCTGTACTCGACAAGGACGGCGTACGGCTCACCGTCGACGACGCGCTCGCCACGGTGACGCTGACCAATCCGGCCAAGCGCAACGCGCAGAGCCCCGCCCTGTGGCGGGCGCTCACCGAGGCCGGCCGGCTGCTGCCGGGCTCCGTCCGGGTCGTCGTGCTGCGCGGCGAGGGCAAGTCCTTCTCCGCCGGGCTGGACCGTCAGATGTTCAGCCCGGAGGGGATTGCGGGCGAGCCGACCTTCATCGACCTGGCACGTCGTGACGACGCCGGGCTCGACGCGACCATCGCCGAATTCCAGGAGGCGTTCACCTGGTGGCGGCGCAGCGACATCGTGTCCGTCGCCGCCGTCCAGGGGCATGCCATCGGAGCCGGGTTCCAGCTCGCGCTCGCCTGCGACCTCAGGGTCGTCGCGGACGACGTGCAGTTCGCCATGCGCGAGACCAGCCTCGGCCTCGTCCCCGACCTGACCGGCACTCACCCGCTGGTCGGGCTCGTCGGATACGCCCGCGCGCTCGAGATCTGCGCGACCGGGCGGTTCGTCGGGGCCGAGGAGTCCGTGGCGTCGGGCCTGGCCAACCTCGCCGTGCCCGGCGACCAGTTGGACGAGGCCGCACGGGACCTGGCCGCGGCGCTGCTGGCCGCGCCGCGCGACGCGGTCGTCGAGACCAAGGCGTTGCTCCGTGGTGCCGTCGACCGCACCTACGACGAGCAGCGTGCGGCCGAGCGAGCCGCTCAGGCCCGGCGGCTGCGGGACCTCGCCGGTCTCGGCGAATAGCGTCCAGCTCCACGCGCGCGTGCGGGTGCGGGTGCGGTGGCGCGGGTTGCCTGGTTCCGACCGGTCTCGGCGAATAGCGTCCAGCTCCACGCGCACGTGCCGGTGCGACGGCGGGCTGATCGGGTTCGGCCGGCCGGTGGAGGGCGTTTCGGCCGTCAGCCGGCCCGCGTCACCAGTAGGGCCACGGCCGACCGGTCCGCCAGTGCGTCGCGCGCGGCTGCGCGGGCGCGCCGGGCCAGGTCGAGGGGCCGGTGGTCAGCTCCACGCGCGCGTGCACGTGCCGGTGCGACGGAGCGGGCTGATCGGGTTCGGCCGGCCGGTGGAGGGCGTTTCGGCCGTCAGCCGGCCCAAGTCACCAGTACGGCCACGGTCGGCCGGTCCGCCAGTGCGTCGCGTACGGCTGCGCGGACCTGCCGGGCCACGTCGAGGGCCCGGTGGCCGGTGCCGGTGGTCAGCTCCACGCGCACGTGCCGGTGCGGCAGAGCCGCACCGTCCGTGCGCTCCTCCACATGCACCGCCCGGCCCAGGCCGCCGAGCGAACCCGTCAGTCCGGTCACCCCGGGCACGGCCAGCACGACCTCGGCCACGCGCGCCTCGTCCGGGTCCGTGACCTCCCGGGCGGGGGCGGGCCGGGGCGCACGTACCGCGGGAGCCGGCTCGTCCGTCTCCAGCAGGTCCGTCACCCGCAGGTCCACCTCGGTGACCGTGAGCCCGAGCCGCTCCGTCGCCGCCGTCGTCAGCACCCGCCGCAGCCGGGCCGCCGCCGTGGGCAGGGGCTCGGCGGCCGTCGCCGCGAAGTCCGCCGTCACCCGCAGGGCGCCCGGCGGCAGCGCGCTCGGCGGAGCCGGCACGACGGACTCCCGCACCTCCTCCGGATCGGCCGGAGCGATCCGCAGCGTCCCCAGCCGGACTCCCGGCGCACCCTCGGCTGCCGCGCGCCCCAGAACCTCCCCGGCCGCCCCCTCGGTGATCCACGCGCCGTCACCGGGCCCGCCGAGCGGCACCAGCCTGCCCAGCCCCACCTGGTGCCGCACCATCCGAGTCCACTGCTCCGCCGTCATTCCTCCAGCCTGCCCCATCCCCGGGGCGCGGTCGCGCAACCTTGCTTACGGTGGTGGCAGGACGACGACCGAAAGGGACGTAACGGCTATGACCGACATGACGACGACCCCAGAGGACGGCCCAGAGCCGCAGCTGTCGGCCCGCAGGACCACCCGGCGCGGCGGCGGCGATCCGGCGACCCGCGGGCGGACCACCATCGCCGACGGCGTGGTGGAGAAGATCGCCGGACTCGCGGCCCGGGACGTGGTCGGCGTCCACGCGATGGGCAGCGGATTCTCCCGCACCCTCGGCGCCGTGCGCGACCGCGTGCCCGGCGGCAAGTCGGTGACCCGGGGCGTGAAGGCCGAGGTCGGCGAGGTGCAGACCGCCCTCGACCTGGAGATCGTCGTGGACTACGGCGTCTCGATCGGCGACGTGGCCCATGCCGTCCGGGAGAACGTGATCGCCGCGGTGGAACGCATGACCGGACTCGAGGTGGTCGAGGTCAACATCGCGGTGAGCGACGTCAAGCTGCCCGACGAGGAGGACGAGGAACCGGAGCCCCGGATCCAGTGAGACCCGGCATCCGACCCCGCACACGGGATGAGCTGAGGAGCGCTGCATGAACATGGCCGTGGCCGGCATGATCGCCGGCCTGGCGCTGGGCTTCGCCGGGTACTTCGGCGGCTTCGGCGCCTTCCTGCTGGTGGCGGCGCTGGGCGCGATCGGCTTCGTCATCGGCCGGTTCGCGGAGGGCGACCTCGAACCGGGCGACTTCTTCCGCATCCGCGACCGGCGTGACCGGCGGCGGTGACCGGGGGTGAGCGCCGAGACCGGCACGCTGCGCCCGCCGCCGGTCCGCGTGCCGGCGGGGGAGCGCGGCGCCACCCGGATCGCCGACCGGGTCGTCACGAAGATCGCCGCACAGGCCGCCCGCGAGGCGCTGGCGCCCCTGCCCGGCGAGGCGGCGGCCCCGCACGCCACGGTCGTGGTCCGGCACGGCGCGGCCCGCGTCCATGTCCGTCTCGACCTCGCCTACCCCTGCGACATCGGCGCCCGCTGCGCCGCCGTGCGTCGTCAAGTCACCGAGCGGGTAGGCGCGTTGCTGGACATGGAGGTGTCCGAGGTCGCCGTCCGGGTGGAACGGCTGCACCCGGCACCGTACGGGAGGGCGTGATGAGCGAGCCGCGGACGACCAGCCCGACCCTCGACCTCGGCAAGGACCCCGGCGGCACCCGTCCCGAACCGGCCGGCAGCGGCCGGCTCTGGTCGCCGCGCCGCGTCCCCGCGGGCATCGTCGCCGTCCTCCTCGCGGCCGGTGCCGGCCTCCTGCTCTACGACATCGCCGCCGTACGCGCCCACCGCTCCGCGATGCACTGGCGCCGCGCACTCGCCCGGCAGCTGGCGACCCGGCCGCTGGACGACACCTGGGTGCTCACCGGCGCCGGCGTCGCCGCCGCCCTCGGCCTGTGGCTGGTCGCCCTCGCGCTCACCCCCGGCCTGCGCGGCCTGCTGCCCATGCGGCGCCCGCATCCCGACGTCCGCGCCGCCCTCCACCGCGACGCGGCGGCCCTGTTCCTGCGCGACCGGGCCATGGACATCTCCGGGGTGCGGGCGGTACGCGTGCGGATGCGCCGCAAGAAGGCCGGCGTCCGCGCCGTCTCGCACTTCCGCGACCTGGACGACGTCCGCGCCGACCTGGACACCACGCTCACCGCGACGGCCCGGGACCTCGGTCTGACCCGGCCGCCCGCAGTCTCGGTGCGCGTGACCCGGCCCGGACGGAAGGGGTGACGGCGATGCGCTCGGGCGTTCTCAACCGTGTCCTGCTCGCCCTCGTGGGCCTGGTCCTGCTGGCCGTCGGCGGCTCGGTCCTGGCGGTCGCCCTGGGCGCGCGGCCGCCCTCCTGGTGGATCCACACCGGCCCGCACGACGTCCTGCTGACCAGGGCCGAGCGCACGCACTGGCGCGGCGCGGACTGGTGGTGGCCGGCGGTCATGGGGGCCTTGGCCGTCGTGGTCCTGCTCGCCCTGTGGTGGCTGACTGCGGTGCTGCGCCGCCGCCGGCTGACCGAGGTCCTGGTCGACACCGGCGACGGCAAGGGCGCCCTGCTGCGCGGCAGGGCCCTGGAGTCGGCCCTGGCCGAGGAGGCGGCCCGCCAGGACGGCGTGTCGCACGCGCAGGTCCTCCTGAGGGGCCGCCGCCGTACGGCGCCCGGGGTGAGCGCCGGGCTCCAGCTGGAACCGGACGTGGCCCCGGCGGCGGCCCTGGAGACGTTCACCGCCGGGTCACTGGCCCATGCGCGCGAGTCGGCGGGCCTGGCGGCGCTACCGGCGGAGGTGCGCCTGCGGGCGGTCAGGCACCGCGCGGAGAGGGTGACGTGAGCGCCGATGCCCCACGAGGCCCGGGCCCGCCCTAGAACCCGTGCCGCATGCCCCCGTCCACCGGCACCATGATCCCCGTCAGATAGGACGCGGCCGGCGACAGCAGGAACGCGGCCACCCGGCCGAACTCCTCCGGCGCCCCGTACCGCCGCAGCGGGATCCGCGCCTCGTTCGCGGCCCGGGTGGCCTCCGGGTCCGCGGACAGCCCGTCCAGCTCGCGCACGCGATCGGTGTCGATGCGCGCCGGCAGCAGCCCCACCACGCGGATTCCGCGCGGCCCCAGCTCGTCGGCGAGCGACTTGGCGAAGCCCGCGAGCCCCGGCCGCAGCCCGTTGGAGATGGTCAGCCCCGGGATCGGCTCGTGCACCGACCCCGACAGCACGAACCCGATCACCCCGCCCGGCCCCAGCTCGGCCGCCGCCGCCCGGGCGAGACGCACCGCGCCGAGGAACACCGACTCGAACGCGGTGCGCCACTGGTCGTCCGTGTTGTCGGCGACGAACCCCGGCGGCGGTCCGCCCACGCTCACCAGCACCCCGTCGAAGCCGCCGAAGTGCTCACGGGCGGTCGCGACGAGCCGCTCGGGCGCGTCCGCGGCGGAGTTGTCGACGGCCACGCCCACCGCGTTCGGGCCCAGTTCGGCGGCGGCCTCGGCGACCCGCTTCTCGTCCCGGCCGCTGATCACCACCTTCGCCCCGTCGGCGACGAGCTCGCGCGCGGCGGCGTTGCCCAGCCCGCGCGTGGCGCCGGTGACCACGTACACCCGGTCCTTCAGTCCAAGATCCATGGTTCCTATCCTGCCCGGTCCGTCTCGTCGCCCCCGAAGAGGGTGAGGGCGCTGTTCACCAGGCCGATGTGGCTGAAGGCCTGGGGGTAGTTGCCCAGATGGCGGCCGTCGACGGGGTCGTACTCCTCCGCGAGCAGACCCACGTCGTTGCCGAGGCCCACCAGCCGGTCGAACAGCTCGCGCGCCTCCTTCCTACGGCCGGTCATGTGCAGCGCGTCGGCGAGCCAGAACGAGCAGGCGAGGAACGCGCCCTCGCCGCTCGGCAGCCCGTCGACGACCGAGCCGTCGGGGGCCTCGGTGTCGTAGCGGCGCAGGAAGCCGCCGTGGCCGAGGTCGTCGCGGATCGCGTCGACCGTGCCGACGACCCGGGGGTCGTCCGGGGGCAGGAAGCCGACCCGCGGGATGAGCAGCAGCGCGGCGTCGAGCTCCCGGGAGCCGTAGTACTGCGTGAAGGTGTTGCGTTCCGCGTCGAAGCCCTTCTCGCACACCTCCCGGCGGACCTCGTCGCGCAGCCGGCGCCACCCGTCCAGATCGCCGCCGAGGTCGTCGTGGCTCTCCAGGGTCCGCACGGCCCGGTCGGCGGCCACCCACACCATCACCTTGGAGTGCACGAACTGGCGTCTGCCGCCGCGCACCTCCCACAGCCCCTCGTCCGGCTGCCGCCACGCCGACCGGAGGAACTCCATCAGCGAACGCTGCATGGCCCACATGTGCGGCCGGGCGGACAGGCCCGAGTCGCGGGCCAGCGACAGCGAGTCCATCACCTCGCCGTACACGTCGAGCTGGAGCTGGTCGACCGCGCCGTTGCCGGTGCGTACGGGCGCGGAGCCGGCGAAGCCGGGCAGCCAGGGCAGCTCGGTCTCCGACAGCCGCCGCTCGCCCGCCACCCCGTACATGATCTGCAGGTCGGCCGGGTTGCCCGCGACCGCGCGCAGCAGCCAGTTGCGCCAGGCCTCGGCCTCCTCGTGATAGCCCGCGGTGAGCAGCGCGCCGAGGGTGAGGGTGGAGTCGCGCAGCCAGCAGTACCGGTAGTCCCAGTTCCGCACCCCGCCGGGCTTCTCCGGCAGCGAGGTGGTCGCGGCGGCGACGATCCCGCCGGTCGGGGCGTAGGTGAGCGCCTTGAGGGTGATGAGGGAGCGGACCACGGCGTCCCGGTGGGGGCCCTCGTAGCGGCAACGACCGGCCCAGCGCCGCCAGTCGGTGACGCTGGTCTCCAGCGCCTGGTACGGGTCGACGAGCGGCGGGCGCCGCTCGTGCGAGGGGTGCCAGGTCAGCACGAACGCGACCCGCTCGCCCTCGGCGACGGTGAACTCCGCATGGGTGCCGAAGTCCTCGCCCCAGGTGCGCACGGCCGGCTCGGCGCGCAGCCAGACCGAGTCCGGGCCGGCGACGGCCACCCGGTGGCCGTCCGAGCGGCGCACCCACGGCATGACCGAGCCGTAGTCGAAGCGCAGGCGCAGCGTGCTGCGGACGGTGACCCGGCCGCTGACACCCTCGACGATGCGGACGACGTCGGGGGCGCGGTCGCGTTGCGGCATCAGGTCGGTGACGCGGACGGTGCCGTCGGCCGTCTCCCACTCGGTGTCGAGGACGAGGGTGTCGCGGCGGTAGGCGCGGCGGGTGCAGGTGTCCGCGCCCTCGGGGGCGATCCGCCAGTGGCCGTGGCTCTCGTCGCCCAGCAGCCGGGCGAAGCACGCGCCGGAGTCGAAGCGCGGCAGACACAGCCAGTCGATCGAGCCGTCCCTGCCGACCAGGGCGGCGGTCTGCTCGTCGCCGATGAGGGCGTAGTCCTCGATGCGCGCGTTCACGGGATGCGGTTTCCCGGCCGGCCGGGGGACCAATCAGGTGGGTGCGCTATACGGTGGCCGGTTCCGTCGCCTCCGGCGCCGCCTTGGCCTCGGCCTCCTCCTGGTCGCGGATCTCGCGCCGGACCAGGAACCACCAGCCGACCGGTACGGCCGCGGCGAACAGCCACCACTGGATCATGTAGGCGTAGTTCAGCGGGGCGTCCTCGCTGCCGGGGTCGGAGATCTGCTCCGGGGAGCCGCTCTTCGGCGTGGGCGCGGTCTGCTCGACGTAGCCGCCGAGCACCTGGGCGCCGAGCCGGTGCGTCTCCTCCGCGCTGTCGATCAGCATGATCTGCCGGTCGGGCAGGCCCTTGACGTTCTTGATGCCGCTCGCCGCGGTCGTCTCGTCGGCCATCAGCCGCCCGGTGACGGTGGTCCGGCCGGCCGGCGGGGCGGGGATCTTCGGGAAGGCGGTCTGCACCCCGTTCGCGGGGATCCAGCCGCGGTTGACGAGCACGACCTTGCCGTCCGTCAGGACGAGCGGGGTGAGCACGTGGAAGCCGACCTCGCCGTCGGAGTTGGTGCGGCGCCGGACCACGACCTCCCGGGCGGTGTCGAAGGTGCCGGTCGCGGTGACCGTGCGGTACTTCTCCGTGCGGGTCACCGTGTGCCCGGGGGAGGTGAGCCGCTCGACGGGGACCGGCGCGGCGTGCAGGGCCGAGGAGACCAGGTCGTTGCGGGCCGTGCGCTCCTCGTACCGGTGCTGCTGCCAGAAACCCAGCCTGATCATCGTCGGGATCAGCGCGATCGCGACGATCGTGAGGATCACCCACTGCAGGGAGAACAGGAAGCGGTAGCGGTGCACCCCACGACGGTACCTCCGGGCCGTGGGGTGCATTCAGGCGGGTACCGGGTCACACCCGGTCGACGATCCCCGTCCTCCCCTCGGCGCGGGCGCAGTGGGCGCCGCAGTACCACTTGCCCTCGGCCTCCACGCCCTGGCCGATGATCTGCACGCGGCAGTGCTCGCAGATGGGGGCCATGCGGTGGATCGCACAGGAGAAGCAGTCGAACACGTGCACAGCGCCCTGTGCGTGGACCTCGAAGGTCATTCCATAGTCATTGCCGCAGACTTCGCATTTCGCCATGGGCCACAGGGTGAGCCGTCGTCCGGGCGCGGGCGAGCGGCGGCCGGGTGAGTCGTACGGCAATCACCCGTTCGTACGGTCATCCCGCCGGTCGCGCACCGCCGTACGGTCACCTCACCCGCCGCGGACCGTCAGCCGTCGGCGGGGTCCACGTCCCGGAGCAGCTGGCCGAAGGCCGCCTCGTCCACGATCGGGGTGCCGTACTGCCGTGCCTTGACGGTCTTCGAGGTGCCCGAGTCCGGGTCGTTGGTCACCAGCAGGCTGGTCAGCCGGGAGATGCTGGAGGCCACGTGCAGCCCGGCCTCGGTCGCCCGGTCCTCCAGCAGCTCCCGCTCGGTCGAGGTGTCGCCGGAGAACGCCACCCGCATGCCCTGTTTGAGCCTTTTGCCGTCTTCGTAGCGGCCGGGGTTGGGGTAGGGGCAGGCGGGGCGCCTGCGGGACGGACGCCAACTGCCGGACCGGTAGCCGCCGTAGCCGCCGGACGACTGCCGGGGCACCGGACGGTCCGACCACTCCGTCAGCGGGCGGCACTCCAGCAGCGGCAGCCGTACGCCGCTCGCCGCCGCGGCCCGCAGGCTCGGCCGGAACGCCTCTGCCAGCACGCGCGCGTCGTCCAGCGCGTGGTGCGCCCGCTGCTGGACGACCCCGTAGTGCGCCGCCAGCGACTCCAGCTTGAAGTTGGGCAGCGGCAGCCCCAGCTCCTTCGACAGCGCGATGGTGCACAGCCGCTGCCGCACCGGCGCCTCGCCGCGCACGCGCGCGTACTCCCGCGCGATCATCTGCCAGTCGAAGACGGCGTTGTGCGCGACGAGCACCCGGCCGTCCAGCCGGGCCGCGAACTCCCCGGCGACGTCCGCGAACAGCGGCGCGCCGTCGAGCACCTCGCTCGTCAGACCGTGTATCCACACCGGGCCCGGATCCCGCTCGGGGTTGACCAGCGTGTACCAGTGGTCCTCGACCTCGCCGCGGGCGTCCAGCCGGTAGACGGCCGCCGAGATGATCCGGTCGTCCCGGGCCAGGCCGGTGGTCTCCACGTCAACGACCGCGTATCCCTTCGGATACGCGGCCGGCCACTGGGTGGGGGAGGACACTGCGGTCGCACGGTCTTCGAGCATGGTCATTGAGGATACGGGCCGCGACCGACAGCGCCGTCCCTCAGGTGCCGGCGCACACCTGTGCGGCGGTGCCGTACCGCACGCCGCCGTCCCTCAGGCGCCCGGCGCCGACAAAAGGGACCGCACCAGCGCCCCCACGGCCGTCAGGAACAGCTGCTCGGTGTCCGGCGGGCACGCCAGCGCGCGGGCCAGTGCCGGATCGTCCCCGGCGGTCTCGGCGCCCCACAGCTCCTCTTCACCGGGATGCTGCGCCGGGGCCCGCTCGCGGTTGCGCTCGACCAGCACGTGCCCGACGACCTGGAACTGCACGGCCCGCACGAACTCGGCGGCCCGGGCGCCGCGCAGCCCGGCCGCGTGCGCCTCGCGCACCAGGGCGCGCTGCGCCGGCAGGAACATCCGCTCGGTCAGGCCCCGCTCGTGCACCAGGGCGACCAGGTGCGGGCGGTCGCGCAGCCGGCGGCGCAGGCCGAGCGCGACGGAGACCACCCGCCGCTCGGGTGTGCGCCCGGACGGGCGGATCTCGCCGAGGTCGGCGACCGTCCGCTCCACCAGCGCGTCGAGCAGCGCCTCCCGGCCGCCCACGTGCCAGTAGATCGACGTCACGGCGGTGCCGAGTTCGGCGGCGAGCCCGCGCATGGTCAGCGCACCGGGGCCGTGCCGCTTCACCAGCCCCGCGGCGGCGTCCAGCACCGCGTCCCGGCTCAGCGCGCTCTTCGCCCCGGTCGTCATGCGCCCCCCGAACGTCGGTCCGTCCACGTGTCTTTACCCCGCCCGCGGTCTGCTGTAACAGTGTTACAGGTGACGGTCCGTCAGGAGAAGGGCGGTACGGCGAATGGCACGCGTACGGTACGGCGCACGCACCGAGCGGGAGATCGCCGCCACGCGCACCGCGGGCGCGCGGCTCCCCGACATCTGGTCCACCGGGGTGGTGGCCGTCTGGGAGACCGACCCGGACGCGGTCGCCGCGGTCCTGCCACCGCCCCTGAAGCCCACCGGAAGTCCGCTCGTCCGGCTGAACATCAGCAAGGTCGACCTGCCCGGACACCCGCTCGGCGCGGGCTCGTTCGCGGTCGCCGCCGCCCACGGCACGGTCGAGGGCTGGTACCCGCTGGTCATGCCGATGACCCACGAGCGCGCCCTCACCGGCGGCCGGGAGGTCTTCGGGGAACCCAAGAAGCTCGGCGAGGTGACGGTCGAGCGCGAGGGACCCGCCGTACGGGCCCGCCTGGCCCGGCACGGCATCACGTTCGCCGAGGTGCGCGGCACGGTCACCGGCGAGCTGCCGGCGCCGGAACCCTCGCGCAAGACCGACTTCTACTTCAAGTTCCTCCCCGCCGTGGACGGATCCGGCTTCGACACCGGCCCCCTGCTCGTGCACTGCGTGCGCCACGAGCGGGTGCGCCGGCTGGAGGGGGTCACCGGGGACGTCGTCCTGCGCGAGTCGCCCTACGACCCGGTGGCCGACCTGCCGGTGCTGCGCCTGCGCGAGATCACCCTCGGCGAGAAGACCAGCGACCAGAGCGGCCGGGTGGCCGAACGGGTCGACGCGCAGGCCCTGTTGCCCTACGTCCACCAGCGCTACGACGACCCGCTGCAGGTCCTCGACGCGCCGCCCGAGGGGAGCCGCTGATGCGCCTCGAAACGGGACAGGTCGCCGTCGTCACCGGGGCGGCGAGCGGGATCGGGCTCGCGATGGCCCGGCGGTTCGCGGCCGAGGGACTGAAGGTGGTCCTCGCCGACGTCGAGGCGGCGGCCCTGGAGAAGGCGGCGGCGGACCTGCGCGCCGAGGGCGCCGACGTGCACGCGCGCGTGGTCGACGTCGGCGAGCGCGACCAGGTCGTGGAGCTGGCCGAGGAGGCCTACGCCACCTACGGCGCCGTGCACGTCCTGTGCAACAACGCGGGCGTCGGCTCGGGAGCCGAGGGCCGCATGTGGGAGCACGACCCCAACGACTGGCGATGGGCCTTCGCCGTCAACGTGTGGGGCGTCTTCCACGGTGTCCAGGCGTTCGTCCCCCGGATGCTCACGTCGGGTCAGCCCGGTCATGTGGTCAACACGTCCTCCGGCGACGGCGGTATCGCCCCCCTGCCGACCGCCTCCGTCTACGCGGTCACCAAGGCGGCCGTCGTCACCCTGACCGAGTCGCTGTACGCCCATCTGAAGGCCGAGCACGCGCGCGTGGGCGCCTCGGTGCTCTTCCCCGGCCCGCACATGCTGCGCACCGGCCTGTGGGAGTCCCACCGCAACCGGCCCGCCCGCTACGCCAAGCAGCGTCCGCGCCGGACCCCGTACCGCAGCCTCGACCAGTGGGAGGCGGCGATGCGCGCGGCCGGCGAGGAGGTCCGCTTCACGCCCGTCGAGGAGGTCGCCGACCTCGTCGTGGCCGGCATCCGCGCGGACCGTTTCTGGCTGCTCCCGGCCGGTGAGCACAGCGACGCCCAGATCCGCGCGCGGGCGCGGTCGATGCTGGACCGCGCGAACCCGTCGTACCTCGAGCGCTTCGTCCTGGACTGAGAGGGGGGCCGTGATGAGCGACACCGTCTCCGCAGCGGACCCGTACCTGATCATCTCCTCCGACTGCCACGCCGGGCTGCCCACCGAGCGGTACCGGCCCTATCTGGAGTCACGCTTCCACCGGGACTTCGACGAGTTCCTCACGGGCCGTGACCGGCGCCGCGAGGAGATGACCCGGCTCGGCATCCGCAACGAGGCCTTCGCGGCCCGCTGGTTCGAGGACAACGAGGAGGGGCTGCGCGGCGGCTGGGACGCGGGCCGGCGCGTCAAGGAACTGGACGGCGACGGCGTGGCCGCCGAGGTCGTCTTCCCGGACGCCGACGCCGTCGACAGCGGGACGGCGGCCCCCTTCGGCGTGGGCCTCGGCCTCTCCGGCGACCACGACCCGGAGCTGGGCATGGCCGGCGCGCGGGCGCACAACCGCTGGCTCGCCGACTTCGTCTCCGCCCACCCCGAACGGCACTGCGGGGTCGCCCTGCTGCCGGTCACGGCCCCCGTGGACCAGGTCGTCGCCGAGATCCACCGGGCCAGGGAGTCCGGCCTCGGCGCCCTGATGATCCCGTCCATGTGGGCCGGCAAGGAGCCGTACCACGACCGCCGTTACGACCCCGTGTGGGCGGCGGCGGCCGCGTGCGCCATGCCCGTGCTCACCCACTCCGGAGCCGCCCCGCGCGAGGAGTACGGCGACCACCTCGGCATCTACGTCTCCGAGGTCACCTGGTGGCCGGCCCGCCCGCTGTGGTTCCTGCTCTGGTCGGGCGTCTTCGAACGCCATCCGGGGCTGCGCTTCGGCATCGCCGAGTCCGGCTGCTGGTGGCTGCCGAACCTGCTGTGGTTCATGGACCGGCTCTACCTCGGCGCGCACGGCGGCAAGAAGCTCTCCCCCTTCCAGGAGCTGAAGCGCCCGCCGCACGAGTACCTGGACCGGCAGGTCTTCGTCTGCGCCACCAACACCAAGCGGCGCGAGCTGGCCCAGCGGTACGAGATCGGTGTCGACAACATCCTGTGGGGCAGCGACTTCCCGCATCCCGAGGGCACCTGGCCCGACACGCGCGCGTGGCTGCGCCGCACGTTCCACGACATCCCCGTCGCCGAGACCCGCCGCATGCTCGGGCTCGCCGCGGCCGAGGTCTTCGGCTTCGACGTGGAAAAGCTCACGCCGCTGGCCCGGCGCATCGGCCCGGCCCCCGCCGACCTCGGCCAGCCGGCCGACCAGGCGGCCGTCGAGGCGTCCTGGGCGCGCTCGCGCGAGGTGGGCCGGCACTGGCTGACGGACGAGGACTTCCCGGCGCTGGGGGTGACGCGGTGAACGACGACGCGAGGAGCGGTCCGGCGAACGACGACCGCTACACGGTGATCTCCGCCGACTGCCACGCCGGCGCCGACCTGCTCGACTACAGGCCGTACCTGGAGAAGCGGTACCACGACGACTTCGACGTCTGGGCGGCCACCTACGTCAACCCGCACGAGGACCTGCTCGCCGACACGGCCGACCGGAACTGGAACTCCGAGCGGCGCCTGGCGGAGCTGGAGGCGGACGGGATCGTCGCGGAGGTGATCTTCCCGAACACCATCCCGCCCTTCTTCCCGTCGAGTTCGCTGATGACGCAGCCCTCGACCGCCGAGGACCTGGAGCGGCGCTGGGCGGGACTGCGCGCCCACAACCGCTGGCTCGCGGACTTCTGCGCCGCCGCACCGGGCCGCCGGGCCGGCGTCTTCCAGATCCTCCTGGGTGACGTCGACGAGGCGGTCAAGGAGATCGGGCGGGCCGCCTCGGCGGGCCTGAAGGGCGGCCTGATGCTGCCCGGCACCCCGCCCGGCTCCGGCCTGCCCGAGCTGTACTCGCGGACGTACGACCCGATCTGGGCCGCCTGCGCGGAACTCGGCGTCCCCGTCAACCACCACGCCGGCTCGGCCTCCCCGCCGCTCGGCGAGGAACCGGCCGCCCGCGCGGTGTTCATGGTGGAGACGACCTGGTTCTCCCACCGCGCCCTGTGGCACCTGGTGTTCGGCGGCGCCTTCCGCCGTCACCCGGAGCTGAGGCTGGTCCTGACCGAACAGGGCTCGGGCTGGATCCCCGGGGTGCTCGGCATGCTGGACTACTACCACGGCCGCCTGGTCGCGGCGGCCACGAAGGCCGCGACGGCCGAGGCCAGGTTCGGTGCCGGACTCGCCGAGGGGATGGGCGCGCCCCCCTCCGAGGTCTGGCGCGACCAGTGCTTCGTCGGCGCCAGCTTCATGCGCCCCCACGAGGTGCCGCTGCGCGACCGCATCGGCGTCGACAAGATCATGTGGGGCAGCGACTACCCGCACGACGAGGGCACCCACCCCTACACCCGCGAGGCCCTGCGGTTCGCCTGCGCGGGCGTGCCGCACGAGGAGCTCGCGGCCATGCTCGGCGGCAACGCGGCCCGCGTCTACGGCTTCGACCTCGGCCTCCTGGACCCCATCGCGGCGAAGGTGGGCCCCACGGTGTCCGAGATCGCCGAACCCCTGCCGGAACCGCCGGCGGACGCCACCAGTCCGGTCTTCGCGCGGGGCGCGTCCCTTCGGGTGTGGTGACGGCGGGTGCTCCGGTGACCATCGCCGTGATGGTCACCGGAGCGCGGCCGGGAGAGCGTCGGTGCGGCGCGGGTGGCCGCGTGAGTGCGATCCTCCCTGCTGTGACGGAACCCACCCACGACGAGAACCACGGGGGCGCGCTCGGCTCGCGGCTGAACTGGCTGCGGGCCGCCGTGCTCGGCGCGAACGACGGCATCGTCTCCACCGCGGGCATCGTCGTCGGCGTGGCCGGCGCCACCCAGAGCCGGGCGGCCCTGATCACCGCCGGGCTGGCCGGACTGCTCGCCGGGTCGATGTCCATGGCGGCCGGCGAGTACGTCTCGGTCTCCACCCAGCGCGACTCCGAGATGGCCGCGCTGGCCGTGGAGAAACGGGAACTGCGCGAGCAGCCGGAGGCCGAACTGAGGGAACTGACCGCACTGCTTCAGGAGCGCGGACTGTCCCGCGAGGTGGCCCGCGAGGCCGCCGAGCAGCTCACCGCGCGGGACGCGCTGCGGGCACACGCGCGCGTGGAGCTGGGCATCGACCCCGACGAGCTGACCAACCCCTGGCACGCGGCCTGGGCGAGCTTCCTCGCCTTCACGGTGGGCGCCCTGTTGCCGCTGCTGGCCATCGTCCTGCCCCCGGCGGACCGGCGGCTCGCCGTCACCGTCGTCTCCGTGCTGGCCGCGCTCGTCGTCACCGGCTGGACCAGCGCCCGTCTCGGCGCGGCGGCCCCGAAGCGAGCGGTGCTGCGGAACGTGCTGGGCGGCGCCCTGGCCATGGGGGTCACCTACGCGGCGGGCACGCTCCTGGGCGCGGCGGGAGTCTGACGGGACGGCCCCGAGCACCCCGTGCCGGGCCGGGCCGGCGGCCGGTCGCGCCGTGGGTGGCCGGGGCACCCTCCGCAGGCCGGGGCACTCTCCGCAGGCCGGGGCACCCTCCGCGCGCGGCCCGGGCCGGCGGCGGCGTACCGTGAAGGGCGCTGCGCTCGACCACCCCCTGAGCGCACCGCACATCTCCGCACCACCCCCGCACGAGAAGGACCCGCCATGCGCGCCACCACCATCCACGCCCCGTTCGACATGCGCGTGGAGGACGTCCCCGAGCCGGTGGTGCAGCTGCCCACCGACGCCGTCGTGCGGGTGCTGCGCGCCTGCATCTGCGGCAGCGACCTGTGGGCGTACCGCGGGGAGGCGGCCCGGCAGCCGGGGCAGCGGATCGGGCACGAGTTCCTCGGCATCGTCGAGGAGACCGGCTCCGAAGTGGGCACGGTGCGGCGCGGTGACCTGGTGGTCGCCCCCTTCATGTGGTCCGACGGCGTCTGCGACTACTGCCGCGAGGGCCTGACGACGTCCTGCGAGCACGGCGGCTTCTGGGGCTCCGTCGGCCACGACGGCGGCCAGGGCGAGGCGGTCCGCGTGCCCTTCGCCGACGGCACCCTCGTCCAGCTGCCCAAGGACGCGGCCTCCGACGACCATCTGCTGTCGGCCCTGCTGACCCTCTCCGACGTCCTCGGCACCGGCCACCACGCGGCGCTCGGTGCGGGCGCCCGCCCCGGTGCCACGGTCGCCGTGGTCGGGGACGGCGCGGTCGGCCTGTGCGCGGTGCTGGCCGCCAAGCGGCTCGGCGCGGAGCGGATCATCGCGCTGGGCCGGCACACCGTCCGAACCGACATCGCGCGCCGCTTCGGCGCCACCGACGTCGTCGCCGAGCGCGGCGACGCGGCCGTCGAGGCCGTCCGGGAACTCACCCGCGGCCAAGGCGCACACGCCGTCGTCGAGGCGGTCGGCACCGAGCAGTCCATGCGGACGGCCGTCGACGTCACCCGGGACGGCGGCGCGATCGGCTTCGTCGGCGTGCCCCACGGCAGCGGCACCGGCCTGGACCTCGGCGTCATGTTCGACCGGAACATCGCCCTGCGCGGCGGTGTGGCGCCGGTCCGCGCCTACATCCCCGACCTGCTGCCCGACGTCCTCGACGGCACGATCGACCCGTCGCCGGTGTTCGACATGACCGTCGGCATCGAGGGCGTCCCCGACGGCTACAAGGCCATGGACGAGCGCACCGCCCTCAAGGTGCTCGTCACCAACGACCGGTAGGCCGTCCCGGCCGGTCACGACCAGCGGACCGGCAGCGGCAGCGCGCTCAGCAGACCCGAGACCGCGACGACCGCGCCCAGCGCGATCACCTCGGCCCGCGCGGGCGCGCACGCGGTCAGCGGGTCCGCCGCGCGGCCCAGCCGGATCCGCGCCCACAGGGCGAGCAGGGCGACGCCGGCCACCAGGACCACCTTGGCCAGCAGGGTCCGTCCGTACGCCGTCGTCGTCAGCTGGTCCAGGATCGTCGCCGGCGGCATGCGCCGCAGCGAGCTCCACACGCCGGTCGCCGTGACGGCGGCGAGCAGCACGGCCGCCACGCGCGCGTAGCGGCCGAGCAGCGCGGTCCCGGCCGGGCAGCCCGGCCACAGCCGCAGGGTCCGCACGGTGTGCAGCAGCCCGCCCGTCCACAGCGCCGCGCAGGTCAGGTGCACCAGCGTCAGCCCCGAACCGACCAGCGGGCTCTGCTCGGCCGGAGGATGGGCGCGCAGCGCCTCGGCGACCACGACCGCCGCAGGCGGCCACAGCCGCGCCGCCGTGCGTCCCGTGACGGCGCACAGGGCCGCCAGCAGGAACGCGTTGACCTCCAGCAGGGCCAGCTTGCCGTCACGGGTGCCGTACAGCCCGCCGACGTCGATCTGGCCGAGGCGGTGCGGGACCAGATCGCCGGCGGACACCACCGAGGCGAGCGCCAGCGCGGCGACGAGTCCGGCGGCGGTCGCGGGCAGCGCCCAGCTGCGCGGCCGTTCGGGTGGCACGCCGGGCAGCCCGTGGGCGAGCCGCCGCACGAACAGCTCACCGAGGGGCACGCACAGCGCGGCGAACAGCACCGTGCGCAGCAGGGCCGTGCCGCCCACCCCCGGAGCGGCGGCCTCGCCCGTGCCGTGCAGCGCCGCCGACGGCCCGAGCAGCGGGATCAGGACGCCCAGCGGCACCAGGGCCAGCACGGCGACGGCCCGGCCGATGCCGGGCCGCCGGCGGGGGCCGGACGCGTCGGCCGGGTCGGCGCTCGGTCGTATGAGGGTCATCCCATGATCTTCACCAGCCGTCGCAGAACCGGGCAAGTCGGCGAAAACAACTGGCGGTACATCATTCCGTCCATATGCCTGGTTCCGGCCACGCGTGCGTCGCCGCCGCCCGCGCCCTCACCGCCAGGCGGCCGGGTCCGTGCCCCACGGCACCGGAGGCCGCGCCCAGCCGGCCGGGCCGCCGTCGAAGGTCACCGGCGGCAGGGCGTGCCGCAGCCGCCCGAGCGGGCCGTCCGTCTCGCCGAGCCAGGGCTCCGGGCCCTCGTACGGCACCCCCGTGGCCGGGGACGGCCGGATCTCGTCCGTCAGCCGGTGCGCGGTCCGGGCGAGGGCCAGCCGTACGCACCGGCTGCCCCCGTCGTACGACTGCTCGGTCAGCGCCCGCAGCACGGCGGCCGCCAGCAGATAGCCGGTGCCGTGGTCCAGGGCCTGCGCGGGCAGCGCGCCCGGCCGCCCGGCCGACCCCTCGGTCACCGCGATACCCGTCGCCACCTGCACCAGGCTGTCGAAGCCGCGCCGGGCGCCCCAGGGCCCGTACGCACCCCATGCCGAGACCTGCGCCACGACCAGGCCGGGCCGGCGCGCGGCCAGTGCCCGCGGGGAGAGCCCGAACCGGTCCAGGGTGCCGGGCCGGTACCCGGTGACGACGACATCGGCCGAGGCGAGCAGGTCCTCGAAGGTGTCCCGGCCGGCGCCCAGGTCGAGCGCGGCGGACCGCTTGCCGAAGCCGGTGTCGGCGTGCTGGTCCGCGAGCTCGGGCAGCCAGGGGGCGTCCAGGCGCAGGACGTCCGCGCCGAGCAGGGCCAGGGTGCGGGTGGCGACCGGGCCCGCCAGGACCCGGGTCAGGTCCAGCACGCGCAGCCCGGCGGCGGGCAGCAGGGGAGTGGCGGCGGGGTCCGCCGGGGGGAGCACGCGCGCGGGAGCGGTGTCGAGGCGCTCCCGCTCCACCAGTGGCCGGGCGGCCAGCGCGGCGGACTGCTCGTGCCCGGCCCATTCCTCGGGCGTGCGCAGGGCCACGGCGAGGCCGCCGGCGTCCTGGACCGTCTCCTCGACGTCGAGCGCGGAGCGCTCGGCGAGCAGGCCGGCCACCGCATCGGCCGAGGCGTCGGCGGGCAGGCCCAGGGCGCCGAGCAGCCGGTCCCGGTGGTGCGGGTAGTTGGCGTGGGTGCGCACCCAGCCGTCGGCGGTCCGCCAGAAGCGGGACAGCGGCGCGAAGGAGACCGGCGCCCGCCCGTCGACCAGCAGCAGGCGTTCGCTGTGGAAGGCGGCCGCGACGGCGCCGTCGTCGACCAGGACGCCGGGTACCTCGGAGCGGCCCGTCCGGCGGGCCGCCAGTTCCGCGGCGGCCAGCGCGCACGCCCCCACGCACGCGCGTGCGAGCTGCCGTACGGGAAGGCGCGCCGGGAGGGCGTCAGGCCGCTCGACCGTCGTCACCCGGGAGACGAGGGCGGGATCGCCGCCCAGTGCAGTCCACGCGATCGCGATATCCGTCATGACTGCACTATGCATTATTGATTCAATCAATATATGTGCCCCGGGTGACGCGGGCGTCGTGCGCGGGCTGCCGGCCCGGTCGAACCGGCAGCCCGGCAGGGGGCGCTACTTGACCGCGCGCAGGGCGTCGACCACTCCGAAGCCGTAGAAGCCGTTGACGTGCCGGCCGCCGGCGCAGGTCGCGTCCACGACTCCGTCGCCGTCACCGTCGTACGGGCCGCTCGGGCAGCCGGGGTTGTCCGCCTGCGCCTTCAGCAGGGCCTGCAACTGGGCCGGAGTGGCGTGCGGATGCGCCGACTTCAGCAGCGCGGCCACGGCCGCCACGTGCGGCGACGCCATCGAGGTGCCCTGCAGGAAGCCGTACTGGTCGTTCGGCAGCGTCGACAGGATGCGGCCGTTCTTCGACGGGGTGTCCGGGATCTGGTACTTGTCACCGCCGGGCCCCGCCACGTCGATCACACCCTGGCCGTAGCTGGAGTAGTACGACTTGGCGCCCTTCACGCCCACCGCGCTCACCGTGACCACACCCGGCAGCTGGGTCGGCACGTCGAAGCACGCGTGCGGGTCGACCGTCCGGGTCCCCGCCGTCGAGTCGTCGGGGCTGGAGGCGTCGGTGAGCGCGTCCGCGTCCAGGTCGTCGTTGGAGTTGCCCGCCGAGGCCACGTTGAGCGTGCCCTTGCGCTGGGCGTACGACTGCGCCCTGTTGACCGCGTCCACGATGGCACGTTGATCGGGGTCGTCCATGCAGTTGTACAGCCACGGATCAACGTAGTAGCTGTTGTTGGTGATCTCTATGCCGTGGTCCGCGGCGAATACGAAGGCGCAGACCACGCTCTCCGGGTAGAACAGCGAGGTCGCGTCCGGCTGGGCCACGGTGATGCTCGCGACCTTCACCCCGGGCGCCACACCCGCCACACCTATGCCGTTGCGGGCCGCGGCTATCTCGCCGGCCACATGGGTGCCGTGATAGTGGTCGGCGTCCACCGGCCGCCACGCGCCGTACGTCGTGTCCGCCTTGCCGCTCACACAGTTCGCCGACTGGGAGGCGGAGAAGTTCGGGGCGATGTCCGGGTGCGTGTCGTCGACGCCCGTGTCGATGACACCGACGGTCACGCTCCTGCTGCCCGGGTCGATCCGCGCGGCCTTGTCGGCGCCGATCGCCCGCAGGTCCCACTGGTCGGCCTCCAGCGGCTCTTTGCCCGCCGACGCGCTCCTGGCCAGCTTCGAGGCCTCCGCCTTCGACAGGACCTGCACCGCGCCCTCGTCCGTCGTCCCCGCCGCACTCAGCGGCGCGGTCCGCGTGGCACCCGCCGACTCCACCCCGCGCACCGCACGCATCCGGGCGCCGAAGTCCGGGTTCGCCGAGTGGACGACGATCACGCCGATCCGGTCGTAACTGGCCACGACCGTGCCGCCGTTGCGCGTGATCTCCCGCTGCACCGACTCGATCGTGCGACGGTCCGTCCGGGTGTTGACCACGTACGCGAGGTTCGGGCCGTCCGCCGCCCGCACCGCCGGGGCCGCGGTGGGCGCCGCCGAGGCCACCCCGGGCAGGAAGCCGAGCGAGGCGGTCAGGGACAGCGCGACCGGCACCGCGAGCGCGAGCCGACGTCTGGAGCGCAGATGAGCCATGGGATCTCCACATCATCCGGATACGGAACCGCCCGAGACACAGGTGGTGTTCGGGCAGGTACATGACGGGTGGTGCAGGCCGAAGCTATCCTCCCGGCTCACCACTCGGCAATGACTTGGCAATGACTCACCAAGACCGCTTGCGGAAGTGCTCATAGGACTTGAACCGGTCTTCGCGTGGCGCCGTGGACCTTGGGCAGGGAGCGCTAGCACCATCGAGCCCCCGTCGTCATGGCAGCCGCACACGCGAGGAGACTTCGTGGCCACCGAGACACCGCCCCCCGCGACACCTGGTCCACCACTTCCGTCCACCGAGGAGTTCACCGAGGTGCAGCAGAGCGCGGAGTTCGGTGAACTGCGCCGTGCGCACCGCTCCTTCGCCTTCCCGCTGACCGTCGCCTTCACCGCCTGGTACCTGCTGTACGTCCTGCTCTCCAACTACGCGGGCGGCTTCATGGGCACCAAGGTGGCCGGCAACATCAACGTGGCGCTCGTCCTGGGTCTCGCCCAGTTCCTCACCACCTTCCTCATCGCCTGGTGGTACGCGCGGCACGCGGCCGCCAAGCTCGACCCCAGGGCCGAGGCCATCAAGTCCCGGATGGAGGGCGGCGCATGAGCCCCGCGCAGCACACCCTGTCGGCCACGGGCCGGGCGTCGCACACGCTGCTGGCCGCCGGTGAGGCGAGCGAGCACCGGACGCTGATCATCACCTTGTTCGCGGTGTTCGTCGCCGCGACTCTCGTCATCACCATCTGGGCGGGCCGCCAGACCAAGGACGCCGCCGACTTCTACGCCGGCGGGCGCCAGTTCACCGGCTTCCAGAACGGCCTCGCCGTCTCGGGCGATTATATGTCCGCGGCCTCCTTCCTGGGGATCGCCGGCGCCATCGCCCTCTTCGGCTACGACGGCTTCCTGTACTCCATCGGCTTCCTGGTCGCCTGGCTGGTCGCCCTGCTCCTGGTCGCCGAGCCGCTGCGCAACTCCGGCCGCTACACCATGGGCGACGTACTGGCGTACCGGATGCGCCAGCGGCCCGTCCGCACGGCCGCCGGCACCTCCACGATCGTCGTCTCGATCTTCTACCTGCTGGCCCAGATGGCGGGCGCCGGCGTCCTCGTCTCGCTCCTGCTGGGCATCACCAGCGACGGCGGCAAGATCGGCATCGTCGCCCTGGTCGGCCTCCTGATGATCGTCTACGTCACCATCGGCGGCATGAAGGGCACCACCTGGGTCCAGATGGTCAAGGCGGTCCTGCTGATCGCCGGCGCCGTACTGCTGACCTTCCTGGTCCTGCTGAAGTTCCACTTCAACATCTCGGACCTGCTCGGCAAGGCCGCCGACAACAGCGGCAAGGGGTCCGCCTTCCTGGAGCCGGGCCTGAAGTACGGCGCCACCGGCACCACCAAGCTGGACTTCATCTCCCTCGGCATCGCCCTGGTCCTCGGCACCGCGGGCCTGCCGCACATCCTCATCCGCTTCTACACGGTGCCGACCGCCAAGGCGGCCCGTAAGTCGGTCATCTGGGCGATCGGCCTGATCGGGGCCTTCTACCTGATGACCCTCGCCCTCGGTTTCGGTGCCGCCGCGCTGATCAAACCGGACGAGATCATCGCCTCCAACAAGGCGGGCAACACCGCGGCCCCCCTGCTCGCCCTCCACCTCGGCGGAACCGACTCCACCTGGGGCGCGGTCCTGCTCGCCACCATCTCCGCGGTCGCCTTCGCCACGATCCTCGCGGTCGTCGCCGGCCTCACCCTGGCCTCGTCGTCCTCCTTCGCCCACGACATCTACGCGAACGTCATCAGGAAGGGACAGGCCACCGAGAAGCAGGAGGTCGGCGCGGCCCGCTGGGCGACCGTCGGCATCGGCGCGGTCTCGATCGTCCTCGGCGCCCTCGCCCGCGACCTGAACGTGGCCGGACTCGTCGCCCTCGCCTTCGCGGTCGCGGCCTCGGCGAACCTGCCGACGATCCTCTACAGCCTGTTCTGGAAGCGGTTCACCACCTCCGGCGCCCTGTGGTCGATCTACGGCGGCCTGGTCACCGCCGTCGGCCTGGTGCTGTTCTCGCCGGTCGTCTCCGGCAAGCCGACCTCGATGTTCCCCGAGGTGGACTTCCACTGGTTCCCGCTGGAGAACCCCGGCATCATCTCGATCCCCGTGGGATTCCTGCTCGGCGCCCTGGGCACCCTGCTGTCGAAGGAGACCCCGGACAGCGGCAAGTACGCCGAGCTGGAGGTGCGGTCCCTGACCGGCACCGGAGCGCACTGAGAGCGCACTGACCTTCGTACGGACGGCCGCGTCGTCCAGGACTGTACGGTCCTACGACGCGGCCGCGCCGTACCTCGTGGGATCGGGCCGCTGTCGTTGTCAGCGGTCTCACGTAGGCTCACAGGTGACGGAATATGAGTGCTCCGGATCGAGGGAGGGGGCCCACGTGCTCATCGACACCTACGGCCGAGTGGCCACCGACCTGAGGGTCTCGCTGACGGACCGGTGCAACCTGCGCTGCACCTACTGCATGCCCGAGGAAGGCCTGCAGTGGCTGTCCAAGCCCGACCTGCTCACGGACGACGAGATCGTCCGCCTCATCGACATCGCCGTGCGCATGCTCGGCATAGAAGAGGTCCGCTTCACCGGCGGCGAGCCCCTGCTCCGCCCGGGCCTCGTCGGCATCGTCGAGCGCGTGGCGGCCCTCGCCCCGCGCCCCCAGATGTCCCTCACCACCAACGGCATCGGCCTGAAGCGCACCGCGACCGCCCTGAAGGCCGCGGGCCTGGACCGGGTCAACGTCTCCCTGGACACCCTCCGCCCGGACGTCTTCAAGGCCCTCACCCGCCGCGACCGCCACCACGACGTCATCGCGGGCCTGGAAGCCGCCCGCGAGGCGGACCTCACCCCGGTCAAGGTCAACACGGTCCTGATGCCGGGGCTGAACGAGGACGAGGCCCCCGACCTGCTGGCCTGGGCCGTCGAGCACGACTACGAACTGCGCTTCATCGAGCAGATGCCCCTGGACGCCCAGCACGGCTGGAAGCGCGACGGCATGGTCACCGCCGGCGACATCCTCACCTCCCTGCGCACCCGCTTCGACCTGACCCCCGAGGGCAAGGACGAGCGCGGCTCCGCACCGGCGGAACGCTGGCTGGTGGACGGCGGCCCCCACCGGGTCGGCGTCATCGCCTCGGTCACCCGCCCGTTCTGCGCGGCCTGCGACCGCACCCGCCTCACGGCCGACGGCCAGATACGCACCTGCCTGTTCGCGACCGAGGAGACCGACCTGCGCGCGGCTCTGCGCAGCGGGGCGCCCGACGAGGAGATCGCCCGCATCTGGCGTCTGGCGATGTGGGGCAAGAAGGCGGGGGCGGGCCTGGACGACCCGTCGTTCGTCCAGCCGGACCGGCCGATGTCGGCGATCGGCGGTTAGGCCCCCTCGGGCTCCTGCCAGTCCGCGAACTTCACCACGTCCTTCAGGAACCCCCGGACCCCGAGGAACTGCGACAGATGCTCGCGGTGCTCCTCGCAGGCCAGCCACGTCTTGCGCCGCTCCGGCGTGTGGATCTTCGGATTGTTCCAGGCCAGCACCCACACGGCGGCGGCGTGGCAGCCCTTGGCGGAGCAGATGGGGGTCTCGTCACTCACAGGTTCGTCTCACGCGGGATCGTCTTCGAAAAGGGGCGCAGACAAGGCGACGCCGAGCAGCCACGGGGGGAGCTGCCCGGCGTCGGTCCGTCGCTCCGACGGGGGATGCGGAGCGCGTACGCAGTATGTCATGGGTCACCCGCCGCCCGGCACCGGAACTGCAGATTCATCTGAGCTTTTCTTGAGCTTGCCACGCGGGCGCGTCCCGCGCGCCGCCCGCGATCAGGCCGGATCGGCCCGCTCGCCCGTCGCCCCCGCCGGAGGGGCCGCCGCGTCCCGGGGAACCGATTCCGCCCGGTCCTCCTCCGCGCGCGGCGGCGTGATCATCGGACGCGTGGGCGCGATCACGAACGTCGAGGGCAGCGACGGCGGCCGCTCCCGGCCCGCGTTCGCGATGACCACCGCGACGTAGGGGAGGACCGCGCCGAGCACCAGCGCGACGATCGCGACGTACCGCTCGACGTTCCACAGCGAGGCCGCGAGGATGACCGACAGGGTCCGGATCGACATCGAGATGACGTACCGCCGCTGCCGGCCCCGTACGTCCTCGGCGAGTCCCGTCCGGGCTCCGGTGATCCGGAACACCTGGCCGCTGCCGCCGTGCTGTTTCCGCATCACATTCCACCATCCGCCCGCATCGGACACTCCCCGGCCCGCACCCTGGTCCACACCCAGCGGGGAACCGGACCGGGACATCTCCCACGTTACGCCGCACCCGCGCCGCCCACGAGACCGGGTCGCCCCCTGCCTGCGCCGTCGCCTTCGGCCCGCCGCGTACGGGTGAACCCGACATGCGCCGTACGGCCCCCCGACCCAGACTGGCCGTAATGCTCACGTGGAGCCGGACGAGGAGGCAGCCATGGGCTGGTTGTGGGCGATCATCGTGGGATTCGTCCTGGGAGTCATCGCCAAGGCGGTCATCCCGGGCAAGCAGCACAGCCCGCTGTGGCTGACCACGATCTGCGGCATGCTGGGCGCCATCGTGGGCAACGCGGTCGCCCGCGCCGTCGGCGTCGGGGAGACCCGCGGTATCGACTGGAGCCGGCACATCTTCCAGCTCGTGGCCGCCATCATCATCGTCGCCGCGGTCGACGCCCTCTACATGGCGACGCTGGGCAAGCGGAAACAGCAGAGGGCCGGAGTCTGAGAGACACCCCGGGTGCGGCGCCGCGTCAGGGGCGCGGGGCCGCGTGACGAGCCACGGCCGAAGCCGTGCTCCGCGGACCCCCCACGCCCCCACGGCGTCACTTGGCGAGGAGCTCCACCGCGGCCAGGTTCTTCTTGCCGCGGCGCAGCACCAGCCACCGCCCGTCCAGCAGGTCCTCCTGCGCCGGCACGGCGTCCTCGGACGCCACCTTCACGTTGTTCACGTAGGCGCCGCCCTCCTTCACCGTCCGCCGCGCGGCCGACTTGCTGGCGACGAGCCCGACCTCGGCGAACAGGTCGACCACCGGACCGAGCTCGGCGACCTGGATGCGCGGCAGCTCCGACAGCGCCGCCGCCAGCGTCCCGCCGTCCAGCTCCGCCAGCTCTCCCTGCCCGAAGAGGGCACGGCTCGCGGCGATCACCGCGGCCGTCTGGCCGGCGCCGTGCACCAGCGTCGTCAGCTCCTCGGCGAGCGCCCGCTGGGCGGCCCGGGCCTGCGGCCGCTCCTCGGTCTGCTTCTCCAGCTCCTCCAGCTCCTCGCGGGACTTGAAGGACAGGATCCGCATGTACGTCGAGATGTCCCGGTCGTCCACGTTCAGCCAGAACTGGTAGAACGCGTACGGCGTCGTCATCTCCGGGTCGAGCCAGACGGCGCCGCCCTCGGTCTTGCCGAACTTGGTGCCGTCCGCCTTGGTCATCAGCGGGGTGGCCAGGGCGTGCGCCTCGGCACCCGGCTCCAGCCGGTGGATCAGGTCGAGCCCGGCCGTGAGGTTGCCCCACTGGTCGCTGCCGCCCTGCTGGAGCGTGCAGCCGTACCGCCGGTACAGCTGCAGGAAGTCCATGCCCTGCAGGATCTGGTAGCTGAACTCGGTGTAGCTGATGCCCTGGTCCGACTCCAGGCGGCGGGCCACCGAGTCCTTCGTCAGCATCTTGTTGACGCGGAAGTGCTTGCCGATGTCCCGCAGGAACTCGATCGCGGAGAGGTTCGCGGTCCAGTCGAGGTTGTTGACCATGACGGCCGCGTTCTCACCCTCGAAGGACAGGAACGGCTCGATCTGGGCGCGCAGCCTGCCGACCCAGCCGGCCACCGTCTCCGGGTCGTTCAGCGTGCGCTCCGCGGTCGGGCGCGGGTCGCCGATCAGGCCCGTGGCGCCGCCGACCAGCGCCAGCGGCCGGTGCCCGGCCTGCTGGAGCCGGCGCACGGTGAGCACCTGCACCAGATGCCCCACGTGCAGGGACGGCGCGGTCGGGTCGAAGCCGCAATAGAACGTGACGGGACCGTCCGCGAGCGCCTTGCGCAAAGCGTCCTCGTCGGTGGACAGGGCGAACAGCCCCCGCCACTTCAGCTCGTCGACGATGTCCGTCACGGTTCTCGTGTCTCCTCGATGATCTTCGGGTGGCCGGGTGACGCCCGACCACGAACGACTACGAGGTTATACGCCCTGACTGACAGAGCTCATGTTGAAATCGGGGATGCGCAGCGCGGGCATCGCGGCCCGGGTGAACCAGTCGCTCCACTCGCGCGGCAGCGTCCTCTCGGTGCGCCCTGCCTCCGTGGCCCGCCCCAGCAGGTCCACCGGCGACTCGTTGAACCGGAAGTTGTTCACCTGCCCGGTCACCTCGCCGTTCTCCACGAGGTAGACCCCGTCCCGGGTCAGGCCCGTGAGCAGCAGGGTGGCCGGGTCCACCTCGCGGATGTACCACAGGCAGGTCAGCAGCAGCCCGCGCTCCGTGCCCGCGACCATCTCCTCCAGGGAGCGGTCGTCCCCGCCGTCCAGGATCAGGTTGCCGAGCGCCGGGGCGACCGGCAGCCCGGTCAGGCCCGCGGTGTGCCGGGTCGTCGTCAGGCGCTTCAGCACCCCGTCGCCGATCCACTCGGTGGCGTGCGCCGGCAGCCCGTTGTCGAAGACCGACTGGTCGCCGCCGGAGGAGTGGGCGACCACGAACGGCGGGCACTCCAGACCGGGTTCGCGGGGGTCGCTGCGCAGGGACAGCGGCAGCGCGCTCAGCTTCTCGCCGACCCGGGTGCCCCCGCCCGGCTTGGAGAACACCGTCCGCCCTTCGACCGCGTCCCGGCCCGACGCCGACCACAGCTGGTAGATCAGCAGGTCCGCGACCGCGGTCGGCGGCAGCAGCGTCTCGTAGCGCCCGGCGGGCAGTTCCACGCGCCGCTCCGCCCAGCCCAGCCGTACGGCCAGTTCCGCGTCCAGCGCGCCCGGGTCGACGTCCTTGAAGTCCCGGGTGGACCGGCCGGCCCACGCCGAGCGGGTGCCGTCCGGTGACTTCGCGTTCAGCTCGAGGGTGCCGGTGGGCTGGTCGTGCCTCAGGCGCAGGCCCGTGGACGTCCCCACATAGGTGGACACCATCTCGTGGTTGGCGAAGCCGTACAGCTCCCGGCCGCCCGCACGCGCGCGTGCGAACGCCTCGCCGAGCGCCGGGGCGAAGTCCGCGAACACGGCCGAGGAGGTCTCGGCGGGCGCGTCCGTGAAGCCGGGGGCCTGAGGCACCCCGCCGACCAGCGGCTGCGCGTCCTCGGCGGGCCCGGCCCCGCGCGCGGCGGCCTCGGCGGCCCGCACCAGCGGCTCCAGCTCCTGAGCGGTGACCGCCGACCGGGACACGACACCGGAGGCGGTGCCCTCCGCGCCGTCCACGGTCGCGATCACGGTGAGCGTACGACCGCGGGTCACACCGTTCGTGGTCAGCGCGTTGCCGGCCCAGCGGAGGTTGGCGGTCGAGTGCTCGTCGGCGATGACGACGCACCCGTCGGCCCGGGACAGCGCGAGGGCCTGCTCGACGGTCTCGTGCGGCTTGTTGCTGCGGGCGCTCATCGACCGGCCTCCTGAGTGGTGTTGAGGATGTTCACAGCCCTGAACAGAGCCGACGGGCACCCGTGGGACACGGCGGCCACCTGCCCGGGCTGGGCCTTGCCGCAGTTGAAGGCACCGCCGAGGACATAGGTCTGCGGACCGCCGACGGCGGCCATCGACCCCCAGAAGTCGGTCGTGGTGGCCTGGTAGGCGACGTCCTTGAGCTGCCCGGTGATCCGCCCGTTCTCGATCCTGAAGAAGCGCTGCCCGGTGAACTGGAAGTTGTAGCGCTGCATGTCGATCGACCAGGACCGGTCGCCGACGACGTAGATGCCCCGGTCGACCCCGCCGATCAGGTCCTCCGTCGACAGCCCGGCCGGGTCCGGGAGCAGGGACACGTTGGCCATGCGCTGCACCGGCACATGGGCGGGGGAGTCGGCGTACGCGCAGCCGTTGGACCGCTCGAACCCGGTCAGCCGCGCGATCCGCCGGTCCAGCTGGTACCCGACCAGCGTGCCGTCCTTCACCAGGTCCCAGGACTGCGCCTCGACGCCCTCGTCGTCGTAGCCGACGGTCGCGAGGCCGTGCTCGGCGGTGCGGTCACCGGTGACGTTCATCAGCTCCGAGCCGTAGCGCAGCTTGCCCAGCTGGTCGAAGGTGGCGAACGAGGTGCCGGCGTAGGCGGCCTCGTAGCCGAGGGCGCGGTCCAGCTCGGTGGCGTGCCCGATGGACTCGTGGATGGTCAGCCACAGGTTGGACGGATCGACGACCAGGTCGTACGGTCCCGGCTCCACGCTCGGCGCGCGCATCTTCTCGGCGAGCAGCTCCGGGATCCGCTCCAGCTCCCCGTCCCAGTCCCAGCCGGTCCCGGTGAGGTACTCCCACCCCCGCCCGACGGGCGGCGCGATGGTGCGCATCGAGTCGAACTCGCCGCTCGACTCGTCCACCGACACGGCCGTCAGCTGCGGGTGCAGACGCACGCGCTGCTGGGTCGTGACGGTGCCGGCCGTGTCCGCGTAGAACTTGTTCTCGTGGACGGTGAGCAGCGATGCGTCGACGTGGTCGACGCCGTTCGCGGCCAGCAGCCGCGCGCTCCACTGCGCCAGCAGCCCCGCCTTCTCCTCGTCCGGCACCGAGAACGGGTCGATCTCGTACGACGACACCCACGTCCTGTCGGCATGCACCGGCTCGCCGGCCAGCTCCACCCGCTCGTCGGACCCCGCGGCCTTGATGACCTGCGCGGACAGCTTGGCCATGGCCACCGCCTGGGAGGCGACCCTGGCCGCGGCGTCGAGCGTCAGGTCCACCCCGGACGCGAAGCCCCACGTACCGCCGTGCACGACCCGGACCGCGTACCCGAGGTCGGTGGTGTCGGACGAACCGGCCGGCTTGGCGTCCCGCAGCCGCCAGGACGCGCTGCGCACCCGCTCGAGCCGGAAGTCCGCGTGCTCGGCTCCGAGCGCACGCGCGCGTGCGAGCGCGGCGTCGGCGAGGGCCCGTAGGGGAAGCGCCGTGAAGGCTTCGTCGATGGAATGAGGCACGGAGGTCTCCCTGCTGTCGTGGCCTGTCGGGTCCGATCATGTCGCGGGAGCGGTCCGGCGGACCACACCTTTCGGTTCCGGACCGGCGCATTCTGTAGGGACCCGACAGCGACACCCCCGCGCCACTGTCGGTGCCCGAATGCCCGCGGGCGCGGCCGTACCGATAGGTTTTCGATGAAGCCGCCTGTCATCGCCGCCTGTGTCGAGGTGCTCGGGCGGGTTGTCGGACCGCTGCAGACCGCTATCGAAAGGGTGATCCGTTGAGCCGCTCGGTTCTCGTCACCGGAGGAAACCGGGGCATCGGCCTCGCCATCGCCCGCGCTTTCGCCGACGCCGGCGACAAGGTCGCGATCACGTACCGCTCGGGTGAGCCGCCCACCGGCTTCCTCGCCGTCAAGTGCGACATCACCGACCCGGAGCAGGTGGAGCAGGCCTACAAGGAGATCGAGGAGCAGCACGGCCCGGTCGAGATACTGATCGCCAACGCCGGTGTCACCAAGGACCAGCTCCTGATGCGCATGTCCGAGGAGGACTTCACCTCGGTCATCGACACCAACCTCACCGGCACCTTCCGCGTCGTCAAGCGCGCCAATCGAGGAATGCTGCGCGCCAAGAAGGGCCGCGTCATCCTCATCTCGTCCGTGGTCGGCCTGCTCGGCTCGGCGGGACAGGCCAACTACGCCGCCTCCAAGGCCGCGCTGGTCGGCTTCGCGCGCTCCCTCGCCCGTGAGCTGGGCTCGCGCAACATCACCTTCAACGTCGTCGCGCCCGGCTTCGTGGACACCGACATGACCAAGGCGCTCACCGACGAGCAGCGCGAGAACATCGTGTCTCAGGTGCCGCTCGCCCGTTACGCGCAGCCGGAGGAGATCGCCGCGACGGTGCGGTTCCTCGCCTCGGACGACGCCTCGTACATCACTGGAGCCGTCATTCCCGTTGACGGCGGACTGGGAATGGGTCACTGATCACCATGAGCGGAATCCTCGAGGGCAAGCGCGTCCTGATCACCGGTGTGCTGATGGAGTCCTCCATCGCCTTCCACGCGGCCAAGCTGGCCCAGGAGCAGGGCGCGGAGATCATCCTGACCGCGTTCCCGCGGCCCACGCTGACCGAGCGCATCGCCAAGAAGCTGCCGAAGCCGACCAAGGTCATCGAGCTGGACGTCACCAACGACGAGCACCTCGGCCGGCTGGCCGACATCGTCGGCGAGGAGCTGGGCGGCCTCGACGGCGTCGTGCACTCCATCGGCTTCGCGCCGCAGGACGCGCTCGGCGGCAACTTCCTCAACACGCCGTTCGAGTCCGTGGCCACCGCCATGCACGTCTCGGCGTACTCCCTGAAGTCGCTGACCATGGCCTGCCTGCCGTTGATGCAGAACGGCGGCTCGGTCGTCGGCCTCACCTTCGACGCCCAGTTCGCCTGGCCGCAGTACGACTGGATGGGCCCCGCCAAGGCCGCCCTGGAGGCCACCAGCCGCTACATGGCGCGCGACCTGGGCAAGCAGAACATCCGCTGCAACCTCGTCTCCGCGGGCCCCATCGGCTCCATGGCCGCCAAGTCCATCCCGGGCTTCGGCGAGCTGGCCTCCGTGTGGGACAGCCGCTCCCCGCTGGAGTGGGACCTGAAGGACCCGGAGCCGGCCGGCCGCGGCATCGTCGCCCTGCTGAGCGACTGGTTCCCGAAGACCACCGGCGAGATCATCCACGTCGACGGCGGCCTGCACGCGATCGGCGCGTGACCGCTGCCGCCGAGGCATGACCGACGGCCGAGGCCCGCGCCCCTGACGGGGTGCGGGCCTCCGCCGTACCCGGGAGCGGCTCTACGGCGGCCGGGAAGCCGAAAGCGGCCGGCACGGCGGACAGCGGCCGACGGCGAGGCCAGGAAGCCGGCAACGGCCGGCAGTGGCGGACGGGGCGGCCCGGGACGCGGAACGTCACCCGTTCGGCCCACCGGCCGGGCCGTCGCCGGGCGGACGGCGCACCCTGGATTACGCGTCCTTCACGCGCCCCTCCGCAGCCCGGCCGAGGAGGTCCCCTTGTGCGCCTGTCCCGCAGCCTGGCCCCGGTGACCGTGGCCCTCGCCCTCGTGCTGTCCCTGCCGTACGACGCGATGCCGCACGCGCACGCGCGCGTGCGCGACGGACGGGCGGCCGCGCCGAACCCGTTCGGCGCCGCCTGCCGTACGACCGTCCACGGCTCCCACGTGACGGCGTACTGCCACAACCCCTATGTCGACACCGACCGGGTGCGCCTGCACATCGAGTGCGCCCGCTGGTGGGACATCGACACCGACAGCGCCCCGGCGGACACCGCGCCCGCCCTGACCGTGCGGCTCACCGGGCGGTGCTGGAAGGAGGTCCGCTCGGTGTGGATCAGTCACCAGAAGGTGCGCTGAACCGGCACAGGAACGGATAGCTCGCCGCCTCCACCGCCGCCGCCTCCGCGTCCCCGGTGCGGATCGCGTCCACCAGCCGCGCGTGGTCCATGTGCGTCTCCGGAGTCAGTTCCGCCCCGACGTCCGCGCGCAGCCAGTCCCTCAGCACCTCGCCCAGGTCGGCGTACATCGCCGTCATGACGTCGTTGTGCGAGGCGGCGACGACGGCCAGGTGGAACGTGGCGTCAGCGGTCACGAACGCCTCTGCCTCGCCCGCCTCCCAGGCCTCCTCGCGCCGGGCCAGCAGCGCGTCCAGCTGCTTGAGGTCCTTCTCGGTGCGCCGCTCGGCGGCGAGCTTGGCCGCGGCGGATTCCAGCGTCGAGCGCAGCTCCGCGATGTGCCGGGGGTCGGCGCCGGCGAACCGGCGGTGCATCACGCCGGCGAGCTCGCTCGTCGCCACGACGTACGTGCCGGAACCCTGCCGGATGTCCAGCAGGCCGTTGTGCGCGAGCGCGCGGACGGCCTCGCGGACGGTGTTGCGGGCGACCCCGAGCTGCTCGACCAGTTCCGGCTCCGTCGGGATGCGTGAGCCGACGGGCCACTCGCCGGTGGCGATCTGGTTCCGCAGCTCGGCGATGACCTGCTCGGACAGCGCCGAACGGCGCGGGTGGCTCAGTGGCATGGCCCACCTTCGCACGTCGGACCGGGGCGGAGCCGCACCGGGAATGGACAACCAATCATCCCATGATTCTATGATGTGTCTCATGGCTAGTGAGGAAACCCGGACAGTGGAGACCCGTACGGCGATGGCACCGACCGAACCCGGCGGGGCCGCCACGGCGCGCACCCCCGAGACGAGCAAGGGCGCAGCCCACGCACGCGCGTGGACGACCCGCCTGGTCGTCGTCGGCATCGTGCTCTCCGCGCTGAACCTCCGGCCGGCCATCACGAGCCTCGGCGCGCTCCTGGAGGAGGTCCGCGGCGGACTCGGCATGAGCGGCAGCGTGGCCGGGCTGCTCACCTCCGTGCCCCCGCTCTGCTTCGCGGTCTTCGGCGTCACCGCGCCCCGTCTGGCCCGCCGCTTCGGCCCCGCCGCCGTGGTGTGCGCCGGCATGGCCGCCATCACCACGGGCCTGCTGATACGGCCCTTCGTCGGCGGCACCGCCGGCTTCCTCGCCGCCAGCGCGCTCGCCCTGATGGGCATCGCCGTCAGCAACGTCCTGATGCCGGTCATCGTCAAGCGCTGGTTCCCCGACCGGGTCGGCTCCATGACCGGCCTGTACTCGATGGCCCTCGCCCTCGGCACCTCCCTCGCCGCCGCGGTGACCGTCCCGCTGACCGACGCCATGGGCGGCAGCTGGCGGTCCGGCCTCGCCGTGTGGGCGGCCGTCGCCGCCGCCGCGGTCCTGCCCTGGCTGCCGCTGGTGCGCGACCGCGGCACCGCCCCGGCACCGCGACGCGAGGACCGGCAGCCGTCGGCGCCCGCGCCGGCGGAACAGCCCGCCGCGCTGCGCATCACCCGCAGCCGCACCGCCTGGGCGCTCGCCGTCTTCTTCGGCCTCCAGGCCACCGCCGCCTACATCACCATGGGCTGGATGGCGCAGATCTTCCGGGACGCCGGGGTCCCGGCGGGCACCGCGGGCCTGCTGCTCGCCGTCACCATGGTGATGGGCGTACCGCTGGCCTTCGTCATCCCGCGCGTCGCCACGCGACTGCCCCACCAGGGCCCGATCGTGCTGGTCCTGGGCGTCTGCGGCCTCGCCGGATACGCCGGTCTGTACTTCGCCCCCGCCGGCGGCTCCTGGGTCTGGGCCGTGCTGCTCGGCGTCTCCAACTGTGCCTTCCCGCTGGCGCTGACGATGGTCGGCATGCGGGCCAGGAGCGGTCCGGGCGTGGTCCAGCTGTCCGCCTTCGCGCAGAGCACCGGCTACCTCATCTCCATCCCCGGACCGCTGCTGGTCGGCGTGCTCTACCAGCAGAGCGGCGGCTGGGGGCTGCCCATCGCCCTCATGGCGGCCCTGATGCTGCCCCAGATGGTGGTCGGCTGGCTGGCGGGCCGGAACCGCACGGTGGAGGACGAGGCCGCGCGGGGCTGACAGCCGTCCCCGCGAGCACCAGCCAGGGCTGACCGCCGGCCCGCGCGGCCGCCACGCAGGGACGACCCCGTGCGAGCGATCGGCGGCGAGGGTGCGAGACTGGCGGCATGCAGCCTGTGCTCGACCCGAACCCCAAGAACGGCCAGAAGAAGATGCTGCTCGTCTTCGGCGCGTTCTTCGCCATCTTCGTCGTCATCGCCGTCATCGCGACCATCGCGTCCCCGTGACGGCCGTCGCCCGGCCGCCCCGAAGGCCGGATGGTGGGGCAGGCCCCCCCATCCCCTAGGGGGTAAGGGTCAGGGTCAAGTGGGTGGATCTCCGGATGGGTTGGCGACCCCGGATTCCGTAGCTTCGAGAGGTGACCGCACGGGGCGGTCACGCACCCCGCTCGACGCTCACGGAGGCGATCATGCCGGCCCGCACCCCTTCCCGGCCCCACCCGGCGACCACGGGCGGCGTCGACATCGGGCTCCCCTGGTGGGCCCTCGCCCTGCCCACGCTGGCCTTCATCGCCCTGCTCCTGCTGATACTGAACCCGTCGGACGCGCACGCGGCGAGCGGCGACCCGGCGATCGGCCACCTCGTCGAGCGCGTGCAGCAGCTCCTCGCGCGCTGACCCGAAGCCCCCTCGCGCGGTGAATCCGCATGTCAACTCCCTGCGCCGCCTGGCTTGTTTCGTGCGAAGCTGGGTTCCATGAGCGTCGCAGAACCCCGCACGATCGCCCTCTTCCGGCATGCGAAAGCCGACTGGCCCCAGGTGTCCGACCATGAGCGCCCGCTCGCCGAGCGGGGCCGCAAGGACGCCCCGGTCGCCGGACGCAAGCTGGCCGACACCGGCATCACCTTCGACCTGGCCCTGTGCTCCACCGCGGCCCGGACCCGCGAGACCTGGAAGCTCGCCGTCCACGAGCTGTCGCACCGGCCGAAGACCGTCTACGAGGAGCGGGTCTACGAGGCCTCGCCCGGCGAACTCGTCGCCGTGCTCAACGAGCTCCCGGACGACGCCCGCAAGGTGATCCTGATCGGCCACAACCCGGGCGTGCACGGCCTGGCCGAGGTCCTCGCCGGCGCGGCCGAGGGTGACGCGCGCGAGCGGATGAACCGCCGGGGCTTCCCCGCCGCCGCCTTCGCCCTGCTGACCTTCGACGGCCCGTGGAAGAGCCTGGAGCCGGGCGCGGCCACGCTCACGGAGTACTGGGCGCCCGCCGAGTGACCTCACCCGTACGGCAGGGGGCCCGGCACCTGACCCACCGGTGGCTGTTATGCCGGGGTCAACTTCTTCCTCGACGCCGACCGCCAGTACTT
>NZ_JBFBBK010000023.1:146713-148498 GCF_040682635.1 Streptomyces sp. NPDC051133
GACGGGGCGGGCGGCCTCGGGGGCGGGGTCCGGTGCGGCGGGCAGGGCCGCGTGGAGCCGGCTGATGGCGGCGGCCGCCTTGGTGGCCTGCCGTACGGGCCGTCCGGTCCGGGTCAGCCCTCGTCGTGCGTGTCGGCCGCCTCGACCTCTTCCCGGGTGACGCCGAGCAGGTACAGGACCGTGTCGAGGAAGGGGAAGTTCACCGCCGTGTGCGCCGCCTCGCGGACCACCGGCTTGGCGTTGAAGGCGACGCCCAGACCGGCCGCGTTCAGCATGTCCAGGTCGTTGGCGCCGTCACCGATCGCCACCGTCTGTGACAGCGGCACCCCGGCCTCCGCGGCGAACCGGCGCAGCAGCCGCGCCTTGCCCGCACGGTCCACGATCTCTCCGGTGACCCGGCCGGTCAGCTTCCCGTCGACGATCTCCAGCGTGTTGGCCTGCGCGAAGTCCAGCCCGAGCCGCTCCTTCAGATCGTCCGTGACCTGGGTGAACCCGCCGGAGACGACGCCGACCTGGTAGCCGAGGCGCTTCAGGGTGCGGATCAGGGTGCGTGCACCCGGGGTCAGCCGGACCTCGTCGCGCACCTTCTCCACCACCGAGGCGTCCAGCCCCTTCAGCAGCGCCACACGCGCGTGCAGCGACTGCTCGAAGTCTAGCTCCCCGCGCATCGCCGCCGCCGTCACCTCGGCGACCTTGTCCTCGCAGCCGGCGTGCGCGGCGAAGAGCTCGATCACCTCGTCCTGGATCAGGGTCGAGTCCACGTCCATCACCACGAGCCGCTGCGCGCGCCGGTGCAGACCCGCCGACACCACGGCGACGTCGACACCCAGTGCCGCCGCGTCCGAGGCCAGGGCCGTGCGCAGCGGCTCGGTCTCCACACCGGAGACGGCGAACTCGACCGCGGTCACCGGGTACTTGGCCAGCCGGAAGATGCGGTCGATGTTGGCGCCCGCCTTCGCGATCCGGGCGGCGATGGCGGCCGTGGACTCGGCGGTGAGGGGGTGTCCGAGGACGGTCACCAGGGAGCGGCCGAGACCGCGCGGCCGGTTGTCGCCGTGCCCCGAGATGATCTCCGCCTGCATCTTCATCGACTCGGCCCAGCTGTGCACGGTGGCCCTGAGGTCACCCTCCAGACCGGCCGGCGGCTGGGTCACCAGCACGCACAGCACCAGGCGGCCCCGGGTGACGACCTGCTCGATGTCGACCACGTCGACGAGGTAGGCGGCAAGGGTGTCGAAGAGGCCGGCCGTGATGCCCGGCCTGTCCTTGCCGAAAATCTTCACGAGGAGAGTGGGGACCTCGGAGGTCTGCGAAGCGCTCATGGTGCCTCCACCGTATCCGGCACCCAGTGCCTGCTGCCGCCGAGGTCCGCCTGACGGACACGGAACAATGAGTGTCCACCCGGTGTCGGGGATCTGGCCGTGGGGAGACGCCCCGCCCCTCCATCGCAGGCGGCACCGCTCCGGCTTCCACCACGACTGTGCCACGGGTCGCCGCACGGGGCAGGTCCGGCGGGCGCGAGCGGTGCGGTGATCGCCGCGCGGGTTCCGCCGGGAACCCGGCCGCTGCCGGGAACGCTGCCGGGCTCCGTCCGAGAACGCGGCCGGCTCCGTCCGAGGCCGCGGCCGGTCCGCCTCCACCCGGAACGCAGCCCTCTCACCCTCGCCGCTTCGGCTTCCCCGGGGGCGGCGGCGGAGGCGGGGGCGGCGGTGGTCCGTCGCCCGGTGTCTGCGGTGGTCGGTCGCCGGGGCGTGGGCTCCAGGCAGTAGTACCACTCGCCCGGCT
>NZ_JBFBBK010000024.1:0-146835 GCF_040682635.1 Streptomyces sp. NPDC051133
CCTGACTTCGGGGACTCCGTGGACCGTGCCTCCGTCATGCTCTCCCCCTCACCCGGCCACTGCGCTCGACAGCGGTAGCGGCCATTGTCCGCGCAGAGGGCGTGCGCGCGCCGGTGCAGCGCGGCCGGGTCACCGGCGGCGGGCGGCGCCGCCCGCAGCGGGGCGCGACCTCCCCGCAGCCTGGCCACCTGTGCGGCGAGCCGCTCGGCGGCCGCGTCGAGGTCGGGGCAGGGAGCCAGTGCGCGCAGCTCGTCGGTGGCCGTGAGCAGCGCGGCGAGGTGCCCGGCGAGCTGGATGTCCAGCTCCTCCTCGCGCGACCGGTGGGGGAAGTCGGAGGTGGTGCCGGCCATCGGGGTGCTGTGGACCGACTTGGTGCGGATCGGTTCGTACATGGGGATGGCCTCCTGTGCTCTGACAGGAAGCCATCCTAGCTTGGATTTCGTCTAAAGTTGAGCCGAGTCACGTAATGGAGTCCGTCGACTACGGTCGGCGGTCAGGGCTGGCCGTATCCGTCCAGGAAGGTCCCGATCCGGGTGATCGCGTCCCGGAGGTCCCCGACCGACGGCAGCGTCACGACGCGGAAGTGGTCCGGCTCGGGCCAGTTGAAGCCGGTGCCGTGGACGACCATGATCTTCTCCTGGCGCAGCAGGTCCAGGACCATCTGCCGGTCGTCCCTGATCTTGAAGACCTTGGGATCCAGGCGCGGGAAGAGGTACAGCGCGCCCTTGGGCCGTACGCAGCTCACGCCCGGGATCTGCGTCAGCAGCTCGTAGGCGGTGTCCACCTGCTCCTTCAGCCGGCCGCCCGGCAGCACCAGGTCGTTGATCGTCTGGCGTCCGCTGAGCGCCGCCACGACGCCGTGCTGGCCCGGCATGTTGGCGCACAGTCTCATGTTCGCCAGGATCGTCAGGCCCTCGATGTAGGAGTCGGCGTGGGCGCGCGGGCCCGAGACCGCCATCCAGCCGACGCGGTAGCCGGCCACCCGGTACGCCTTCGACATGCCGTTGAAGGTCAGGGTGAGCAGGTCGGGGGCGACCTTCGCGGTCGGCGTGTGCGTGGCGCCGTCGTACAGGATCTTGTCGTAGATCTCGTCGGAGCAGACCAGCAGGTTGTGGCGGCGGGCGATGTCGGTCAGCCCCTTGACCATCGCCTCGTCGTAGACCGCGCCCGTGGGGTTGTTCGGGTTGATGATGACGATGGCCTTGGTGCGGTCGGTGACCTTGCGCTCGACGTCGGCGAGATCGGGCATCCAGTCCGACTGCTCGTCGCAGCGGTAGTGCACGGCCGTACCGCCGGACAGGGAGACGGCGGCCGTCCACAGCGGGTAGTCCGGGGCCGGTACGAGCACCTCGTCGCCGTCGTCGAGCAGGGCCTGCATGGCCATCACGATCAGCTCGGAGACGCCGTTGCCGATGAAGACGTGCTCGACGTCCGTCTCGATGCCGAGGGTCTGGTTGTGCATGACGACCGCGCGGCGGGCGGCCAGCAGGCCCTTGGCGTCGCCGTAGCCGTGCGCGCCGGAGACGTTGCGGAGGATGTCCTCCAGGATCTCCGGGGGGCACTCGAAGCCGAAGGCGGCCGGGTTGCCGGTGTTCAGCTTGAGGATGCGGTGGCCCGCCGCCTCAAGCCGCATGGCCTCCTCGAGAACCGGGCCCCGGATCTCGTAACAGACGTTGGCGAGCTTGGTCGACTGGATCACCTGCATGTCGTGAGCTTACGACCCGGCCCTGGGTCCTGTGTCGTGTTTTCCGCCACGTGAGACGCGGAGATTTGCACGGATATCGCCGTGGGCTGTCTCAGGGGCCACTTGCCTCCCTAGAATGCGGTGCCGCTCCGCCGGGGGCGGGGCCGTGGGGGCGGCGGATTCCGGAGCGGTGAAAGGGGCGGGCGGGGATGAGCAGGGGGGCGGACATGAACGGTGCCGGCATGCCCGGAGAGGGCCCGGACGGGGAGCCCCAGGTACCCCCGAACGTGTACCTCCCGCAGTCGCCACCGGCGCCGTCGTACGAGGAGTACAACGATCCCGCCGCCGCCCACGGCTGGCAGAACGCGTACGACGAGACGCGCGAGCTGCCGCCGCTGCGCGAGCTGACCGACGAGACGCCGCCCGGCGCGGGCCGGGCCGCGCGCCGGCGCGCCGAGCGGCGCACGGGCGGCCCCCGCCGGGTGGCCGTCGTCGCCGGGGTGCTGGGGGCGGCCGGTGCCGCCGCGTTGCTCGCCGTGCTGGCGGGCGGCTCGGATTCCCCCGCCCCCGACGGGTCGGGCCCGGCCGGCGGCAAGCGGGTCACCGTCGGCGACTCCGCGAGCGCGAGCGATCGCGCGGGTGCCGGTTCTCCGTCCGTGTCCGCGCCGCCGGCTACGGCGGGCTCGTCGTCGGCCGTGTCCGGCGGGTCTGCGTCTTCGGCCGTGCGGGCGTCCCGGACGGGCTCGGCCGGCACTCCGGTGGCCTCGGCGACCCCGTCGGCCCCGGTGACGTCCGGGCCGCCCACGCCCACGCATTCGGGCATCGCGCCCGGCCCGACGGCATCCGCGTCCGCCGTGACCCGCGCCCGGGCGGCCCGGGCCACCGCTGACCGGCATGCGCGGTGGTCTCGTCAACTATGGGTGAATACGGCACAGTTGGCCGGTCGGTGCGCCATGTCCCCGCGCACAGGGAAACCCCTACGACCTGATCCCGCGTCTTGTTCCGGCCCCTCCGTCGCGCTGACAATGCGCATGACAAACGAGCGGGCGGCCGGAACACTCCGGTCGCCCAAGTCGTCCGAGGGGACCCCCACATGAACAAGCCTCTCCTTGCCGCCCTCTCCGCCCTGGCCGTGGCCGGGCTGGGCGCGACCCCGGCCGTCGCCGCGCCGCAGCACACCGCCAAGGCCGCCGCGGTCACCGTCAACTTCGCCGGCACCGTCTCGCTGAGCAACTGCTCCGGCTCCGTCATCCGCTTCCCCAGCTCCGCGGACACCGACCCGGCCCTCGTCATGACCAACGGCCACTGCCTGGAGACCGGCTTCCCCGAGCCCGGCGAGGTCATCACCGGCCAGTCCTCCAGCCGTTCCTTCGGCCTGCTGAACGCCTCCGGCAGCAGGGTCGCCACCCTGCGCGCCAACCAGGTCGTCTACTCGACCATGACGGACACGGACGTCACCATCTACCGGCTGACCACCACGTACGCGCAGATCAAGAGCGCGTACGGGATCAGCCCGCTCACCGTGAACGACACCCACCCCACCGCCGGCACCGCCATCAAGGTCGTCTCCGGCTACTGGAAGCGCACCTACAGCTGCAACCTCGACGGGTTCGTGTACCGCCTGAAGGAGGGCGACTGGACCTGGAAGGACTCGCTCCGCTACACCTCCTCCTGCAACACGATCGGCGGCACCTCGGGCTCCCCGGTCATCGACACCACCACCGGCAAGGTCGTCGCCGTCAACAACACCGGCAACGAGGACGGCGAGCGGTGCACCGAGAACAACCCCTGCGAGGTGGACGAGAACGGCAACGTCACCGTCCGCCAGGGCATCAACTACGCCGAGGAGACCTACCAGATCCCCGCCTGCTTCACGACCGGCAACAAGCTGAACCTCAGCGCCGCCGGCTGCGTCCTGCCGAAGCCGTAGCGGCCCTCACACCGGGGTACGGCGCACCGACCGGCCCGCGAGCACGTCCGTGCGCCTGCCGTCCTCGATGACGAACCGGCCGTCGACCAGGACGTGCGGGATCCCGGTCGGCAGCCTGCGGGGCTCGGCGAAGGTCGCGCCGGGCGCCACCGTCCGCGGGTCGAACAGCACCAGGTCGGCCCGGTACCCCTCGCGCACCAGCCCGCGGTCCGGCAGGCGCAGCCGGGCCGCGGGCCGCGACGTCAGACGGGCGACGCACTCCTCCAGGGACAGCACGCCCAACTCCCGTACGTAGTGTCCGAGATAGCGCGGGAAGGTGCCGTAGGCGCGCGGGTGCGGCTTGGCGCCCTGGAGGATGCCGTCCGAGCCGCCGGTGTGCGCACGGTGCCGCATGATCGCGCGGACGTTGTCCTCGTGGCCGACGTGCTGCAGGACCGTCGTGCCGAGCCGGTCCTCGACCAGCAGCCGGCGGGCGGTCGCCCAGGGGGTCTCGCCGCGCCGGTCCGCCGCCTGCCGGACCGTGCGGCCGACGTGGTCCCCGAGGGCCGGGTCGCCGACGCCGGAGATCTCGATCGTCTCCCACTCCACGGGCACCCCGTGGCAGCCGTCCGAGCCGGTGACCTCCAGGTTGTGGCGGATCCGCTCGGCCGTCGCCGGGTCGGCGAGCCGGGCCAGCACCCGCTCGGGACCGCCCTCGTTCGCCCAGCTCGGCAGCAGTGCGGCCAGGGTGGTGCAGCCGGGCGTGTAGGGGTAGGTGTCGAGGGTGATGTCCGCGCCCTCCGCCAGGGCCCGGTCGAGGAGGTCCAGCAGCCGCGGGGCCCGGCCCCGGTTCACGCCGAAGTTCATCGTGGCGTGGGCGAGGTGCAGCGGACAGCCCGCCTCCCGGGTGAGGGCGACCATCTCGGCATAGGCCTCCAGCGCGCCGGCGCCGTAGGAGCGGTGGTGCGGGCAGTAGTACCCGCCGTACGACGCCACCACCCGGCACAGCTCGGTCAGTTCACTGTCGGCCGCGTACATGCCGGGCGTGTAGGTGAGCCCGGAGGACAGCCCGACCGCGCCCTGCTCCAGTCCCTCCGCGACCAGCCGCCGCATCCGGTCCAGCTCCCGCGGGGTCGCCTCCCGGTCCTCCCAGCCGACGACGAGCGCGCGGACCGTGCCCTGCGGGACGAGGTACGCGGCGTTCACGGCGACACCGCGGTCCAGCTGGTCCAGGTACTCGCCCACCGACCGCCAGTCGAGGTCGACGTCGTCGCCGTACCCGTTCCAGCCGGCGATCGCCCGCCGCACCTCCTCCAGCGTGCGGTCGTCGACGGGCGCGTACGACAGCCCGTCCTGGCCGAGGACTTCGAGGGTGACCCCCTGGGCGGCCTTCGCGCTGTGGTCGGGGTCGCGCAGCAGGGCGAGGTCGGAGTGGGCGTGCATGTCGATGAAGCCGGGGGAGAGGACCAGGCCCTCGGCGTCCAGCTCGCGCCTCGCACGCGGCCGCTGGCAGCCCGCCGCCGCGGCCTCCTTGACGATCGAGACGATCCGGCCGCCGTCGAGAACGACGTCGGCGCGGTAGGAGTCCGCGCCGCTGCCGTCGACGACGTCGGCGTCCCGGATGACCAGGTCCTCCACGGGGCCTCCTAGAAGAACGTGCGGATGTAGCCGACGACCGTTCCGTCCGCCTCGGCCACCGGGATCAGCTGCCACTTGTCGAAGGACGTGCACGGGTGGGACAGGCCGAAGCCGATCCAGTCGCCGACCTCGACGTCCGCGCCGGGCGCGGTGCGCAGCCACAGATGCTGGTCGGACAGGGCGCTCACCTCGATTCCGGTCGCCGGGTGCTCGGCGCCGTCCCGGCGTACCACGTGCGCCACCGGGTGGTCGAGGTCGTAGGCCGCGTCCCGCTTGCCCGCGTTGACGAAGGCCTGGCCGGGCGACGGCCGGGAGACGACCTGCGCCCACAGCCGGAACGCCGGCTCCAGCGCGCCCTCCTCGGGCACCCGGTTGAACGGGGTGAGCCGCTGGTAGTGCACGTCGTCGTGCGAGACGTACGCCCCGGAGCGCAGCAGCTTCAGCGCGGGCCGGGACAGTTCGGGCACCCCGGCGAAGACATCGGCGACGGCGTCGAACCACTCGCTGCCGCCCGCGCTCAGCACGATCTCGTCGGCGTCCGCGAACCGGCCGCCCGCGTCGAACTCCACGGCGAGCCCGACCAGTCGCTCCAGCCATGTCCGCACCCGCTCGGGCGAGGCGTCCGGCACCTGCGCCTCGTACCCCGCCACGCCGACGAGCCGCAGGGTGCGGACACCCGCCACCGCGTCGGCGACGGCCAGGGCCTCCGCGTCGGTGCGCACCCCGGTCCGGGCCCCCTCGCCGGCGCCCAGCTCCACGACCACGTCCACCGGGCGGGCGGCACCCCGCAGGGCCGCGTCCATCAGCTCCACCCCGCGCACGGAGTCGACGTAGGCGACGAACCGGAACTCCGGGTCCGCGTCCAGCTCGGCGGCGATCCAGCGCAGGGATGCCGCGTCCACCAGCTCGTTGGCGAGGAAGATCCGCCCGATGCCGAAGGCCCGGGCGACCCGCACCTGGTGCGGCGCCGCCAGCGTGATGCCCCAGGCGCCGTGCCGCAGCTGACGGTGGAACAGCTGCGGGGCCATGGAGGTCTTGCCGTGCGGGGCGAAGGCCAGGCCGTGCCGGGCGGTGTACGCCTCCATGAGGGCGAGGTTGTGCTCCAGGCGCTCCGCGGACAGCGCGAGGACGGGGGTGGTGAAGCCGTCGGCCGGGCGGAAGAGGTTGCGGCGCTGGGCGGTCAGCTCGGCGACGGTGAGGCCGTCGGCGTCCGGCGGCAGGCCCTTGAAGCGGTGGTCCACGCGTTCCTCGGCCAGGCGGGCGAGCGCTTCGGTGCTCATGAGCCCCTCTCTCGGCCGTTGCAAGCTGTGCAACGGCCATTGCGTGTGTTGCTTACTGGTGTCTAGCATCTCGCCGACACCGGGTCAACGGAGCCGCCGGCCCGGGTATCGACAGGAGTCATCATCGACGACGCTGCTTACATCCCGGCAGTTCCGCGCGGACGCGTGGACGTCGTCGCGCTCGGCGAATCCATGGTCACCTTCCTGCCCGGCCGGCCCGGGCGCCTCGCGGACGTCCCCTCCTTCCACCGTGCGATCGGCGGAGCGGAGTCCAACGTGGCGTGCGCGCTGGCCGCTCACGGGCACACGGCCCGCTGGGTGAGCCGGGTGGGGGCGGACGGCTTCGGTGACCACGTCGTCGAGCGGATCGCCGCACACGGCGTCGACGTCTCCTCGGTGCGCCGGGACCCGGTCCGCCCCACCGGCGTCTACTTCCGCACCGCCGGCGACCGGGGCACGGACGCGCACGAGGTGGCGTACTACCGGGCGGGCTCGGCCGCCTCGGCGATGTCCGTCGGGAACACGGACCTGGCGGCGGTACGGGCCGGTCGCGTACTGCACCTGTCGGGCATCACACCGGCGCTGTCCCCGGAGTGCCTGCACCTGATCCGCGACCTGACGGCACCCGCACCCGCCCGCCCCCTGCTGTCCTTCGACGTGAACCACCGCCCCGCCCTGTGGCCCGACACCGGCACCGCCGCCCGCGTCCTGCTCTCCCTGGCCCGCCGGGCGGACGTCGTGTTCGTGGGCGAGGACGAGGCCCAGCAGGCGTGGGGGATCACCGGGGGCCCGGAGGCGATCCGGAAGGCGCTGGCACGGCCGCGGGTGCTGGTGGTGAAGCAGGGAGCGAGGGGAGCCACGGTGTACGACGGCCCGGCGCGCTCCTTCGAACCCGCCCCCGCCGTCGACGTCGTGGCGACCACGGGCGCCGGCGACGCCTTCGCCGCGGGCTTCCTCGCGGCCACCCTCCGCGGCCTCCCCGCGCGGGACCGCATCCGGCACGGCCACCTCTTCGCCGCCGCCGCCCTCACCGCCCCCACCGACCTCGCCGCACCCCCCACCCGCGGCCACACCGACCGCCTCACCGCCCTCGACGACGACGCATGGGAGACACTGCGACTCGGCCCCGGCTGGACACAGACCGAAGAGGCCGAGAAGGAGGCGACCCCATGAGCCAGACCGTAGACCGCGCCCTGAGCATCCTGCCCCTGCTCGCGGAGGGCCCCGCCGACCTCGGCCAGGTCGCCGACCGCCTGGGCGTGCACAAGTCCACGGCCCTCCGCCTCCTGCGCACCCTGCACGAACACGGACTGGTCTACCGCCAGTCCGACCAGCGCTACCGCCTGGGCGCCCGCCTCTTCGCCCTCGCCCAGGAAGCGATGGAGAACCTCGACATCCGCGAGATCGCCCACCCCCACCTCGTCCGCCTCAACGAGTCCTGCGGCCACACCGTGCACCTGGCCGTCTACGAGGAGAACGAGGTCCTCTACATCGACAAGGTGGACAGCCGCTACCCGGTCCGCATGTACTCGCGCATCGGCAAACCGGTCGCCATCACCGTCGCCGCCGTGGCGAAACTCCTCCTCGCCGACCTGCCCGAGGCCGAGCGCCGCGCCCTCGCGGAACAGCTCGACTACCCCCTCTACACGGCCCGTTCGACCCCCAACGCCCCCGCTTTCCTCCGGGAGCTGGAGAAGGTGCGCGAACAGGGCTGGGCCACCGACCTCGGTGGCCACGAGGAGTCCATCAACTGCGTCGCCGCCCCGATCCGCGGCGCCGACGGCCGGGTGGTCGCCGCGATGTCGGTGTCCGCGCCGAACGTGGTCGTCACCGCCGAGGAACTCCTCACCCTGCTCCCGCTGGTGCGCCGTACCGCGGACGCGATCAGCGGCGAGTACTCCGGCAGAACCCCAGTGAAGGGCACCACCGAATGACCGAGAAGACCGCGCTCACCCCGAAGACCCACACCACCCCGCCCGCGCAGTTCTCGCACGGCGTGAAGAAGGGCAACATCCTCCAGGTCGCGGGCCAGGTCGGCTTCCTGCCCGCGGAGGAGGGCAAGCCCCCGACGCCGGCCGGCCCCACCCTGCGCGAGCAGACCCTGCAGACCCTCGCCAACGTCAAGGCGATCCTCCAGGAGGGCGGCGCCTCCTGGGACGACGTGATGATGATCCGCGTCTATCTGACCGACGTGGACCACTTCGCCGAGATGAACGAGATCTACAACGCCTACTTCGACGAGCAGGGCCTCACCCAGCCGCCCGCCGCCCGGACCACGGTCTACGTCGGTCTCCCGGCCGGCCTCCTCATCGAGATCGACGCACTCGCCGTCCTCGGCTGACCCCCTGACACATACCCGCACCGCCGTACACGGCACGGCGCCCTCCGGCGCGCCGTGCCGCGATCCCCCCTGCCCGAAAGCACGATGTTCTTACGCAGAGGACCCCCGCATGCCCCTGATATCCGGCCATTCCGTGGCCGCCGCCGCCCCTGCCGCCCCCGCCGCCCCACCCCACACCGGCGGACTGCTCCTCCTGATGGACGGCACGCCCGGCCTGCTCACGGTCGCCGCCCTCGGTATCGCCCTGCTTCTCTTCCTGATCATCAAGGTGCGACTGCAGCCCTTCGTCGCGCTGCTCGCCGTCTCCACAGCCGTCGGCCTGCTGGCCGGCCTCTCGGTCACCGAACTCTTCGGCACCGTCCAGCGCTCCGACGCCGTCTCCACCATCGAGTCCGGCATGGGCGGCATCCTCGGCCACGTCGCGATCATCATCGGTCTCGGCACGATGCTCGGCGCGATCCTCGAGGTCAGCGGCGGCGCGGAGGTGCTGGCGTCCCGGCTGCTCGGTCTGTTCGGCGAGAGGCGCGCCCCCCTCGCGATGGGGCTGACCGGCCTGATCTTCGGCATCCCGGTCTTCTTCGACGTGGGCATCTTCGTCCTGGCCCCGCTCGTGTACGCGGCGGCCAGGCGCGGCGGCAAGTCGATCCTCCTCTACTGCCTCCCCCTGCTGGCCGGCCTCTCCATGACCCACGCCTTCCTGCCCCCGCACCCCGGCCCGGTCGCCGCAGCCGGCCTGCTGCACGTCCAGCTCGGCTGGATCATCCTGATGGGCGTCGTCTGCGGCATCCCGGCCGTGCTGGCCGCGTGGGCGTACGCCGCCTGGATCGGCCGGCGGATCTTCGTCGCCGTACCGCAGGACATGGTCGAGGCGGCACAGGAGGCCAAGCGGGCGGTCGTCGCCGAGCAGCGCGCCCAGGGAGTGCAACCCCAGGAGACCCCGGTACCCCTCGCCACGGTCCTCGCCATCATCGGTACGCCCCTGATCCTCATCCTGGCGGCCACCTTCTCCTCGATCGCCTTGGACCCGTCCCCCGGCCGCTCGGTGCTGGAGTTCTTCGGCAGCCCCTTCGTGGCCCTGACGATCGCCCTGCTCCTGGCCTACTACCTCCTGGGCATCCGCCGCGGCTGGTCCCGCAAGTCCCTGGAGACGGTGTCCACCTCCTCCCTCAAGCCGGTCGGCAACATCCTGCTGGTGGTCGGCGCGGGCGGGATCTTCGGCGCCGTGCTGAAGGCCAGCGGGGTGGCCCAGGCGCTGTCGGACACCTTCCACGGCGTGGGCCTGCCGGTGATCGTGCTCGCGTACCTGATCTCGCTGGTGCTGCGGGTGGCCCAGGGCTCGGCGACGGTGGCGATCGTGACGACGGCGGGCATCGTGGCCCCGCTGCTGACGGAGGCTCACCACTCGCAGGCCTTCGTCGCCCTGGTCATCATGGCCATCTCGGCCGGTTCCATCTTCGCCTCGCACGTCAACGACGGCGGTTTCTGGATGGTGGCGAAGTACTTCGGCATCAGCGAACGGGACACGCTGCGGACGTGGACGGTGCTGGAATCGGTGCTGTCCGTGGCGGGGTTCGCGGTGGCCGGGGTGGTGAGCGTCTTCGTGTGAGTGTGGCGTGAGTGAAGCGGGAGATGGGGGTGCTGACTGGTTCCCGCACAGGGAAGTCGTCCATACTGCCGCCGTGGAGCAGCGCACTGGAGCGAGCAGCAAGCCGTCCGAGGCCGAGCCGTTGAAGGCCGAGCCGGTGACGGGCGCCGGGTTCGACCCGGCGTTCATCCCGGGGATCGCGGTCCCCTCTCCGGCCCTGGGCAAGGAGGAACCGGAGGACGCCGAACCGGAGGACCCGGCCGTCGCGGCCGAGGACGCCGGGCAGGCCGAGGAGGCCGGGACCTCGGGAGAGGCTGAGGCCTCGGAGGAGGCTGAGACCTCGGAGGAAGAGGCCGGCGAAGGCCCCGCCTTCGAGGCCTCCGACCGCCGTGCCCGGATCGTCGCCGACCGCAAGGGCGTCCGCCTGCGCCTCGACGAGGAGTCCTGCGAGTTCCGCTGGGACGAGATCGCCGCGGTGGAGACGGAGTCCCCGCGCTTCGGCAAGCGCTACACGGTCACGGTGCACACCCCCGACCGCCGCTGGTACCCGATCGAGATCGAGGCGACGGCCAAGTCCCGCTTCAAGGAGTGGGACGAGCAGCTGGACGCGGTACTCGACGCGTACTTCGAGGACGGCGACTAGGGGGCGCGACGCGCGGGGCTACTTGAGCGTCTTGCACAGCTGCGTCGAGTAGCCCTTGAACTGGATGCAGATCTTGGTGTTCTTGGGGAACACGGGACCCTTGTGCTCGGCGGCGTTCCAGTCGGCCTCCATGAAGTAGCCGAAGTCCTTGGCCTTCTTCCAGCTCTTGCCGACGTGCTGCTTGCCGCCGGGCTTCTGGTACAGCCAGCGGGCGTAGAACGCCTTGTTCGAGTCGGTCTCCTTGGTCGCGTCGACCCAGGAGACACCCCGGCTGCTGGAGCCCTTCTTGTACCAGTAGTGGATCGCGATGCCGTACGCGCAGCCGTGCGTGGTGTTGCAGCCCCTGGTGTCCTTGTCGACGTAGGAGGCCGCCGAGGCGGGGCCGGCGGCCGCGCCGACAGCGAGCGCGGCGGCACCCGCGGCGACCGCGATGCGCGTGGCCAGTCGTGTGGTCATGGTGATCCCCGTTCGTGTGCGAAGTTGCCTGAGAGGCGATCTTCGCAGACCACGGCCTACCGGCCGGCACGCACGGACGGGTCCTTCAGGGCGTCGACGAAGGGGACGAAGGCGGCGAGGGGGAAGGCGAGGGTGGCCCGGGCGGGGGCCTTGGAGTCGCGGACGGCTATGTGGGTGTCGAGGTGGGCTACTTCTACGCAGGCATCGCCCTGTCCTCCGCCCGAGAAGGAGGACTTCCGCCAGATGCCGGGGGTCAGCATGTTCACAGCTCCTTCGCCAGCCGGTGAATGAAGTCACGCGATCCCTTGGGGTCGAGTGAGACCGCCTCCACCCTACGGAAGAGCGTTCGATACCGGCTGAGTTGGGCCTCGGCATCGATGTACACAGGACCGTTAGGGCCGTCGCGTACGACGGTGTCGAGTCTGGGGACGGGCCCACCCGCGTACACCATGGCGCTTCCTGCTCCGCCGAAGTCGTCCAGGTCGAACGGGACGACTCGGACGGAGATGTGATCGGCTTCGGACAGTTCCAAGAGGCGGCTCAGCTGGTCGCGAGCTGCAAGTCGGTTGCCTACCCGAATGCGTAGCGCTGCCTCATGGATCACTGCTCGGTACGGGACTGGATCCGGGCGCTCGATGACGATCCTGCGCTGCATGCGGTGCTCCACCCAGAGGTCCACATCGGCGCTCGGGAACTCGGGGTTCACGTAAGCGAAGAGGCTGCGAGCGTAGTCAGCAGTCTGGAGAAGGCCCGGGACGTGCAGGAACTCTACGTCCCACCGGTAGGCGGAGTGGTGCTCAAGCTCAGGAAGGTCCAAGAACGGCGTGGGCAGTTGCCCTCGGTACTTCTCCCACCAGCCCTGGGTCCGGTCGGAGGCGATTGATGCCAAGGCCCCGATCAAGTCGGCATCCGAGCACGCATAGTTGGCCGCCATACGCCGCAAGCGTTGCTCGCTCACTCCCGAGGTGCCGGCCTCGATCTGACTGATCTGAACGGAGTTCACGCCGAGCATCGCGGCCGCCTCCCGAGAGCTGAGGCCTGCCGCCTCACGGAGCCGACGCAGTTCCACGGCCAGCCGCATCTGCCGCGCTGTGGGCTCACGCTTGGTCGCCATCGGCCGCTCCCCGGTTCAACTCGTTCGGGGTCAGGTTACGGGATCGGCTTGCCCGCTCTTAAATCTAAGGTCTACCGTCGGTGACGTAGTGCACACGCAGCGGAAGCGCACCGCGCCGTCCTGCCATGACGGCTGCGGCAATGCCACCGCGCGCCAAATCCCCTTCCTCTCTCCGGAGTTGATGACGCATGCCCGAAACCGAGTCCTGGGACTACACGCTCTACATCCCCAACGACCTCAGAGCGGTCACGGTGTGCCGCCGCACCCTGCGCCTGATCCTGACCCTGCACGGTCTGATCGGTCTGGTGGATGTCGCGGAGTTGCTGGCGACGGAGCTGGTGTCCAACGCGGTGCGGCACACGAAGGGGCCGGCCGCGCTCAGGGTCCGTCGCACCCCGGAGGGGATGGTGTGGATCGGCGCGTGGGACACCGACCCGGCCCCGCCGGACCCGCCACGCCCCCTGGAGCAGGTGGCGGAGCTGGAGTGGGAGGACGGGCGAGGGCTCGGTCTCGTGCGGGCTTGTTCGGAGTACTGGGGGTGGCAGCCGGCGGCCCGGTTCGGGGACCGGGGGAAATACGTGTGGTGCGAGCTGGGGGTGGCATAGACGGAGGGGCCCCAGGGCTCGGACAAGTCACGTCGGTCGAACAGATGCGGAAATACCGTCGGAGCTGGGCTGTGTGCAAGGACGTCAGGGGAAGACAGTGCTGCAGATCCTCCACGTCGGCGCTGTGTCCACCTGGGTCTTCTAACGGTGACCTTCACGAAAAATCGTGCTGTACGACCCAGTAGTCAACCTCCTCGACTGATACGGCGCACAGGTGTCGGCCATCAACCGACATGGCGAGGAACTCGGGAGACCCTGTCACGGCGGCGATGCGGGAAGGTAGGTGCGCCGCAATCGGGTCGGTGACTCCAACCCAACCGATCTTGGTTCCGCCCGGCACGGGTGGCAGGATGAGAAATTCTCCCCTGTCGCCGTACAGCGCGCTCGTGGAAGCACAGTGGTGCCACTTCTCGTCCAAATCCTCTGCGGCGCGAGGTGATGATGAGGGAACGACAACAGTCGGCTGGACATCGAACCCTGTGACTGCGTAAATAGCTGCACTCGTGGGTCTGGTGTCGTGTGGCACGACACCCTTGGCCACTCGGAGGCCGCAGCGCTCCAAACATCCCATCCAGTCCTGCTGACTTTGATCCTTCGTCATAATTTGGCCGTGCGGCGGCGCGGGTGCCCCGTGTAGGCCCTCCAGAGTGGGTCACACGGCAGTGCTTGCGTCGCTTCAATGGCAGCTCCGTCGTGTCTTGCATTGCATTTTTAACTCGGCCATTCTTGCTTAATCGGTAAGTTCGGCAGCGAAGAGCCGCTCTTCGTGATCGAGAACGATGATCCGTCTAGTTTCGGTGCGATCGTCAATCATCACCAGGTCGTCCATGCTGGGATACCATAGGTCGTCAATCCTTTCGAGGACATCTCGGTAGGCGGCTCTCACGGCCATGTTGTCGCCGGGCCACGCGATGATTACTTCCTGTCCCGCGTCTTCGAGTAGATTACGCAAGGCATTCTTCAACTCATTCGTGTCAAGATCGGCGACATCGCGAACATGCTCTGCGCCTCGCTGCAACGCGGCGAGCCTTGCGAGAGAGCCGCCAAGAGCGTTCAAGAAGTCATCATATGATCCCTCCTCCGCTTCGACTTGCATTGTGGATAGGGTTTCTCTCAAGTGAGGGGGCATTTTATTGTGATCCGTTCGTCGTCGGGTCAGGTGTGAGTGTCTAGTTGCCTTCAATGATGTTGCCATTTCTGTCTTCCCATGGCGCCCAGCCTATGTATCGAGAACCGGGTGTTGCTGGATCGTCAGGGAACCAGTCGTGGCCGTATGTACCGCCCTTACCTTTCTTGCCCGTGCTCCAGTCCCAGTAGTTGACGTGCCCGTCCTCGTTATCTATTCGCCACCCGCGCAGTTTATCGGCCGTTTGCTCACCGATCAAAGTTCCAGTTCCCTCCCCTGTCTTCGGATTATAGTCGTACATCTTTATCGTATCTGGGCCGAGGTCGCCGAGACGCTCTCGCACGTTCGCCAGTGCCTTGTCGTATTTTGACCAGGAGTAGTCCCAGCGCCCGATATCTGGCCTGCTATATCCACGGGGGTCGCCAGGGACGTCTCCACCAGTCGGTAGTTTCTCTTTGCCGTCATCCGGGTACTCCGGAGCCAATCCCAGCGAGTCGACCCACCTGTAGGGATTGCTGACATACGTGGCGGAATTGGGTGCGGGTGCAAGACCCAGAGGGTCTGGGGTGAGATAGCGGGCGGTTTCGGGGTCGTAGTGGCGGAAGTAGTTGTAGTGGAGGCCCGTTTCGGGGTCGTAGTACTGGCCCGGGAAGCGTAGAGGTGTGTAGGCCGTGCTGTTCGCCGCCCATGCCGTTGTTCCCCACAACGTGCTTCGGGTGTGCCAGGCGATGTCGCCCTGTTCGTCGATGAGTTCGTTCGGGGTGCCGACCAGGTCGGTGATGATGGCGAAGAAGCGGGAGTCGATTTCCTGCTGAGGGGCATCGGCTGCCGTGATGCGTTCCGTTTGAGCGAGGGGGCGTAGGCCCTGGTGGTCCCAGGTGAGGGTGACCGGGTTGGGGAGGTCGGGGGACGTGGTGGTCTGTTCGCAGAGGGTTGTGCCGTCCCACGTGAAGTCGATGCGCTCCACGATCGTTTCGCCGTCCTCCGCCAGGCGGAGTTTGGCCGTGCGGCGGCCCAGGGGGTCGTAGGTGTAGCGCCAGCGGGTGCCGTCCGGGGTGGTCACCGAGATGAGGCGGTCTTCGGCGTCCCATTCGTAGCGCCAGGTGTCCGGCTTGCGGGACAGGCGGGTCTTCCGGCGCAGGGTGATGCGGCCCAGGGCGTCGTGTTCGTAGCGGACGTTGCCGGCCCGGGTGATGCGGGTGCCCGTGTAGGTGCGGGGGCCTGTTGCTTCTGCGCCGGGGTGGGCCGTGGGCCAGGTGGCCTGGGTTTGGTTGCCTGCTTCGTCGTAGGCGTAGCGTTCCGTCCAGCCGGCCGCGTGGACCGCCGTCACTCGGCCCGTCGCGTCCAACTCGAAGCGGCGGCTGCCGGACAGGTGGTCGTCGATGCCGATCAGGTTGCCGTCGGCCCTGTAGGCGTACGTCCGCTGTTGGATCCTGCGAGCCTCGGCGCCCGTCATCGACTGGGTTGTCAGGCGGCCCATCGCGTCGAAGGTGTGCTCCAGCGTGACCGCTTCGCCGATCTGGCGGGTCAGTTCGCGGCCCGCCTCGTCGTACGTGAAGTCGATGGAACGGCCTGATGCCACCATGCCGGTGCGGCGCCCCGCCGCGTCGTAGGACCAGGTCGAGACCGCACCCGCGGGCGTGGTGCGGCCGGTGCGGCGGCCCAATGCGTCGTACGTGTAGGTCACCGTTCGGCCGTCGACCGTTTCCGAGTGCAGGCGGCCGTAGCGGTCTCGCAGCAGCGTCAGCGTGGTGCCGTCAGGGCCCGTCGCTTGGGCCAGCTGGTCCGTGAAGTCGTACGCGAACCTCGTGACTCGGCCTGCCGCGTCCTTGCGGAGTACCTGACCCAGCTCGTTGCGTTCGAAGGAAGTCACCTCGCCGAGAGCGTTCCTTCGCGTGGTCAGGCGGCCCGCCGCGTCGTAGGTATACGTCAGCGCGCGATCGTCGAAGTCCGTCTCCGTGACCAGGCGGCCGACCGGGTCGTACTCGTATTCCCACGTCAGGCCTTGCGCGTTCGTGACCTTCGTCAGGCGCAGTTCCGTGTCGTGGGTGAACTCGTAGCGGACGCCGTCCGGGCCCGTGCGGGCCGTCAGCAGGTCGAAGTGGGTGTACTCGAAGTGGGAGACACCTCCGAGCGGGTCGGTGTGGCTGGTGCAGTTGCCCTCGCCGTCGTAGGCCCAGGCTTCCGTGGTGCCGTCGGGAGCCGTGCGGCGGGTCAGGTGGCCCTCGGTCGACCACTGCAGCCGGGTCGTGGCGCCTGCGGGGTCGGTGACGGTGACCGGGCGGCCCTGGGCGTCACGTTCGTAGCGGGTCGTCGCCCCGAGTGGGTCCGTGACCTCCGAGGGGAGACCGGCGCGGTCGCAGACCACCGTGGTCGTGTTGCCCAGTGGATCCGTCACCGACGTCAGATGGCCGGCCTCGTCGTAGGCGAACCGGGTCGTTTGGCCCGCCGGGTTCGTCACCGACGTGCGGTTGCCCCGGTCGTCGTACGTCTGGCGGATCACCGTGCCGTCGGGATTCACCACCTTCAGCGGCAGCCCGAAGTCGTCGTACTCCGCCCACGCCTCGCGACCGTCTGGGCGGACCGCCCGCGTGAGATTGCCCGTCCCGTCGTACTCGAACGTCGTCGTGTGGCCCAGCGGGTCCGTCGCGGAGAGCAGGCGGTTGTGGCGGTCGCGGACGTAGCGCGTGGTCGCTCCCGACGCGTCGGTCTCCGCCACCACCTGCCACGCCTTGTTGACCAGATAGCGCCGGGAGTGGCCCTCACCTGTCGTCGTGGTGGTCGTACGCAGGCCCGTCGCGGGGTTAAGGTCCGCGTAGGTCAGGCGCAGCGCCATGTGGCCTTCCGCGCCGGACTCGGCGACGCAGCGGTCCCGGTCGTCGTACTCGTAGGTGTAACTGCGCTCGTTCGTGTCCGTCCAGGACGTGACCCGGCCCGTCTCGTCGTACGTGAACCGCAGGGGTAGGCCGGAGGAGTTGACGACGCTGGTCAGATTGCCGTCCGAGTAACCGAAGCGCTTCAGCGTCTCGCCGGTCGCCATCAGGTGGTACGCCGTGACGCGGCCGGACTCCGTGGTGATGCGGACGCCCTGGCCGGCGCTGGTCGTGACCCCCAGCGGGGTGCCGTCCGGGTCGTACTCGTAGGTGATCCAGTTGCCGTTGCGGTCGTCCACCTGTTCCAGGACCGCCAGGCCGGGCCCCCGGTCGGCGAAGTGCCGGACGTGACCGGAGCGCGGGTCGGTGATCGTGTAACCGCCGTCGACACGGTCCAGGGGGCGGCGTGGGCCGTGGCTCGCCAGGGTCGGCAGGCCCGGGGCCGGGTGCGGGTAGGAGAGGAGGAGGCCGTCCTCCGTGACGTAGACGACTCCCTCGGCGTCTATCTCCAGGCGCTGGTCCAGCGACGAGGACCAGGAGGGGCCGAACCAGCGGCCCAGGTGGTAGCCCGACTCCACCCGGCGGGTCAGGACCAGCGGCAAGGTGCCGGGGAGGACGACGTCCGTCTGCGGCAGGTACATCTTGCCGGTGGCCAGGTCGATGGGGTCGGTGCCGTCGCTGTGCACCGACTCCGGGTCACGCGAGGGCGCGTGCGGGTCCTCGTTCACCCGTCCCCGAGCGGTGCTGCCGGTTGCGCCCTCTCGTTTCGCCGCCCCTTCGGCCGCCGAGCGCATCATCCCCGCCTCCGCCGCGTCCCGCGCGAGGCCTGCTTCCATGCCGGCGCCGTCGCCGAGGAGGAGTTGGGGGAGCAGGCGGCCGCCGAACTCGGAGGGGTCCTTGCGGAATTCGTCCCAGGTCTGTTTCAGGGCGCGGTCGGGGTGTGAGCCGGTGGAGACCAGGCCCGAGAGGGTCATGCTGACGTGCTGCAGGTACGCGGCGGGGTGGGTGACGTTGTAGGGGTCGGTGGGGTCCAGTCCGCGGACGAAGGTGATCAGGCCGGCGGTGCCTTTGATGACACCGCCGTCGAAGTGGAGGAGCTCGGTGTGCGCGGCGTCGGAGCCGTCCCCGAGGTCCGCCTTCAGACGGGTGAGGGGTGGTGGTTTGGCGGGGGCGTGGGCCAGGGCCTTCTCGACGGCCTTGGCGGCTCCCTCGGCCGCCGTGTTGCGCTGGGTGCGGGCCTCGTGGAGGACCTCCCGGGCGCGTTGGACGTCGGAAAGGCCGGGGTCGTGGAACTTCCCTGGGCGGGGGCCGGGGTCGTCGCCCGACTTCAGGGCCGCGTTGTAGGTCTTGACCTTCTCGTTGTAGGCGTCCGTCGCCTTCTTGGAGGCGTGCGTGCCCTTCGCGTACAGCTCCAGGGCGTGCTGGGCCTGCTTCTGTGCCCAGGTGACGGTCTCGGCGTAGGCGTCGAGGGTGGTGGCGGCGTCACGGCAGGCGTCCGCCGCGTGCAGCCATTTCACCGGGTGCATGGCGAACTTCTTGCGGAAGGTGTCGGCCGCCTCGCCCTGCCAGGACGAGGAGTCCAGTTTGCGCATGCCCTGGCCGACGTTGTCGAAGGCGGTGTGGAAGTCCTTCAGGTGGCCGGCGGAGGCCCGGATGGCCTTCGGGGATCCGTGGACCAGCTCCGAGGCCAGGTCGGTCTCGCCGAGCTGTTTCTCACCGGGGGTCGCGCCGAGTTCGGAGGCGGTGTAGTCGCCCACGGCCCTGACGATGTCGGCGTACTTGTGTTCCCCGACGTAGTCCAGGGCGTCCCCTGCGACGTCCGTGACCTTGTCGATGCCTTTGCCGACGGCCTTCTTGCCGGAGTCGTAGATGTCCTCGCCCGCGCCTAAGAGCGAGTTGGTGACGTCTCCCAGGCCCATCAGTCCTCACCGCCCTGCTGACCGGCGGCCTCGGCGCGGGCCTCGGGGGAGGGGCCGAAGGTCTCGTCCAGGACCTGGTTGTACTCCGCGTCCGACATGCCCGCGGGCCGCAGACCCAGGTTGTCCGCGGCCTGGGAGGTCATGAAGTCCCGGTCGGCGTCCATCCAGCCCTGCTTGCTGTTGGCCCACGCCTGGTCGAAGGACTCCTTGCTGTAGTCGGCCCCGCCGAACGCACCGGACTTGGCGATGTCGCCGTAGCTCATCTTCTCCACGTCGGCCTCGGCGGCGTCCGGGTTGCCGATCAGCGAGTTCACGCCGACCTTCAGCGTGCCGCTGACGTACTGGTCCGTCTCGTAGAACGTCCCCGCGGACAGGCCGACACCCTGGGCGAAGGCGTTGCCCTCGGCCACCAGGGCGCGTACGCCCCACTCCCAGCGCTCGCAGAACGACTTGAACTTTCCCGTCAGGTCATCGTGACCCAGCTCCAACCCGGACAGCTCCATGTCCGAGAAGCCCCGGCCCGCGCCCGCCCAGCTGTCGATGCCGAGTTCCTTCAGCTCGTCGAGGGTCTGGGTGATGCCCTGCGCGATCAGGTTCAGCCCGGTGGCCTTGAGGTCCTTGCCCTCGGTCCCGCTCATCGTGGCCCCTCCCCGTTCGTCTCGACTGCCACCGCGTCCGGCACGATCCCCGTCACCGGCGGGAACAGCACCCCCTCGCCCTCGCTGCCCACATCCAGGGCCACCCCGCAGGGCACCCCGACGGCAGGCACCCCCGCGTCCAGCAGACGGGCTCCCAGCCACCGCTGATACGCCCACTCCCGGTCACCCTCACCGCGCGCGACCGCGAAGCGGGCCAGCGCCGGCTCGTTCGAGAACGCGTAGATCCAGCGGACACCGCCGAAGTCGGCCGTCAGCGGCGCTCCTTCGGCCCCGTCCAACGGCACCAGCACCGCCGTGCGGCGGAACACGCCCAGCAGCGCAGCGAACTCGCGGGAGGGTGGTGAATGCTCCGGCTCCGGCACAGGCACAGGCACAGGCAGAGGCACAGGCGCGGGACCGGGGTGAGCAGGAGACGCCACGCGTCCGGTCTCCGTCGTCTCCGCGTATTCGTACAGCCGTGACCTGCGTATTCGCCCCACCGAGTGGGCGTCGCCCCCGTGCTCCGCCATATGTCGGATCATCACACCGACGTGTTGCGGATCGCAACGCGGTACAGCGCGCGCCGAGCAGGTTCGGCCGGATCCGGACCCCACGTCCGCACACGACAGCGCCCGGACCCACCAGGCCCGGGCGCCGAAGGCGTTGCTCAGGAACGGGAGCCGCTCATCTCACGGCAGCGCATGCACATGCGCCCCCACCGTGTTCGACCACGCGTTGCCCGACGACGCGTCCCAGTTCGTCGACCAGGTCATCGCGCCCCGCAGGTCGGGGTAGGTCCTGGACGGCTTGAAGGTGCCGCAGTTGGTGCCGGCCGTCAGGCAGTCCAGGGCGTTGTTCACGACCGTCGGGGAGACGTAGCCGCTGCCCGCCGCGCTGGTCGAGGCCGGGAGGCCGAGGCCCACCTGGGAGGGGGCGAGGCCGCCCTGGAGCTGGATGCAGGCGAGGGCCGTCAGGAAGTCGACCGAGCCCTGGCTGTAGACCTTGCCGTCGCAGCCCAGCATGGAACCGCTGTTGTAGTACTGCATGTTGACGACCGTGAGGATGTCCTTGATGTTCAGGGCCGTCTGGAAGTAGCCGTTCGACGTGGACTGCATGTCGATCGTCTGGGGAGCCATCGTGATGACGAGGGACGAGCCCGCCTTCGACGACAGCGCCCGCAGCGCCTGGGTCATGTAGGTCGCGTTCAGGCCGTTCTCCAGGTCGATGTCGACGCCGTCGAAGCCGTACGTCTGCATCAGGGAGTAGACCGAGTTCGCGAAGTTCGTCGCCGAGGCCGAGTCGTTGATCGACACCGTGCCGTTCTGGCCGCCGATGGAGACGATGACCTTCTTGCCCGCCGCCTGCTTGGCCTTGATGTCCGCCTTGAACTGGTCGGCCGTGTAGCCGCCGAGGCCGGAGGAGTCGAGGGTGAAGGACACCGCGCCCGGGGTCGACGTCGCGTCCGCGAAGGCCACCGCGACGATGTCGTACGACGACGGGACGTCCGACAGCTTCTGGACCTTCGCGCCGTTGTTGAAGTTCTGCCAGTAGCCGGTCACCGCGTGCTTCGGCAGACCTCCGCCGGTCCCGCCGCCACCGCTGCCGGAGGACGCCGTCGTGCCGGTCACCGTCGCCGACTTCGCGGACTCGCCCGCCGCGTTCGTCGCCGTCACCTGGAAGCTGTACGAGGTGGCGGCCGACAGGCCGGTGACCGTCGCCGACGTGCCGGTCGCCGAGGTGACCTTCGTGCCGTCGCGGTAGACGTTGTAGCCCGTCGCGCCCGTGACCCCGCTCCAGGACAGCGACACCGACGACGACGTCGTACCGGAGACGGACAGGCCGGCCGGCGCGGACGGGACCGTCGGGGCCGGGTCGCCGCCTCCGCCGCCGTCGGGGCCGTAGACCGAGACGTCGTCGGCGTAGTAGGCGGCCTGGCCGTACCAGCCGTGGGTGTAGACCGTGACCGAGGTCGTCGACGCGCCCGTGGTGAAGGTCGTGGAGAGCTGCTTCCAGGACGTGGTGTCGGGGGTCCAGGTCGAGACGTCCGTCGTGCCGGTGCCGGTCACTCCCAGGTAGGAGTAGCCGCCCTGCACCCATGCGCTGAGCGTGTAGGCCGAGTTGGGCTTGACCGCGACCGACTGGGTGCACTGGGCGTTGTCCTGCCCGGCCGGGGTGGCCTTGAGGGCGGAGGAGCCGGAGTGGGCCGGGGAGGAGACGGTCGTGCCGCTGCCGGCCGTGCACGTCCAGTTGGTCAGGCCGGACTCGAAGCCCGCGTTCCTGACGTTGTTGACGTCCGCCGCGGAGGCGGGTGCCGCGGAGGCGAGGCCCGCGACCGAGAGGGCCAGGGCGGTGGCGGCGGACCATGTCGCGAGCCGCCGTCTGCGGGGTCTGGGTATGCCTGGAGCGCGGTCCACTGGGGCCTCCGGTGGGGAAGTCGGGTGGGGAAGGCGGGAGGAGGGGGATGAGCGACGGTGGCCACCGCTGGGTACAAGTTGGTCCAGACCAATCCCCGTGTCAATAGGTCCAGACCAGAGGGGGTCAGAGAGGGAAGCTCAACCTGTCCGGTTTTGGCGGTACTTGTGCCAAGAGAGTTCCACGCGAGCTTCACAAACGCTGTTCTCCGGCCAGACGGCCGTGGATACAGTGCTCAGGTAGTCACGCAGTGAAGTCGGCCCGGCGTACGAGAGTGACACGGGCGGGCCGGCGGGGTGTGAGGAGCGGGGAGCTGCGCGTGCCAACTGCCATCGCCGTGACCAGTGCCGACATGGCGCTGTCGGCACAGGACGAACGGAGCGTGCCCGCCGTCGTGTTGAGCGACCTGGACCGGCGCCCGCTGGAACAGGCCCTCACGGAACTGCATGCCCTCACCGAGCAGCACGGGTACCTGATCGTCGTCTGCTCCCCGGCCACCCCCGAGCCCGTCCTGCGGCGGCTGCACACCCTGCGCGCGCTGCTGGAGAGCGACCGCATCGCCGTCTTCCGGCCCGAGCTGCCGCCCCTCGGCACGGCCGTCCTGGCCCGGCAGCTGCGCCAGCTCGCCTCCTGCGACCTCAGCCCGGGCGTGCTCGCCTCCGCCGGACGGCTGCTCACCCACTACCTGCACGCCGGTGCCGTCCTCGGCTCCGTCGCCCGGCTGGACCGGGTGCCGGTCGGACTGAAGGCGCACGCCAAGTCGTGGATGCCCGGGAGCCAGTTCGCCGTGCTCGCCCACCCGGAGCCGCAGCTCGTCAAGGTCGGACCCGACGTCACCCTCGGGGGACCCGAGTTCGACACCTGGATGGTCCTCGCCAGGGGGCAACTGCAGAGCGACTGGGTCGCTGGGCTCGGCACGCGCTGGAGCGTGCAGGGACTGCGCGAGGTGCCGCTGCCCGCCGAGTCCGCGGCGTGGTGGGGGACCGGCCGGATGGTCGAGTTCTGCAGCTACCTCGCCGACCTCTCCGTCCTCTACCAGCTCGTCACCTCGGTCCGGCAGACCGGCTGCCACTGGTGCGGCCTCGACGTCATCGGCGACCGCTGCGTCTTCTGCTCCGCCCTGCCACCGGTGTACGAGCCGCCCGCACCCCGCGCCCTGGAGCAGCGCGCGCCCGCCTGACCCGCGTACCCGACCACTCACATCCCGCTCGACCGATTCCCCCAATGAGGTTGCACGGTTCATGAACTCCCGTCAGCGCCGCGGCGTGATACTCCTGATCCTGTCGGTCCTGTGCGCTCTCGGCGCGTTCGCCGGCGTGCTCTCCGTCGTCCACGACGCGAATTCCAAGGTCGGCCCCGAGGTCACCGCCTACCGGGTGCGGTCCGACGTGAAGCCGTACACCACCCTGGACGCGGGGCAGTTCGAGAAGGTCGCGATGCCCAGGCGGTGGCTGTCGGGCACCGCCGTCACCGACCTCCGCCAGATTCAGGGCAAGATCGCCGTGACCACCCTGCGGGCGGGTTCGCTGCTGCAGACCGACATGATCGTCGACCAGCCCGCCCTCCAGCCCGGCCAGCAGGAGGTCGCCATCATGATCGACGCGGCCACCGGTGTGGCCGGGAAGATCACCCCGGGCGCCAGGGTCAACGTGTACGCCACCTTCCAGGGGAAGAAGGAGGGCGATCCGGACCAGTCGAAGATCATCGTCACCGACGCGCGCGTGCTCGACGTCGGCCGGATCACCGCCCTCGAACCCGACAGCGGCAAGAACCAGCAGCAGCCCGGCGAGGCCGTCCCCATCACCTTCGCGCTGTCCACCCTCGACGCCCAGCGCATCACCTACGCCGAGTCCTTCGCCCAGCGCGTCCGGCTGGCGCTGGTGGCGCCCGGCGGCGAGACCGGCGTCCCCGACAAGGACCGCACCTACGAACTCGCGACGGACAAGTGAGAGGCGGCCCGCATGCCCACCAGGATCCTCCCGGCGGGAGCGGACCCGGACGCGGTCCGCTCCCTCACCACCCTGCTCAGCCAGCTCCCCGACGCCGAACCCCAGCCCCCGGTCACCGACTCCACCCAGCTGGTGGACCTCCTCGCCCGGCTCGCCGCCGAGTCGATCGACGAACTCCCCGAAGTGGTCGTCGTCCATGAGCGGATCGGACCGGTCCCGGCCCTGGAGCTGATCCGCGAGGTCGCCCTGCGCTTCCCCGCCGTCGGCGTCATCCTCGTCACCACCGACGCGAGCCCCGGCCTGTTCTCCGCCGCCATGGACTCCGGCGCCCGCGGCCTGGTCGCGCTCCCGCTGTCGTACGAGGAGCTGGCGAGCCGCGTACAGGCCGTCGCCCAGTGGTCGACGGGGGTACGGCGCCATCTCGGGCACGGCGGCGAGGTGTTCGCCGGTGTGGGCGGCACGGTCGTCACCGTCAGCGGGGCCAAGGGCGGTGTCGGTGCGACCCTGACCGCGGTCCAGCTGGCCCTCGCCGCGCAGGCCTCCGGCCGTCCCACCGCCCTGGTCGACCTGGACCTGCAGACCGGCGACGTCGCCTCCTACCTGGACATCCAGTTCCGCCGGTCGGTGGTCGACCTCGCCGCCATCACCGACATCTCGCCCCGCGTCCTCGCCGACGCCGTCTTCCGCCACGACACCGGGCTCGCGCTCCTGCTCGCCCCGGCCGAGGGCGAACGCGGCGAGGAGGTCACCGAGCGCGCCGCCCGCCAGATCGTCAGCGCCCTGCGCTCCCGCTACGAGGTGGTCGTGGTGGACTGCGGCGCCCAGCTCAGCGGGGCCGGTGCGGCGGCCGTCGAGATGGCCGACACCGCGCTGCTCGTCACCACCCCGGACGTGATCGCCGTACGCGCCGCCAAACGGGCCGTACGGATGTGGGACCGGCTGCAGATCCGCAAGGCCGAGGAGACGACCGTGGTCGTCAACCGGCACACGCGCGGCGCCGAGATCCAGCCCGCCCTCGTGCAGCGCATCACCGGCACGGCCCTGGCGCGTACGGCCGTACCGGCCAACTTCAAGGAACTGCAGGCCGTCGTGGACGCGGGCCGGGTCCACGAGCTGGACGGCAAGAGCACCGTGAAGCAGGCGCTGTGGGGGCTCGCCGGTGAGCTGGGGCTGGCGAAGACGGCCGAGGGAGCCTCGCACCGGGGGGCCGGCCGGGGCGCCGGCGGCTTTCGGCGGCGGAAGGAGTGAGCGGCCCGTGAAACGGGGTGACGACCGCGGCCAGGTGAGCATCGAGTTCCTGGGGATGACGCCGCTGATCGTTCTGACGTTGGTGCTCGTGTGGCAGGCAGTGCTGGTGGGGTACACCTTCACGCTCGCCGGGAATGCTGCGGACGAGGCGGTGCGGGCGGGTACGGCGGCACCGCCGGGGGGCGCGCGTCAGGCGGCGTGCGCGGCGGCGGGGCTGAAGGACCTGTCGTCGGCGTGGAAAGGGGGTGCCGAGGTGAAGTGCAGCGCGAGCGGCTACGTGACGGCCGACGTCACCCTGCACGTCCCCGTCCTCTTCCCGGGGCTGATCGACTTCCCGGCCCGGGTGACCGGCCACGCCGGTGCCGTGGAGGAGGTGAAGCGCTGAGATGACGTACCGCCGTCGACGCGCCGACGCATCCGCCCACGACCGTGACCGCGACCGCGACCGCGACCGTGACCGTGACCGGGGCCGCTTTCGCGCCCGCGACCGTACCCGCACCCGTGACCGCGCCCACGACCGGAGCCGCTCCCGCTCCCGTGACCGCGCCCGGAGCCGCTCCCGCACCCGTGACCGCGCCCGCGACCGGGGCCAAGTCGCCATCGAGTACCTGGGGTTCATCCCCGTCCTGCTGATCGTCGGGCTGGCCGGGTTCCAGATCGGGGCCGTCGCCTACGCCGCCGAGCAGGCCGGCACGGCGGCCCGGGCGGGAGCGCGGGCCGCCTCCTTGCGGCAGTCCTATGCGCAGGCCTGCGCGGACGCGGTGAGCGGCGGCATCACGGTGAGCTGCTCGTCCGCCGAGGGGGCGGACGCCGTCACCGTCACCGCGACCGTCCACATCCCCCGGATCGTCTGGGATCTCGGCAACGCCACCAAGTCCGCCACCATGCCGCTCGACCACTAAGCGAGGAGTCGCCGACCCATGAGTCTGCGGGCACGCATCAGCACTCCGGAGGAGCAGGGCAGCCGGGGCGAGGACGGGCATCTGGTCGCCTCCTACCGGGCCAAGCTGCTGGAGGAGATCGACCTCGCGGAGATGAGTTCGCTCGCGGCGGCCGAGCGCCGGGCACGGCTGGAGCGGGTGCTCGGGCACATCATCAGCCGCGAGGGCCCGGTCCTGTCGACGGTGGAGCGCTCCCAGCTGATCCGCCGGGTGGTGGACGAGGCGCTCGGGCTGGGCATCCTGGAACCCCTCCTGGAGGACGCGTCGATCACCGAGATCATGGTGAACGGCCCCGACGCGATCTTCGTCGAGCGCGGCGGACGCGTGGAGCAGCTGCCCCTGCGGTTCGTGTCGTCGGACCAGCTGATGCAGACCATCGAGCGGATCGTGTCGACGGTCAACCGCCGGGTGGACGAGTCCAACCCCATGGTGGACGCCCGGCTGCCCTCCGGCGAGCGCGTCAACGTCATCATCCCGCCGCTGTCGCTGACCGGCCCGATCCTCACCATCCGCCGCTTCCCGCGGTCCTTCACCCTCCAGGAGCTGATCTCCTTCGGCTCGCTGGACGAGCACATGGTGTACCTGCTGGCGGGGCTGGTGCAGGCGAAGTTCAACATCATCGTGTCGGGCGCCACCGGCACCGGCAAGACGACCCTCCTCAACGCGCTCTCCGGGCTGATCCCCTCCCACGAACGCATCATCACCATCGAGGACTCCGCCGAACTCCAGCTCCAGCAGACGCACGTGGTGCGCCTGGAGTCCCGGCCGCCGAACGTCGAGGGCAAGGGCCAGGTCACCATCCGCGACCTGGTCCGCAACTCGCTGCGGATGCGCCCCGACCGGATCGTGGTCGGTGAGGTCCGCGGCGGCGAGTCCCTCGACATGCTCCAGGCCATGTCCACCGGCCACGACGGATCGCTGGCGACCGTGCACGCCAACAGCGCCGAGGACGCGCTGACCAGGCTCCAGACCCTCGCCTCCATGTCCGACGTCGAGGTCCCCTTCGTCGCCCTGCACGACCAGATCAACAGCGCGGTCGACGTCATCGTCCAGCTCACCCGGTTCGCCGACGGCGCCCGCCGCATCACCGAGATCGCGCTGCTCGACAGCCACGGAGGGGAGCCGTACCGGCTGGCGACCGCGGCCCGCTTCGACGCCCGGCCCATGACACCGGACGGCCGTGTGTACGGCTCCTTCGCGTACTTCCCCCTGCCGCGCCGCACCGCCGACCGCCTGTACATGGCGAGCCAGCCCGTCCCGCAGGCCTTCGGCGTCGCCCACTCCGTCGACCAGCTCGCCACCCGAGAAGCCAGGTAGGCCACCCATGGAACTCCACACCCTCGTCCAGCTCACCACCGGCGTGACGCTGCTGACCTGCGTGCTCGCGGTGGCCGGCGTGCACGTCTACGCCTCGGGGAGGGCGCAGCGGGCCGCACTCGTCGACCGCCTCACCCACACCGGGCCGGCCTCCTTGACCGGCCGCAGGCGCCGCTTCCGCGACCTGGACCGGCGGCTGCGCCGTACCCGCCTCGGCCGCTGGCTTGAGCACCGCCTGGCGACCACGGGCCTGGACGTGACGCCGGGCGAGTTCTTCGTCTACATGCTCGTCACGGTCGCCGCGCTCTGGCTCATCGGCCAGGCCACCCTGGCCCCCTTCTTCGGACCGATCGCCGGACTGCTGGGCATCGGGGCGGCGGTCCAGTTCCTCAACTGGCAGCGGCAGAAACGCATCGAACGGTTCATCAACCAGCTCCCGGAGCTGGCCCGCATCCTCGCCAACGCCACCCAGGCCGGCCTCGCCCTGCGCACCGCGATCGGCATGGCGGCGGAGGAGCTGGAGGCACCCGCGGGGGAGGAACTGGGCAGGGTCGCCGACCGGCTGGCGATCGGCCACTCCCTGGAGGACGCGCTCGGCGAACTGGCCGGCCGCCTGCCGTCCCGCGAACTCGTCGTCCTGGTCACGACGCTGGTGCTGTCGAACCGGGCGGGCGGCCAGGTGGTGTCCGCGCTGCGGAACCTGACCGAGACGCTGGAGGAACGCAAGGAGACCCGGCGTGAGATCCGCACCCAGCTCTCCCAGGTGACCATGACGTCGTACGCCGTCCCGGTCCTCGGGATCGGCGCGCTGTTCCTGATGAACGGCGTCAAGGACGGCGCCCTGGCCCGGATGACCGGCTCACCGGCCGGCCAGGCCTGCGTGATCATCGCCTTCGGCATGTACGCCGTCGGCTTCGTCCTCATCCGGCGCCTCAGCCGGATCGACGTGTGAGGGGCACCCCGTGGGACTCCTGCTCGCACTGCTGATGGGTGTCGCCGTCTGGGGCGCCTTCACCGGTATCCGCATGTACCGGGCGGACGCCAGGCTCCCCGGCGACCTCGCCGTCGCCCTGGAGGTCGGCGCCACCCGTACCGGCGCGGTGGGCTCGGTCATCGACCGGATGGGCATGCGCTACGCCCCCGCCGTGCTGCGCCTGATGGGCCCCCGCCTGGTCGCCAGGTACCGCCGCAAGATCGACCTCGCGGGCAACCCCGGCGGCCTGACCATCGACCGCTACGCGGCCCGCCGGGCGGTCTACGGCGCGCTGGGCGGCGTCGGCTTCCTGGTCTTCCTGCTGCGCGGCCAGTGGTTCGTGGCGCTGCTGCTGTTGCTGTTCGGGGCGTTCTGGACGGAGGTCGGCATCTGGTCGGCGATCCGCGTCCGCAAGGACGTCATCGAGCGCACACTGCCCGACTTCCTGGACGTGCTGGCGGTCGTGGTCAGCGCCGGGCTGGGCTTCCGGCAGGCCCTGGACCGGGTGGCCGCGCACTACGAGGGGCCGTGGGCCGACGAACTCCGCATCACGCTGCGCCAGATGGACCTGGGCATGAGCCGCCGCGAGGCCTTCGCGGAGCTGAGGCGGCGCAACGACTCGGAGCAGGTGGCGATGTTCGTGACGGCCCTGCAGCAGGGCGAGGAACTGGGCGCGCCGATCGTCGACACCCTGGTCTCCCTGGCCAAGGACATGCGCCGCACCGACGCCCAGAACGCCCGCCGCAAGGCCGCCCGGGCGGTGCCCAAGGCCACGCTGATGATCACCACGTTCATGGTCCCGGCGACGATGCTCCTGCTGGGCGCGGGCCTGCTGCTGGGCTCCGGCGTGGACTTCGGCTCACTCACGGGGAAGTGAGGGGCGGGTCGTGGCGGTGGCGGGGATGACGGGGCGCGGGGGCGGCGCCTCCTTCACGGACCGGCTGAGGGGGCTCGCGGGGTGGGCCGCAGGGCGCCCGGTGGCAGGGGAGCGGGGGGAGGGGGCGTCCGGTACGTCGGCCGGGGGACCGGTGGGCACGTCGGCCGGGGGACCGGTGGGCACGTCGGCCGGAGTGGTCACCGCCCCGTCCGCCGAGCTCTCCGAGAAGCTCCAGGTGCGCGCCCTGCAGGCCATGTGCCGTCAGGTCTTCGGCTTCCGGCTGGCGATGATCGTCCTGGCCGCCCCCGCCGCCCTGCTCAACGCGGCCCCGGGACTCGGCGTCCGCCTGGTCGGCGCGGCCGTGGTGGTCACCTTCATGGGGTCGTACGTCCTCTTCCGCGACTGGGAACGCTTCGGCCCCCTCCTCCTGCGCCACCCGACCCTCCTGGCCGCCGACACCCTCTTCGGTTCCCTCCTCCTGGTCTCGGCCGGCCCGGACACCACCCTCGCCTACGTCAGCGTCTGCACCCCGCTGCTGGCCGGGCTGGTCTACAGCTGGCGGGGCGCGGCCTGCTTCGCCTCGCTGCAGTCCCTGATCCTGCTCCTGGTCCACGCCACCCTGAAGGCCGACCGGCACGCCCCCGTCGCCGAGGCCCTCCTCCTGCCCGGCCTGTGCGTGATCGCCGGCGCGATGGGCTCGACCCTGCGCAACCTGATGCTCCGCTACGGCACCGCGACCCAGGCGCTGACCACGGCCCAGGCACGCCTGGCGGCGGCGGAGGCGGTGAGCGCGGAACGCGCCCGGCTGGCCCGGGAGATGCACGACTCCGTGGCCAAGACCCTGTACGGCGTGGCCCTGGCGGCAGACGGCCTGGCGACGACCGCCTCGGCTTCCGCCCCCGACCCGGCCCGCATCAAGGACCAGGCGGACCTGGTGTCCCGCTCGGCGCGCAGAGCGGCGGCGGAGTCACGGGAACTGCTGACGGAGCTACGACGGCAGGAGCCGGAACGACCGGCGGACGGGTCCCTCGGCCGGGAACTGAGGGCGCGCATCGGCGACTTCACGACCCGCACGCACCTTCAGGTGACATGCGACTGCGGTCCGCCCGAGGCCCTGCCCCTCCTGCCCGCCTCCACGGTCCGCCACCTGCTGGCCATCGCCACGGAGGCTCTGGAGAACGCCCACCGGCACGCGACCGCGACCCGCGTGGACGTACGCGTGACGGTCGACGGCGACCTGCTGCGCCTCACCATCCACGACGACGGCCGCGGCCTCCCGCCCGGCACGACCCTGGAACGGCTCCGCTCCCGCGGCCACTTCGGCCTGCTCGGCATGGTCGAACGGGCCGCGCAGACGGGCGCCCGCATCCGCATCGGCCGCGGCGGCCACGAACGCGGCACCGAGGTGCGCGTGGAGCTCCGCTCACCGGCCCTCCCCCCACCGACCGCCCTCTGAGAGGAGGCCCCGATGCAGCACCCCGACTTCCCCCCGCCCGCGCCGGCGTCCCAACCCCTGCGGCTGCTGGTGGCCGACGACAATCCCGTGGTCCGCGCCGGCCTCACGGCCCTGCTGTCGGGCCGCGCGGACACCACGGTGGTGGCGGAGGCGACGGACGGCCGCGAGGCGTACGAGGCGGCGGTACGGCACCGCCCGGACGTGATCCTCCTCGACGTCCGCATGCCCGGAGTCGACGGAATCTCGGCATTGCCGCACCTGGTACGGCTGGCCCCGGTCATGATGCTCACCTACAGCCACGAGACGGAGACCGTGCGGGAGGCGCTGCGGCTGGGGGCGGGGGGATACCTGGTGCACGGTGAGTTCACGACGGAGCAGCTGGTGCGGGCGGTACGGGATGTCCGGGAGGGACGGACGCATGTGACGCCGGGAGCGGCGGAGGCGTTACTGACAGAGTTGAGGATGAGTGCACCTGCACATGACCAGGATCAAATCCCGGTCGATGTAAGGGAAATACCCGCCAAATCCCTTTCGCAATTGCAATCACCTGTGGGACAGTCGTCTCGATCGCGGTTCCGGCTGAGTGAGAGGGAGGCGGAGATCATGGACCTCATCGCGTCCGGCATGACCAACCAGCAGATCGCCGCGGCCTGCTTCATCAGCGAGAAGACGGTGAAGAACCACATCAACCGCATCTTCGCCAAGCTCCAGAGCACCACGCGGTCCCAGGCCGCGGCGAAGTGGCTGGGGGTGGCGTGAGATGGAATGGGTCCGGGGTTGGGTCCTGGGACCCTCTGGTGGACGGCGCGTCGCGGCATACGTTGTCCGGATCGGAGGCGAACCCGGAGGGGACCACCATGAGCAACTGGTTCAACACCACCGTCGCGTATCTGCAGACCCGCGTCGCTCGCAGCGACAGGGGCCAGACCGCGGTGGAGTACCTGGGCATCATCGCGGTGGTCGTGGCGATCGTGCTGGCGATCACGGGGACGAGCATCGGACAGACGATCTTCGATGCGATCCGGAACAAGATCAGCGAGGTCACCGGCGGCTGACCCCCCGCCGTCGCGACGCAGGGCAGGCCTTCCCCATCTACATCACGGTGGTGGCGGGCCTGCTCTTTCTCGCTCTCGCCTACCTCGCGGTCGGCCAGGCGTCGGTGAACCGGAGCGGCGCCCAGACGGCTGCGGACGCGGCGGCCCTCGCGGCGGCCCAGAACGTGCGGGACCAGCTCACGGCCCAGTGGACGAAGGTTCTGAGCGACCCGAAGCAATGGCAGGACATCTTCGACGGCAGGTCACCGGTCGACGATCCATGTGGTCGGGCGGGCGAGCTCGCTTCCCGGAACGACGCCCAGCTGAACGCCTGTTTCTCCCCGGAGTTGATGAAGTACCAGGCCGATGTGACGACCACCAAGTCCGTCGGCCGGTCCGTCGTGCCCGGGTCCGAGAACTACAAGTCGAAGGCTTCCGCCACCGCCGAGATCGAACCCCTCTGCACCTTCGAGCTCCCCGAAAAGAGTGCCGACGGCGGCACGCTGCCCGAACTCACCTGCAAGGACAAGGTCTGGCATCTGAAGCCGGACGACACGACCGGGCTGCCGAAGTCGGAAGACCTCTTCGACGTCCACCTGGCCGACTGACGAGCGAACGATCGATGACGAAGGAAGCGGAGCGATGAGCATTCGGTTCACTGCGAAGGCCCGCAGGGGGATGGTCGCATTGACCGTTGCGGCCGGTCTGGCCGCCGGTGTGGCCGGATGCGGCGGAAGCGGCGGCGATGACAAGAAGCCGGAGCATTCAGCATCCGCTTCCCGAACGTCCGGCTCGGGCCCGACTACCCAGCAGGGCCAGTCGGACCAGCCGATGGCCGAGCTGAAGGGTTCGGACGGCCTGCTTCTCCAGGTCACCTCCGCGCAGCGCGATTCCGGAGGCTTCGTCACGGTGAACGGCACCCTGAAGAACGACGGGGCCAAGGATCTGCTCATCCCGGCAGCCCTCAGCGGCAACGAAACCGAGATCACCAGGAACGGCCCCTCCCTGGGAGGAGCCACCCTCGTCGACTCCAAGGGGAAGAAGCGGTACTACGTGCTGCGCGACACAGAAGGCCGCCCACTCACCACGACCGGCCTGGGCACGCTCAAGGGCGGTCAGTCCCTCCAGGTCTTCATGCAGTTCCCTTCCCCACCCGAGGACACCACCGAGGTGACCCTCCAACTGCCCACGTTCTCCAGCGGCACCATCAAGATCTCCGGGTGAGGCCCAAGTGACCACCACCCGCCTCACCCTCACCACCGCGGCCCTCCTCGTCGCCGCGACCCTCTACGCCACCCCGCCGGCCCAGGCCGACGACACCGACCCCAGTCAGCCCCCCGTGACCGAACCCTCCGCCACCGCCCCGGTGAAGATCGACCCCACCGACCCCGACCTCAAGCTCCCCGAGGGCGCCACCCTCGCCGCCCCCAAGGTGCTGGACATCAAGTCGGTCGTCGAGGACCAGAGCGGGGACGAACGGCGCGAGGACACCAACGCCGACGTCACCTTCGCGCTCCAGGCCGAAGTCCTCTTCGGCAAGGACAGCGCGAAACTCGGCGACGAGGCGAAGGCCCGTATCGCCACCATCGCCGAGGAGATCAAGAAGCAGAACGCCACCCAGGTCCGCGTCTTCGGCTTCACCGACGACCTCGGCTCCTCCGCCCACGGCGACGTCCTGTCCAGGCAACGCGCCAACGCCGTCCAGGCCGTCCTGGACCAGGACCTGAACGACCCGAACATCACCTTCGAGGTCCGCGGCTACGGCGAGCAGTACCCCATCGCCGACAACTCGACGGAGGAAGGCCGCAGGAAGAACCGCCGCGTCGAGGTCACCTTCCCCCGCACCCAGGAGTGAGCCGCTACGCGCCCACCTCGTACTCGAACCAGATCCGATGGGTGCCGTCCGCGTCGATCTCCAGGCCGCCGGCCCCTCGGATCCCGGCCAGCGCCCCGGTCCCGCTGCCCGGCACGATCACGAAGAAGTCGGCCTCTCTGCCCTCCCCGAGCGTCGTCCCGGAGTGCGCGAAGTTGAACGTACCGCTCCGCTCGCCCAGCGCCCCCTCGAAGGACTCCATGGCGACATACGTGCCGGTCGCACTGCCCTGGTCGTAGGCCGCGGTGAACAACGTCCCCGAGACCCCGGTCACCTCCCCCTCGTACCGCTTCCGCAGGGTGGCCACCCCGACGGGCACCGCCGTCTCCACCACCGGCTCCGGCAACCGCAGCTCCGCCGGAGTGAACTCCTCGACCGTGAACGTCCCTGAAGCTCTCATGCCGGAATGCTAGGACGGACCACTGACAACGCCCCCGGCCTCGACACTCACCCGCACCCCCGCCCGCAGCCCCCACCCCGCCATCACGCCCGCCTCCGCCTCCAGGACGTGCCGGGCCCGCAGGCGAGGGCGGCCCAGGCGGCCCGGGGGCATCGTGCGGACGGCGAGGACGGTCAGCCGGCGGTCCAGGTAGGCGACGTCGATCGGGATGCGCATGCCGAAGGTGTGCACCCCGCTCGCCGGGGACAGCAGCAGCGCCCCGTCGACCGCGTCCCGGCCCAGCAGCCCCTTCGTCCGGGCCCGGTAGGAGGCCGCGATCTCCAGGGGAAGGACGGCTCCCGGGTCCGCACCGCCCCCGGGCCCCGGCACGACCAGCCGTCCGGTGCCGTCCCGCCAGCGTCTGCCCACGTTCCCTCTTCCCGCCAACTCGCGCGTCACAGAAACCCAGTTGCTCCCTCCCTTCCTCCCCACTAGGAAGAGGTCCATGACTGGACTCGGTGTCGTCTTCCGCCCTCAGCTTCCGCCCGAGCGCCTGCGGGCGGTCGCCCGTGTCGCGGACGACGCGGGGCTCGAGGAACTGTGGCTGTGGGAGGACTGCTTCCTGGAGGGCGGGATCTCGACCGCCGCGGCCGCGCTCGCCTGGACCGAGCGGGTGCGGGTCGGCGTCGGACTGCTGCCCGTGCCCCTCAGGAACGTGGCGCTCACCGCGATGGAGGCCGCAACCCTGCACCGGATGTTCCCCGGCCGCGCGAGTGTCGTCGTCGGTCACGGCGTGCAGGACTGGATGGGGCAGGTCGGCGCCCGCGCCGCCTCCCCGCTCACGCTCCTCGGCGAGCACCTCGACGCCCTGCGCGCGTTGCTGCGCGGCGAACGGCTCACCGTGCGCGGCCGGTACGTCTCCCTGGACGACGTCGCTCTCGACTGGCCCCCGGAGCGGCCGGCACCCGTCCTCGCGGGCGCCACTGGGCCGCGTACGCTCCGCCTCTCCGGCGCCAGGGCCGACGGCACCGTCCTCACCGCCTCCACCTCGCCGGACGGCGTGCGGCGGGCCCGGCGGCTCATCGAGGAGGGACAGAAGGAGGCGGGGCGCGGCGAGCCGCACCAGGTCGTCGTCTATCTCCTCGCCGCCACGGGAGCCGACGCCGAGGCCCGGCTGCGGGCCGAACTCGTCGCGGAGGGACTGGCGCCGGCGTCCGGAGTGGGGGTCGCGGGGGACGCGGACGCCGTGGCCGCAGCCGTACGACGGCTCGTCGAGGCCGGTGCCGACACCGTGGTGCTGCAGCCGACCGGGGACGAGCCCGACCCGGAGGGCTTCGTGCGGTTCGCCGCCGAGGAGGTCCGGCCGCTGGTGCCGTAGCCACAGGTGCCGTAGCCGCAGGTCGCGAGGCGGTTGTCAGTGGCGGCTGCCACACTGCCTGCCATGACCGACGAGCGCGAGGAACACGGCGAAGTGAGCCTGCGGGGCGTCCGGGACGACGATGTCGGCTCCTCTCCCAGCCGGAAATGAGCAACCCCCCTCCGCGGTGTCCTGCGATCATGGCCGGCATGGCAGGAAACCGTTCGTTCGAGGACCTCGTGGCCGAGGGTGTCGCCGTGCCGACCGAGGGGTGGGACTTCTCGTGGTTCGAGGGGCGGGCCACCGAGGCGCGGCCGTCGTGGGGGTACGCCCGTTCGGCGGGGGAGCGGCTGGCCGGGACCGGTGCGAGGGCCGCGCTCGACATCCAGACCGGTGGCGGTGAGGTGCTGGACTTCGCGCTGGGCGCCGCCGAGCCGGCCCGGCCGGTGCTGGTCGCCGCGACGGAGGGCTGGCCGCCGAACGTGGCCAAGGCCACCGCCCTGCTGCGGCCCCGCGGTGTCGTGGTGGTCGCCGCCCCGGACGACGCGCCCCTGCCGTTCGCCGACGAGGCCTTCGACCTGGTGCTCAGCCGGCACCCGGTGCGCCCGCACTGGGACGAGATCGCCCGGGTGCTGCGGCCCGGCGGTACCTACTTCGCCCAGCACGTGGGACCGGCCAGCGTCTTCGAGCTGGTCGAGTTCTTCCTCGGGCCGCAGCCGGAGGAGGTGCGCACCGCCCGGGACCCCGAGCGGGAGCGGGCCGACGCCGAGGCGGCGGGCCTGGAGGTGGCCGGGCTGCGGGCGGAGCGGCTGCGGATGGAGTTCCACGACGTCGCCGCGGTCGTGCACTTCCTGCGCAAGGTGGTCTGGATGGTCCCCGGCTTCACGGTCGAGGCCTACGAGCCCCGGCTGCGCGCACTGCACGAACAGATCGAGCGGCAGGGCCCGTTCGTGGCGCACAGCGCCCGGCATCTCTTCGACGTCCGGAAACCGCCGTACTGACAGACAGGGATGAAAGGGGAGAGACGGCTCTCCTGTTCATCCGGTGTTCCCCCGGGGTTTCCACATCGTTATCGACCGCGGTTCACATCCGTCCCACAGGTCACGTAAGTTCAGACCAAGGTTATTCGCGTCAGCAAAGCTGCGCGGGCGGCACCGCGCAGTGGAGGGGGCTGCGCGGTGCTGTGAGCCCGAACGGCACCTCTCCGGCCGGTAGCGGAACCGTCAAGTCCACCGTTCGCCGACGGGGTAGCCCGTCGGAGGGACCCTCGGACAAGTCAGCGAACTATCCCCACAATGGCGCAAACCCTGCGATTCCCTTCACATCTGGCCGGTTTCGCCTGTGATTTCGCTGTGAATCGGCCAGGAAACCCCCCCGAATCGAGCATTCCGCACCCACCGGGGCGTCGCCGGGTGACTTCGGAGAGTAGTTGTGTGGCGCCGATGCACCCACCATCCCTTACGAAGGGTTATGGTGGAAACCCCCCCTCGGGCCGGTCCGTCTCCCCCCCACGGACCGGCCCGTTTTTCGTTGCGGACTTCCGGAACCTCTCCGCGGGGACCCACGTCCCACCCAAGGGGCTCGGGCCAAACCCCGGGCCATGCCCAAGCCCCCAGCAGGGGTAGGCTCAACGGCTCCGGCACCCCTATCCCGCGCCAACCCCCGGAGGGCCACGTGAACCTGCGCGACAAGCTGCGCAGCCTGCTCGTCAGGCTCTACGCACGCCGGGTGGAGGGCCACCTGGACCACGACCAGGTGCCCAAGCACATCGGCGTCATCATGGACGGCAACCGCCGCTGGGCGAAGGCGTCCGGCTCCACGACCGTCCACGGCCACCGGGCCGGTGCCGAGAAGATCGAGGAGTTCCTCGGCTGGTGCACCGAGACCGACGTCGAGGTCGTCACCCTGTGGCTGCTGTCCACGGACAACTTCGACCGCGCGCAGGACGAGCTCGTCCCGCTGCTCGGCATCATCGAGGACGTCGTCCGCACCCTCGCCGCCGACGGCCGCTGGCGGGTGCACCACGTCGGCACGTCCGACCTGCTGCCCTCTCCGATGCAGACCGCGCTGAAGGAGGCCGAGGAGGCCACCGCCCACATCGACGGAATACTCGTCAACGTGGCCATCGGCTACGGCGGCCGGCAGGAGATCGCCGACGCCGTGCGCTCCATGCTGGCCGACGCCCACGACAAGGGCGTGTCCATGGAGGACCTCGCCGACTCCGTCGACATCGACATGATCGGCCGTCACCTCTACACCGGCGCCCAGCCCGACCCGGACCTCGTCATCCGCACCAGCGGCGAGCAGCGGCTGTCCGGATTCATGCTCTGGCAGACCGCCCACTCGGAGTACTACTTCTGCGACGTGTTCTGGCCCGCCTTCCGCAAGGTGGACTTCCTGCGCGCCCTGCGCGACTACGCCGCACGTCACCGCCGCTACGGCGGCTGACCGCACGCCACACCGCCCCGTCGCCGCCCGGCGCCGGGGCGGTTGCCGTATACCCCGGTTCGGGTGGAAGTAACAAGGAGTTCACCGGCGCGCTGTTGGCTGCATTTGCATGGCGGCGCATGTTCGAGGGCATAAGCCAAGCAGGTCGACACCCGAACCACGGGTGTCGGATCTCAGTGGGCGGCCCGGGGCCGTCCGCCCGGGAGGCCCTTTGCACCAGCCCGACCGTGCGGTCACTGCACGGAAGCAGCCGCGGAGGGCCGGTTCTCGGCCCGCCTCGCGCGAGCGCCGTCGGCCGGCCTGGTTCTTCCCGCCCTCCCGGCCCGGCTTCCACCTCGTCGCTCCCCGACCTCATCCGAGGGGGTACGTCCTTCCGTGGTGACCAGCGCAAAGCGCCACAAGCCAGACCGGCGCACCTATGTTCTCGACACCAGCGTCCTGCTGGCCGACCCGAACGCCCTGACCCGCTTCGACGAGCACGAGGTCGTGCTCCCCATCGTGGTGGTCACGGAGCTGGAGGCCAAGCGGCACCATCCGGAGCTCGGCTACTTCGCCCGCCAGGCGCTGCGCCTGCTGGACGACTACCGGGTGAAGCATGGTCGCCTCGACGCCCCCATCCCGATCGGGGAGCTGGGCGGGACCGTCCGTGTCGAGCTCAACCACTCGGACCCCAGCGTGCTGCCCACCGGCTACCGCCTGGGGGACAACGACTCCCGCATCCTCGCGGTGGCCCGCAATCTGCAGGCCGAGGGGTTCGACGTCACCGTCGTGTCGAAGGACCTGCCCCTGAGGATCAAGGCCTCGTCCGTGGGCCTGCTCGCCGAGGAGTACCGGGCCGAACTCGCCATCACCGAGAACTCGGGCTGGACGGGGATGAGCGAACTGACGCTCCCCGGTGAACAGGTGGACGTCCTCTTCGAGGAGGGGCACGTGTACGTGCCGGAGGCCTCGGACCTCCCCGTGCACACCGGCCTGACCATCCAGTCCGAGCGCGGCAAGGCCCTCGGCCGGGTCACCGCCGAGGGCAACGTCCGCCTGGTGCGCGGCGACCGCGAGGCGTTCGGCATCAAGGGCCGCAGCGCCGAGCAGCGCATCGCGCTCGACCTGCTGCTCGACCCGGACGTCGGCATCGTCTCGATGGGCGGCCGGGCCGGCACCGGCAAGTCGGCGCTGGCGCTGTGCGCGGGCCTGGAGGCGGTCCTGGAGCGCCGGCAGCATCAGAAGGTGATGGTCTTCCGGCCGCTGTACGCGGTCGGCGGCCAGGAGTTGGGCTATCTGCCGGGCAGCGAGGCGGAGAAGATGAGCCCGTGGGCGCAGGCCGTCTTCGACACGCTCTCGGCCGTCACCAGCCGCGAGGTCATCGAGGAGGTCACCGCGCGCGGGATGCTGGAGGTGCTCCCGCTCACCCACATCCGCGGCCGTTCGCTGCACGACGCGTTCGTGATCGTGGACGAGGCGCAGTCGCTGGAACGGAACGTGCTGCTGACCGTGCTGTCCCGGATCGGCGCCAATTCACGGGTCGTTCTGACCCATGACGTGGCACAGCGGGACAATCTGCGCGTCGGGCGCTACGACGGTGTGGTCGCCGTCGTGGAGAAGCTGAAGGGGCACCCGCTCTTCGCCCATGTCACCCTGAACCGGTCCGAGAGGTCCCAGATCGCGGCCCTTGTGACCGAAATGCTCGAAGAGGGCCATATCTGAGCCGTCTCAACCCAGTTGGCGCCGTCCGGCAAAGGCCAAGAGCCTAGCCGGGCGGCGCCTTGGCATGTGGAGCTTTCCGGAAATCCCCTGGGCGAAACGGGATGTGAGGTTTCACACGCAACTCAGAATTGCCACCCGGTGTCGGGTTGCGGCAGAGTCTCAGTCCTGTCAGGCCCCGCATACGACACACCTGTACCCCCAGCGGTACAGCACCACAGAAGCACCACCAACTCCATAGAGTTCGTCGTATGCCGCCCGAGCACCACGCGGCACTCCCTTCCGGGGAGTTGCCCACCGGGCCCGTGCCTCCCGTGACCCCGCAGTTGGGAGGCCAGTGTCAGGGGGCACGATTGCGTCCGCCAGGGTCACCGAAGCGGACGATGCTGGAAGGAAACCGTGTGAGCCGGATTTCGGTCCGGGGATTCGCAGTGGCCTCGGCCACCGCGGTCACCGCCGTCGGGAGCGTCGTCGGAGTTGCCTCGGGCAGCGTCGCGCAGAACAACGACGCCGAGCCGACGGCCGCCGACACCACGCTCCTCGCGGACATACCCGCGGGTCAGCAGGCCCAGGTACAGTCCGCGTCCCTGACGCAGCAGGCCGACGCACAGGCCATCGCCGCGGACGCGAGCGCCAAGAAGGACGCCGAAGCGGCGGCCCGCAAGGCAGCGGCCGAGTCCGCGATCGCGAAGAAGGCCGCCGCCGAGAAGGCGGCGAAGGAGGCCAAGGAGCGCGCCCAGGCGAAGACCGAGGCCGCGAGCCGCGACAGCGCCCGCGACTCCTCCAGCTTCCCGGTCCAGAGCAGCTACAGCGTCGCGCAGATCCAGGCGATGGCGCGTCAGATGGTGGCCGGCGACCAGTTCCAGTGCTTCAGCAACATCGTGGACCACGAGTCCAGCTGGAACTACCACGCGGTCAACGCCTCCTCCGGTGCCTACGGTCTCTTCCAGGCCCTGCCCGCCGGCAAGTACGCCTCGGCGGGCGCCGACTGGCAGACCAACCCGGCGACCCAGATCAAGTGGGGCCTCAACTACATGAACAGCCGGTACGGCAGCCCCTGCCAGGCCTGGTCGTTCTGGTCGGCGAACCACTGGTACTAGTCCGGCCCGCACCCGCTCAACCTTGCGCAGCCCCTCCCCGTCCTCAGGGGAGGGGCTTTCGCCCTGTACGGTCGTGTACGAACGGCTCCAGGGGGGAGTGGTGGCGAGCACCCGGGGACGCGGGGGAAGAGGACGGATGATGTCGCGAGTGCCAGGGTGGCTCGGCCGGCTCGGTGCCGGTCTGACCGAGATGGGCGAGCGCCTGGACGAGCGCCGCGCGGAGGTCGAGCAGGAGGACGACGGCCGCCCGGGCGGCACCGGATCCGCGCCGGCCGGCGCCGAACGGGCCGCCGCCCCGGCGAAGCCCGCCCCCCGGCCCGCGCCTCCGGCCGGTCCCCGCCCCGACCCCGCCGAAGCGGTGCCCTGGGGTGTCCGGGTCGCGGCCGAGGCCGGCTGGCGGCTGCTGGTCCTCGCCGGCACCGTGTGGGTGCTGATGCGGGTCATCAGCGCCGTGCAGCTGGTGGTGTTCGCCTTCGTCATCGCCCTGCTGGTGACGGCGCTGCTGCAGCCGACGGTCGCCCGGCTCACCCGCCGCGGGGTGCCGCGCGGTCCGGCCACCGCGCTCACCGCCATCTCCGGCTTCGTCGTCATCGGGCTGATGGGCTGGTTCGTGACCTGGCAGGTCATGGAGAACATCGACACGCTCTCCAACCAGATCCAGTCCGGCATCGACGACCTGCGCGACTGGCTGCTGAAGAGCCCCTTCCACGTCACCGACAAGCAGATCAACCAGATCGCCAAGAACCTCCGCGAGGCGATCGGCGCCAACACCGACCAGATCACCTCCGCGGGCCTGGAGGGCGTCCAGGTCATCATCGAGGCGCTCACCGGCATCCTGCTGGTGTTCTTCTCGACGCTCTTCCTGCTCTACGACGGCAAGCGCATCTGGGAGTGGTTCCTGAAGCTGGTGCCCTCCGCCGCCCGCCCGGGCGTGGCCGGCGCCGGTCCGCGCGCCTGGCGCACCCTGACGGCCTACGTCCGCGGCACGGTCCTGGTCGCCCTGATCGACGCGATCTTCATCGGCATCGGCATCTACTTCCTGGACGTGCCGATGGCCGTCCCGCTGGCCGTCTTCATCTTCCTGTTCTCGTTCATCCCGCTCGTCGGCGCGGTCGCCTCCGGCGCGCTGGCGGTGATCGTGGCGCTGGTCACCCAGGGTGTCTTCACGGCCCTCATGACCCTGGTGGTGGTCCTCGCGGTCCAGCAGATCGAGGGCCACGTCCTGCAGCCGTTCATCCTCGGCCGCGCGGTCCGTGTCCATCCGCTGGCGGTCGTGCTGACCGTGGCGGCCGGCGGCATGGTGGCCGGCATCGGCGGCGCCGTGGTGGCCGTGCCGCTGGTGGCGGTGACGAACACGGTGGTGGGCTATCTGCGGAAGTACTCGGAGGAGGTCCGCGAGCAGCGGGCCGGTGCCGAGCCGGAGGACTACGTCACCGTGGCGGACAACGCGGAGGACCCCGCCCACGAGGAGTGAGCGGGGTCCTGCGAAGCGGGCCGCGGCCTTACTCGGCGAGAACCGCCTCGGCGTCCAGCGTGACGCCGACGGCCTGGATCACGGAGGCGATCTTGAACGCCTCCTGGACGACCTCGCGCTCCACGCCGGCCTTGCGCAGCACCTGCTCGTGCGAGTCCAGGCACATGCCACAGCCGTTGATCGCGGAGACCGCGAACGACCACAGCTCGAAGTCGACCTTCTCGACGCCCGGGTTGCCGATGACGTTCATCCGCAGACCCGCGCGCAGGGTGCCGTACTCGTGGTCGGACAGCAGGTGGCGCGTCCGGTAGAAGACGTTGTTCATCGCCATGACGGCGGCGGCCGCCTTGGCGGCCTGGTACGCCTCCGGCGTCAGGTTCGCCTTCGCCTCCGGCTCCAGCTCACGCAGCACGATCGGGGAACGGGAGGCGATGGCGGTCGCCAGCACCGTGCCCCACAGCTGCTGCGCGGGCAGGTCGGAGTTGCCGATGACCGAGCCCAGGTTGAGCTTGAGGTCCTTGGCGTAGTCCGGGACGCGGGACTTCAGGGAGTCGAGCGACATGGGTCACTCACCAGCCAGCAGCGCGACCGGGTCCAGGGTGTCCTCGCCCTTGCTCCAGTTGCACGGGCACAGCTCGTCGGTCTGCAGGGCGTCCAGGACCCGCAGGACCTCCTTGGGGTTACGGCCCACGGAGCCGGCGGTGACCATGGTGAACTGGATCTCGCGGTTCGGGTCGACGATGAAGACGGCGCGCTGCGCGAAGCCGTCCTCGCCCTCGATGCCCAGGTCGCGCATCAGCTCGTGCTTGGAGTCGGCCAGCATCGGGAAGGGCAGGTCGGTCAGGTCCGGGTGGTCCTTGCGCCAGGCGTGGTGCACGAACTCGGAGTCACCGGAGAAGCCGAGGATCTGGGCGTCGCGGTCGGCGAACTCGTCGTTCAGCTTCCCGAACGCGGCGATCTCGGTCGGGCAGACGAAGGTGAAGTCCTTCGGCCAGGCGAACACGACCAGCCACTTGCCCTCGTAGGACTTGTGGTGGATCTGCTCGAACTCCTTGCCCTTCTCCAGCGAGACGCAGGCGGTCAGTTCGAACTCGGGGAACTTGTCACCGACAGTGAGCACGTGCTCTCCTTGCAGCGAGGAAAGACCCCTTTTGAGGATCTTTCCCATGGGTTGGACGCCGTTGATGTTGGCACAGGGTGCATTGATTAGTGAAATAGCTACACTCGGTCAGGTTGATCGGAGGTAGTTATCAGTGACCATGGGTAACGGCAAGCAGAGGCAGCCGACGCTCGCGCAACTGCGCGCCTTCGCCGCAGTCGCCGAGCACCTGCACTTCCGGGACGCGGCGGCGGCCATCGGTATGAGCCAGCCCGCGCTCTCGGGCGCGGTCTCGGCGCTGGAGGAGACCCTCGGGGTGACGCTCCTAGAGCGTACGACGCGCAAGGTGCTGCTCTCGTCCGCCGGTGAGCGTCTCGCCGTGCGGGCAAAGGCGGTGCTGGACGAGGTCGGGGCGCTGCTGGAGGAGGCCGAGGCGGTCCGGGCGCCGTTCACGGGTGTGCTGCGCCTCGGGGTGATCCCGACCGTGGCGCCGTACCTGCTGCCGACCGTGCTGCGGCTGGTCCACGACCGCTACCCGGCCCTCGATCTGCAGGTGCACGAGGAGCAGACCGCCAGCCTCCTCGACGGCCTGGGCTCCGGCCGCCTCGACCTGCTGTTGCTGGCGGTCCCGCTCGGCGTGCCCGGCGTCGTCGAACTCCCCTTGTTCGACGAGGACTTCATGCTCGTCACGCCGATCGACCACTGGCTCGGCGGCCGGGAGGGCATCCCCCGCGAGGCGCTGAAGGAGCTGAACCTGCTGCTCCTGGACGAGGGGCACTGCCTGCGCGACCAGGCCCTCGACATCTGCCGGGAGGCCGGACGCGCGGACGCGCCGGTCACCACCACGGCCGCCGGTCTGTCCACGCTGGTCCAGCTGGTGGCGGGCGGCCTCGGCTGCACGCTGCTGCCGCGCACCGCCCTGAAGCTGGAGACGGCGCGCAGCAGCCAGCTCCTCACCGGCTCGTTCGCCGAGCCGGCTCCGAGCCGGCGCGTCGCCTTCGCCATGCGGACGGGGGCGGCGCGCTCCGCGGAGTACGAGGAACTGGCTGCTGCTCTGCGGGATGCCCTGCGGGTGCTGCCGGTGCGGGTTCTGGACCAGGGCCCTGTCTGACAATTCCCGTCTGCCGCCCCGGGCGACGACGCGAATTTCGGACAGGCCCTGGGAGCCCGCCTACTCGGTGCGCAATCCGTCCGGCCGTACCAGCCGCAGCAGCGGCGGCAGGCTCAGCAGCGTGACCGTGAGGACCACACCCGCCCCGGCGCCCGTCATCGACAGCACGCCCGACCAGTCGACGGACAGCGTCGCGCCCACCATCTTCAGCAGCACCGCACCCAGCGTGAGCCCGACGGCCGAGGCCAGCAGCAGCCCCAGGGCGACCGGGATGGCCGCCTGCCACAGCACCGACAGGCCGAGGGTGCGCCGCCGGGTGCCGAACGCGACCAGCGCCGACAGCAGCCGCTTGCGCTCGCGCAACTGCTCCAGCTGGGAGACCAGCAGGCTCAGCCCGATCAGCGCCAGCACACAGATGGCGCCGGCGAACGTCCCGGTGCGGATGGAGGTGAACTTGTTCGACTCCTCGGTGGCCGACCACATCATCGTGTCCGCCATCGGGTCGATCGCCGCCGCCGTGTTGCGGACGTACTCGCGCACGTCCGGGACCGACTCGTCGATCGACACGTAGACCGCCCCGCTGAACGCGACGCTGCCACGACCGGGAGCGGCGGACGGGGTCAGCAGGAACCCGCCCGTCTTGTTCCCGTCCGGGGAGGTGATGGCGCGGACGTGCTTCAGGCCGCCCGGTACGGTCCAGGTGATCTCCGGCCGCGGGCGGCCGACGCCGACGCCGACGTTCGTGTCGAGCCAGAGCCGGCGGCCCGCCTTGGCCAGCTTCACCGTGTCGGCGTCGATGGTGGTGTCGGACCCGGTGGCCGCGAAGACGTCCCCGTCGTGGCAGCTGGGCAGCCGGGCGACCTCGCGCAGGGCGGCGCAGTCGCCGACCGTGACGCCGGTCGAGGTCGCCGGCCCCTTGCCGTGCCAGCTCCGGTCGCCGACGTCGGCGCTGCCCAGTGCGACGGCCTTGCGCACGCCCTTCGTGACGGCGAACTTCTTCGCGGCCGTGGTGAAGTCGACCCCGCGCGACAGGTTGACCTGCATCTGCGCCCGAGTGGTGTCCTGCCCGGTGACCTTGGTGTAGTCGCCCTGGACACCCGCGAAGAGCATCTGTATCGCGATCGCCCCGGCCACCGCGACCGCGATGCCGTTCACCATGCGGGCCGCCGAATCGCTCTTCAACTGCAGTCGCCGTACCGCCAGTTGCCAGGCCGCGCCGCCGGCGCCCAGCCGGCCCACCACCGCCTCGACGACCCACGGCAGCAGCACGGACACACCGAGGAGCAGCAGCAGGACGCCCCCGATCACCTGGTACTCGTTGAAGTAGCCGTTCTCCGAGCCCTTCCCGATCATCGGGGCGAGCAGCCCCAGACCGGCCAGCGGCAGCAGCAGCCGCCACCACAGCCGGCGGCGCCTGACCTTGGCCGTGCGGACCACGCCCAGCGGCTCGATGACCACCCCGCGCAGCGCGAACAGGGTCACCAGCACCGCCGCCGCCGGAACGGCGACCGCGACCAGGACGACCAGGGTCGGCGTGGGGTTGAGGTAGCTGGGGAAGACGCTGACGCCCATGATCTCGACCGAGCCGGCGAGCTGCCGGCCGAGCAGGAAGAAGACCGTGCCGAGGGCCAGCCCGACCAGGGATCCGGCCAGGGCCTCGCCCGCCGCGACGCGCCGGGTCATGCGGCTGTCGGCGCCCACCAGCCGCAGCGCGGCCAGCCTGCGGTCGCGCCGCTCCCCGCCGAACCGTACGGCGGCGGCGATGAACACGGCGACCGGCATCAGCAGCACCACGAAGACGACCAGCACCAGCAGCAGCAGGACCGGGTCCAGCCGGCTCGCCGGGGTCTTCTTCGGCGGCCCGAACGTGTCGATCCGTGCCGTCTGCCAGCCGTTGATCCGCGGGGCCAGGTTCTTCGCACCGGCGTAGTAGGCGAGTTCGTGCGAGCCGATGAGGCCGCTCTCGCCGATCGTCCCGACGATCCGGTACGGCAGCCGCTCGCGCAGCAGCTTCCCGCTGTCGGAGGCGAGCAGGTGCTTCAGCGCGGGGGAGACGACCATCTCACCCGGCGCCGGGTACGCCGACAGGCCCGGTGCGATCGGTGCCCGCGGTCCCTCGGGCTCCACCAGCCGGCCGCGCACGTCGCTGCCGCGGAACGTGGAGTTGGCGTCGGAGATCACCAGGGTGTCGGCGGCCTTGGGCCGGGGCGGCCCGTAGGTGTAGTCCAGGCGGCCCGCGTCGCGGTCGTGCCGTACCGCCATCGCGTTGGGGATCGCGGTCGTCAGCAGCAGCAGCGCCACGCCGAGGCCGACGCCGACCGCCGTCAGCAGCACCCGGATCCAGCCCTCGCGCCCGCCGGTGAAGGCGAACCGGACCCCCATCCCCAGATCCCTGCACCACTTGGAATGGAAAGGGGCGGCGCGAAGCGCCTCCGGCAGGGCGGTGGTGGGTGACGGGCGGGCGTTCATATGGCGCGCTCCATGTCCCGGGACTTGCCGTCGCGTACGACGATCTCGCGGTCGGAGTAGGCGGCCACCCGGGCCTCGTGCGTGACCAGGACGACGGCCGCGTTGGTGGAGCGGGCCGCGTCGGTCAGCAGCTCCATCACGCGCTCGCCGTTGAGGGAGTCGAGCGCGCCGGTCGGCTCGTCGGCGAAGATCACCCGGGGTGCGGTGACCAGCGCCCGCGCCACCGCGACGCGCTGCCCCTGGCCGCCGGAGACCTCGCCGGGCCGCTTGTCCTTGAGGTCGTCCACCTCAAGCCGCTCCATCCAGCCGAGCGCGGCCTTCTCGGCCTGCTTGCGGGAGGTGCCGTTCAGGCGCAGCGGCAGCGCCACGTTCTCCACGCAGGTCAGCTCCGGGACGAGCTGGCCGAACTGGAAGACGAACCCGAACTCGCTGCGGCGCAGCGCGCTGCGTTCGGAGTCGGACATGCCGGCGAGCTCGCGGCCGTCGTAGAGGATGGAGCCCGAGTCGGGCGGCACGATGCCGGCGAGGCAGTGCAGCAGGGTCGACTTGCCGGAGCCGGAGGGTCCCATCACGGCGACGACCTCGCCGGCGTGGATGGAGAACTCGGCGCCGTCCAGCGCGAGCGTGGGGCCGTAGGCCTTGCGCAGGTCGTCGGCGGTGAGCAGGGAACCGGTCGGGTGAGTCACTTGGCCACCGCCTCACGGAGCTTGTCGAGGCGCGCCGCGGTCAGCTCCAGCCAGCGCAGGTCGGCCTCGAGGTGGAACAGGGCGTGGTCGCAGATCAGCTGGTCCGCGAGGTCGCCCTTGCGCTTGCGGTCGGTCAGGATCCGCATGCTGCGCAGATGCTCGGCACGCTGGGTGTCGAGGATGACGGCCGCGTCACGGCGGGTGAGGAGAGCGAGGACGACCTTGGTGTAGAGGGTCGACTGGAGGTACTCCTCCGGCTTCTCCGGCGTCCCGAGCCAGCGCTCGACGTCCGTGATGCCCGCGTCGGTGATGGCGTACCGCTTGCGCTCGGGGCCGCCGCCCGCCTCGATGCCGTCGACTTCCACGAGGCCGTGCTTCAGCAGCCGGGACATCGTGGAGTAGACCTGGCCGTAGTGCAGCGGCCGGTCGTGACCGAACTTCTCGTCGAAGGCGCGCTTCAGGTCGTAGCCGTGGCGCGGTCCCGACTCCAGGATTCCCAGAAGGGTGTGACCGATGGACATGCCCGCACTCTACACACGGTGTATACGTCGCGTGTATACGCGCTGTGTGCAGATCATGGCGGGGGGTGCGCAGGTCCAGGTGGGGCCCGGTGGGGGCCCGATTGTCACGGTTACGAAACAGGCGGCCGGCCCCTGCGGGGGAGCGGCCCGGTGTCCCGGGGCAGCCGCCCCGCCTCGGCCAGTGCCTTCCGCAGCAGGAACTCGATCTGCGCGTTGGCGGACCGCAGCTCGTCACCGGCCCACCGGGCCAGCGCCTCGTACACCGACGGGTCCAGCCGCAGCAGCACCTGCTTGCGCTGCTGCGGCTGACGCCGCTTCGGGGACTCCGAGGACTCCGTCACTGGTAGAGCGTCCCGGTGTTGAGAACCGGCTGCGGCGCCCGGTCGCCGCACAGCACCACCATCAGGTTGGAGACCATCGCCGCCTTGCGCTCCTCGTCCAGTTCCACGATGTCCGCCTCCGCGATCCGCCCGAGCGCCGCCTCGACCATGCCGACCGCGCCGTCCACGATCTGCCGCCGGGCGGCCACGACGGCCCCCGCCTGCTGCCGCTGGAGCATCGCCGAGGCGATCTCGGGAGCGTACGCGAGATGGGTGAAGCGCGACTCGATGACCCGCACTCCGGCCGCCTCCACCCGCGCCTGCAGCTCGACGGCGAGCTTCTCGGTGATCTCCTCGGCGTTGCCGCGCAGCGACAGGCCGTCCTCGTCGTGGGCGTCGTAGGGGTACTCGATCGCGATGTGCCGTACGGCCGTCTCGGTCTGCGTGGCGACGAACTCGGCGAAGTCGTCCACCTCGAACGTGGCCTGCGCGGTGTCCTGGACCTTCCAGACCACGACCGCGGCCAGCTCGATCGGGTTGCCGTAGGCGTCGTTGACCTTCAGGACGGCGGTCTCGTGGTTGCGCACCCGCGTGGAGATACGGGTCCGCGAGGTGAAGGGGTTCACCCAGCGCAGGCCGTCCTGCCGGATCGTGCCCCGGTAGCGCCCGAAGAGCTGGACGACGCGGGCCTCGCCCGGCGCGACCGTGTTCAGGCCGCGCATGGCGATCACGGCGGCCAGGAAGACGACGACCCCGGCGACGATCAGCCCGCCCTTGGCGCCGGCGGCGGAGACCGCCGAGGCGCCGGCGAAGAGGGCGACGGCGACGGCGAGTCCGAGCAGCCCCAGCAGCAGGGCGAGCCCGCCGCCGATGCTGTGCGCGTTGAACTCCCGCACGCGTGGCGCGGGCATCTCGGGTACGTCGGCGGTGGTGGCCGGGTCGGATGCGGACATGGCGGATCCCCGTTTCTCGCGCGGCCCGCCTCGGCGGGCCCGGCTTTCTCTCAGCCTGGCTTCCTTATAGCTAAGTGATATCACTTTTACGGCGGGAGGCAACCCCATGGCCTCCAGATCCGTCGGTTCCCTGTGGGGCGGGTGCTGATTGTCACGTCCGTAAAAGAGCGGATCGGACGTCCTTTGTCATATAGACGGGTGTTAGCTTTCGGAGCTGACCCCGAGACGGAAGCGGAGCAGAGGGACTCATGGGACGAGCGGAAGAGAGACGAGCGCGACAGCGTGGTGGCCGCCGCGCGGCGCCCAAGAGCCCTCGCTCCTCGGCACCCGCGGCCGGCGCGGCCGGCCCCGGACCCGCGGCCGGCGGCAAGCCGGCCAAGAGCTTCATACGCCGGCTCTTCACCTGGAAGAAGATCGTCGGCACGTTCTTCGGACTGTGCCTGCTGGTGATCGCGGCCTTCATCGGGCTGTACATGTACGTGGACATACCGGCGGGCAACGCCGACGCCCAGCTGCAGAGCAACATCTACAAGTACAGCGACGGCACGATGCTCGCCCGCACCGGCCGGCTCAACCGGGAGAGCGTCGGCCTGTCCGACGTCCCCAAGGACGTCCAGCACACCTTCGTCGCGGCCGAGAACAAGTCCTTCTACCACGACTCCGGCGTCGACCTGAAGGGCACCGCCCGCGGTGTGCTCAACACCGTCATGGGGCGCGGCACGCAGGGCGGTTCGACGATCACCCAGCAGTACGTCAAGAACTACTACCTGGACCAGAACCAGACCGTCTCGCGCAAGCTGAAGGAACTGGTCATCTCCCTGAAGCTGGACCGCCAGAAGTCCAAGGAGTACATCCTCGCGGGCTACATCAACACCAGCTACTACGGCCGCGGCGCCTACGGCATCCAGGCCGCGGCACAGGCGTACTACCACAAGGACGCCAAGCAGCTCTCGGTCGAGCAGGGCGCCTACCTCGCCGCGCTGCTCCAGGCGCCGAACCAGTACGACTGGAACCAGGCGACCGACACGGGCAAGAAGCTGGTCACGGCCCGCTGGAACTACGTCCTGGACAACATGGTCAAGCAGCACTGGCTGGACGCGGGCAAGCGCCAGGGCATGACCTTCCCCAAGCCGAAGGAGCCCAAGGCGGCGCCCGGCATGAAGGGGCAGACCGGCTACCTGGTGGACGCGGCCAACACGGCGCTGGAGAAGCGGCTGGTCAGCCAGGGCAGCGCCGCCACCCTCGGGGACGCCGAGGCGCTGGTGCGCAAGGGCGGCTGGACCATCACGCTCAACATCGACAGGAAGAAGCAGCACCGGCTGGAACAGTCCGTCAAGGACGAGCTGACCAGCAAGCTGGACCCGAAGAAGCGCCCGGTCGACGCCGACGTCCAGCCCGGTGCCGTGTCCGTCGACCCGAAGACCGGCAAGGTCGTGGCCATGTACGGCGGCACGGACTACTTCAAGCACTACTACAACAACGCGACCCGCCGCGACTACCAGCCCGCCTCGACCTTCAAGCCGGTCATCCTGGCCGCAGCCCTCCAGGAGGCCGCGACCACCCAGGACGGCAAGGCGATCTCGGCCGACACGGACTACGACGGCACCAGCGGCCGCCAGGTCCTGGACCACGGCAGCCGGGTCGGCTTCGGCCCGCCGAACGAGGACCACCGCGACTACGGCCCCATCACCGTCCAGCAGGCGATGAACAACTCCGTCAACTCCGTCTTCGCGCAGATGGGCGTGGACGTGGGCATGGACAAGGTGATGAGCACGGCCAAGGACCTCGGCATGGACACCGAGGGCATGCAGGCCGTGCCCGCCCAGACGCTGGGCTCGATGGGCGCCAGCCCGCTGGAGATGGCCGGGATCTACGCCACCTTCGCCAACCACGGCAACAAGGTGACCCCGGCGCTCGTCAAGTCGGCCGAGAACAAGAGCCATCCCGACATCGAGTTCCCCGACCCGATCGGCGGGCCGACGATCAGCCGCACCGCCGCCGACACCGTGACGTCGGTGCTCACCGGCGTGGTCGACGACGGTACGGCGAAGACGAACGTCGCGGAGAACCCGCTGCGCGCCGGCCAGCAGGTGGCCGGCAAGACCGGCACCTCCGACGAGGACAAGTCCGCCTGGTTCACCGGCTACACGCCCGACCTCGTCACCTCCGTCGGCCTGTTCGGCGAGAACACCGGCCACCGGCACGTGTCCCTGACGGGCGCGACCGGTCTGATCCCGCCCCGTATCAACGGCGGCGGCTACCCGGCGAAGATCTGGGCCGGGTACACCTTCGGCGTGACGCACGGGGGAGCCCGGTTCGACCTGAACACGGACCAGGGCGCGGCCGTCGAGCCGGCGCAGTCCTCGCCGCCGCCGAGCCAGTCCTCGTCGCCGCCGCCGAGCCCGTCGTCTTCGTCACCCCTGCCGAGCCAGTCCTCCTCGCCGCCGCCGAGCCACTCGTCGTCACCGCCGCCGAGCCAGTCCTCGTCGCCGCCACCGAGCCACTCGTCGTCGCCGCCGCCGAGTGAGCCCTCCGGCGACATCACGCCGGAGAACCCGCTCGACCCCGGCGACCAGTAAGGGACACGCGAGAGGGGCGCCCGGTACTCACCGGGCGCCCCTCGCGCACGTGCGGGGCCCTCAGCCCCGGTTCAGCTCGAACCAGACCACCTTGCCGGTGCTCAGCCGGGTCGCGCCCCAGCGCCGGGCCAGCTTGTTGACCAGGTACAGGCCGCGCCCGCCCTCGTCCGTGGCCCGGGCCTGACGCAGCCGCGGCAGCTGCGGCACGTCGTCGCCGACCTCGCAGCGCAGCACGTTCGTGCGCAGCAGCCGCAGCGTCACCGGCCGGGAGGCGTACCGCACGGCGTTCGTCACGACCTCGCTGACCAGCAGCTCCACCGAGTCGGTCAGCTCCTCCAGGTCCCAGCGGGCGAGGGCGCGCCGGGCCAGCCGACGGGCCTGGCCCGGAGCGGAGTCCTCCGGGGACAGCGTCCAGTAGGCGACATCGCTCGGCGCGATCCCGTCGAAGCGGGCCGCGAGCAGCGCGATGTCGTCGTCCCGGTCGCCCGGGCCGAGCATGTCCAGCACCTCGTCGCACAGCGCCTCGAGCGGCGGCGGATGGTCGGGACCGGTCAACTGGGCGGTCGCGGCCAGCCGTTCGCGCAGCTGCTCTATCCCGGTCCACACGTCCCGCAGCCGGGACTCCACCAGGCCGTCGGTGTACAGCAGCAGCGTCGCCCCGGCGGGCGCGTCCAGCTCGACCGCCTCGAAGTCGACCCCGCCGACGCCGATCGGCGCGCCCGGCGGCACCCGCAGCACCTCGGCCCGGCCGCCCAGGTGCAGCAGCACCGGCGGCGGATGACCGGCGTTCGCGATGGTGATGCGGTGCGTGACCGGGTCGTAGACGGCGTACAGGCAGGTCGCCATGCGGTCGGTGCCCAGCCGCTGCGCCTGCTCGTCCAGGTGGTGCAGCACCTCCTGCGGGGGCAGGTCGAGCCCGGCCAGCGTCTGGGCCGTCGTGCGCAGCTGGCCCATGATCGCCGCCGACGTCATGGAGTGCCCCATGACGTCACCCACCACCAGCGCCACCCGGCTGCCGGGCAGCGGGATCGCGTCGTACCAGTCGCCGCCCACCCGCGCGGTCTCCGCGGCCGGCAGATACCGCGAGGCCAGCCGCACACCGGTCGGCCGGGGCAGGGTCTCGGGCAGCATGGTGCGCTGCAGCTCGTCGGCGATGTAGGCCTCCCGGCCGTACAGCACCGCCTTGTCGATGCCGAGCGCGCTGTGCGTGGCCAGCTGGGCGGCGACCAGCAGGTCGTCCGCCTCGAACGCCGGCCGCTCCGGGCGGCGCAGGAACAGGGCCGCGCCGATCACCCGGCGCCGGCCGCGCAGCGGCGCGAGGATCGCGTGCTGCCCGGACGGCACGACCGCCTCGCCGCCCTCACCGAGCAGCTCCGGCAGCGCGGCCCGGGCGGCGGGCGCGTCGGCGAACACCGGCCGCACCCCGCGCAGCACCTCGTTCAGCGCGCCGCCGGGGCGCACCTCGCACAGCTCGGTCGTCAGCGACGACAGGTCCGCCAGCGCGGTCGGCTCCGGATCCGGGTCGAAGGCCGGCGGCAGCGGCACCCCGTCGGTGTCCCGCTCCTGGGGGATCCGGTCGGTACGGCGCAGCCGCAGCACCACCGGACCGGTGGGCCGCTCGTCACCGACCGGCAGCGGATCGCGCAGATAGACCAGGATCGCGTCCGAGAAGGTCGGCACGGTGGCCCGGCACAGCCCCATCACGATCTCGTCCAGATCGAGACCGCGGGCGATCCGCCGGGTGGCCGCGCCGACGAACCTGAGCCGGTCGCCGTCGCGCCGCATCGGCATCGGCCGCCCCGGCGGCAGACCCCGCCCGGTACGGCGCTCCGGACCACCCGGAACCCGCTCCGACTCGGCGGCGGGCTGCGGCGGGATGCCTTCCGGCGCGGGCCGCGGGCGGTGCGTGCCGGGCTCGGTGGTGGCGGGCTGGGAGTGCTCGGGGCCGTTGACTGGGGGCTCCTTCCCCTTGCCGACCGGGGACTCCTTCCCCGCGCCGTCCTTTCCCTGGCCACAGGGCGTGGCCGTGCCCTGCCCCGAGGGTGCGCCGTCGGCCCGGGCCTGCACCGGTAAGGCGGGGGTGCCCGGCGGCTTCTGGGTACGCAGGAGCGCCCCGCGGGCCTCCGCGGGGTCGGCGCCCTGGGGGCGCTCGAAGGAGGTGGGCTGCTCCGTCACGCGTGTCGCATCCATCCGTCCGGGGCCATGGGCCTGCCGCGCAGTTGGTCCCGCAGAAATCCCGATACCCGCAATACGTGCCCCAGGAACGGAATTCCCGCGTGGTCAGAGGTCGATCCTGTGCCACCGGCGGTGTCCGCACGGCCGGCGGTGGTGGTGCCCTGGTACCCCTCGCTCACGTGCTGCCGCCCCTCGGTGACGATCGGTCAGGCCTGGCGCATGCTCCGGTAGTTGCTGTGATGCGCCCTTGCGGAGGACGATCCTACGTTTCTTGCCTGGGGGCGCATCAAGGGTCTCATGAGGACACGTGCGCGGGCGTACGGTCCCAGTCCTCGGGAAGTGACGGTACCTCCCAGGAGGCGTCCGGGCGCCAGTGCTGCCAGCCGTCCCGGAACGGCGGCCCCCAGGCGCGGATCACCTCGACCGCGTCGCGCCCGGCCGCCCGCACCCGCTCGGCGGTCTCGGCGTCCATCAGCCCGTCCCGCTGGGCCTGGGCGAACTCGTCCTCGTCGCGCCAGTGCCAACTGCGGTCCGGGTGCACCGAGATGTCCAGGAAGTAGTCCTCGGAGTCCACCCCGCCCGCCCAACGGGACAGCGGCTGCTCCAGATTGACGTACCAGTTCTTGAACCGCCAGTCCGGATCCCAGAACAGCCACACCGACCAGGGCCGGCCGGGCTGTGCCAGCTTCAGCACACCCGTGCCGAACCACCGGTCCCGCTGCACCGTGCGCGGCTTGGTGTAGCGGGACTCCAGCGGTTCCACGTGCACGGGCGTGCCGTCGGCCAGGACCGGCTTGACGCACTCGGTGCCGGGGGCGAGCCACACCGCGAGCAGCTCCGCGTCGTCGCGTACGACGGTGACGGGCCGGGCGATGTGGACGTGCTCACCGGCATTCTCCCGGTAGCGCCACAGGATCCGGGTCCCGGGGGTCCAGTACGCCGCAGGGCCGGCTGCCATCCGTCTCACCGCTCCGTCGTCCGTCATGCACAGATATTAGGTGCCGTAGGCATACGACGCTGCGGTGCGCATCACGGTTCTGCGCCGGTGGCCGGAAAGGACCGCCCGCGGCTACGGCTGCGTCATCCGCAGCACGTCCAGCGCCTCGTCCAACTGCTCCCGCGTCAGATCACCGCGCTCCACGTACCCGCCCTCCAGGACCACTTCACGGATCGTCCTGCGCTCGGCGAGGGACTTCTTGGCGACCTTCGCGGCCTCCTCGTAGCCGATGTACTTGTTGAGCGGGGTCACCACGGACGGGGACGACTCGGCGTACTCGCGGGCGCGTTCGCGGTCGGCGGTGATGCCGTCGACCGTCCGGTCGGCCAGCAGCCGCGCGACGTTGGCCAGCAGCCGCACGGACTCCAGGACGTTCTTGGCGATGACCGGCAACATCACGTTCAGCTCGAAGTTCCCGGCGGCACCGGCGGTGGCGATGGTGGTGTCGTTGCCGATGACCTGGGCGGCGACCATCAGCACGGCCTCCGGTACGACGGGGTTGACCTTCCCCGGCATGATCGACGAGCCCGGCTGCAGATCCGGGAGCCGGATCTCGGCGAGCCCGGTCCGCGGCCCGGACGACATCCAGCGCAGATCGTTCGCGATCTTCGTCAGCCCGACCGCGATGGTCCTGAGCTGCCCGCTGGTCTCCACGATCCCGTCCCGGGCGCCCTGCGCCTCGAAGTGGTCGCGGGCCTCGGTCAGGGGCAGCCCCGTGACCCGGGCGACCTCCTCGATCACGGCGGCGGAGAAGCCGTGCGGGGTGTTGATCCCGGTGCCGACCGCGGTGCCGCCCAGCGGCAGCTCGGCCAGCCGCGGCAGCGAGGCCCGCAGCCGCTCCACGCCGTACCGCACCTGGGCCGCGTACCCGCCGAACTCCTGCCCCAGCGTCACCGGCGTCGCGTCCATCAGATGGGTCCGCCCGGACTTCACGACGTCGGCGAACTCCTCGCTCTTGCGGGCGAGGGAGCCGGCGAGGTGCTCCAGGGCCGGGACGAGGTCGTGCGTGACGGCGGCGGTGGCGGCGATGTGGATCGACGACGGGAACACGTCGTTGGACGACTGCGAGGCGTTGACGTGGTCGTTGGGGTGCACGTCCCGCCCGAGCCGCTCACTGGCGAGGGTGGCGATGACCTCGTTGGTGTTCATGTTGGAGGAGGTCCCGGAGCCCGTCTGGAACACGTCGACGGGGAAGTGCTCGTCCCACGTGCCCTCGGCGACCTCCCCGGCCGCCTCCTGGATCGCCTTCGCCACGTCCTGGTCCAGCACCCCCAGCTCGGCGTTCACCTTCGCGGCCGCCGCCTTGATCCGGGCCAGCGCCTCGATGTGCGCCCGCTCGATCCGCTGGCCGGAGATGGGGAAGTTCTCGACGGCACGCTGGGTCTGGGCCCGCCACTTGGCGTCCGCCGGGACGCGGACCTCGCCCATGGAGTCGTGCTCGATGCGGTATTCGCTCATGCCCGGTACAGCGGCCGACGGGGCGGGGATGTTCCGGGGGTGGGCCGGTCGGGTGGCCGGGGCGGGGCCGGACTGTGCCGATGGATCATGTGAAGATCGCGGGGGACCTGGTCCGGGACCGTTTCCCGCAGGCCAGGGCCGCCTTCCTGGCCGGCAGCGTCCTGACCGGGCGCCGCACCCCCACCTCGGACCTGGACATCGTCGTCCTGCTGGCCGGGCCGCCCGCTCCGTTCCGCGAGGGCCTGGTGCACCGGGGCCGGCCGGTGGAGCTGTTCGTCCAGACCGAGGCCGACTGGCGGGGCTTCGCGGAGCGGGAGACGGCCGAGCGCATGTCCCCCCTGCTGGCCATGTGCGCGGACGGACTGCTGCTGGCCGACGCGGACGGACTCGGGGCCGCGCTGCGGACCGAGGCCCGCGAGCGGCTGGCCGCCGGGCCGCCCCCGGTGCCGGCCACGGAACTGGAGGACCGGCGGTACGCGCTCACCGACACCCTGGACGACCTGCGGGGCTGCACCGACCCGTCGGAGCGCACGTATCTGGTGGCCGACCTGCTGCGGCGCGCCTCGGAACTGGCGCTGCTCGTGGGCGGCCACTGGCTGGGCGGCGGCAAGTCGCTCTCCCGCCGCCTGGCCGCGGCCGACCCCGCGCTGCACGCACGTCTGACGACGGGCGCGGCGGCGGCGGTCACCGGCACGCCCGAGGGCCTGGACGCCTTCACGGCAGCGGTCCACGAGCCCCTGTCCCGAGCCGGCGGGCCCCTGTGGGCCGGCTACCGCCGCGGCTGAGGACGCGGACGTGCAGGAGCCCCCCGGCCGTGGGCCGGGGGGCTCCTGTGGCTCTACGGGCACTCGGCCCCGCCGGGCTCGAAGGGGCGGCGGCCCTAAGGACGGGACGGGTAGGGGCGGCGGGGGCGCGGTATGCGTCAGCGGCTTTGCCGCGGGCCGTCCCCGCCGCACCCGAGGGCACTAGGCCAGCCCGGGACCCCGCACCGGGATCGACGTGAACGTGGGCGCCGGGGCCGGGTCCTGGAAGAAGTCGTTCGACTTGTTCACCTCGCGTGCACCCCCGTACGATCACCGCCATGATCAAGCACCCGAGGGTCCTGGGCGCTGTCCGCCTGTCCATCCTCAAGGACGACACCACCAGCCCTGGGAAGCAGAGGCAGGCCGTAGAGCACTGGACTGCTGGCCCGGCCGTGGACGGCCGCATAGCGGGCTGGGCGGAAGACTTGGACGTGTCCGGTGCGATGCACCCCTTCAAACGACCGGGCCTCGGTCCTTGGTTCAACGAGCGCGTCGAGCAGTGGGACGTGTTGGCCGTCTGGAAGCTCGACCGTCTCAGCAGGAAGGCAGGTCACTTCGCCGAGGTCTTCGAGTGGTGCCAGAAGCACGGGAAGTCCATCGTGTCGGTGACCGAGGGCATCGACATGTCCACCCCGATGGGCAAGATGTTCGCTCAGATCATCGCCGCCTTCGCCGAGGGCGAGTTGGACACCATCCGCGCCCGGGCGCTTTCTGGCTCGGCCGCTCGTAAGGCCAAGGGCGTTTGGATCGGTGGCGTCGAACCGTACGGGTACCGCTTCGAACGGCAGGAAGGCGGCGGAAAGAAGCTGGTTCAGGACCCCACGTATGCGGAGTTGTTCCGCGAGATTGTCGAGCGACTGAAGGGCGACTGGTCGTCGTACAAGATCGCGCTTGATCTGAATAAGGGTGGCGTTCCCACCTGGCGGGATCATCTTCGAATCGTGAAGGGGGAAGATCCGAGGGGCGTTGCCTGGACTGCCAACGCGATTCGCGCCATAGCCATGAATCCCACGGTGGCCGGCATCTACACCTACAAGGGCGAGAACGTCGTAGACGAGAACGGCGAGAATGTTCGGATCACTGATGAACCGTTGATGGATTTTGCCGAGTGGTCGGAATTCGTGGCCGCGCTCAAGAGTGATCGCCCGGTTAGGCGGTCCACTCCTTCGCGGTCGATGCTCGGTGGTGTGGCTACCTGCCAGGGTTGCGGCGCCCGGATGTCGTCCAACAAGAAGACGAAGCCGAATGGCCGCGTGCATCATTACTACGCCTGCAACAACGTCAACACCGGAACGTGCCCTAACCCTGGCCGCATTCGGCGCGATGACCTAGACACGGCTGTTGGGACCTTCGTGAAGGTCACTCTCGGCCCGCTCCCCGTTATGGAGCGGACTGGTAATTCCATCAGTCAGGCCAAGACCGAGCTCGCCGAGGCCGAGGCCACACTAGACCGACTGGAAGCAGATTACCTAGCTGGACGGTTCAAGACCGACGTTCAGGTTGAACGCTACTGGGGTCAGCACGAATTCCAGTCGGCCAAGGTGGAACGTCTGCGGAAGGAAATCAAGACTGCCGAGGATGCCCCGGCATGGAAGGAGACGGGGCGGACCTACTCCGAAGAGTGGGCGACCAAGGATGACGAACAGAAACGTGTGTTCCTGCAACGGCACGGCATATCTGTGATGGTGGGGGCCACGGAAGACGGGAGCCGGCGAGTCGTTTGCAAGATGCCTGAGCTTGCCGAAATCGCCAAGGAAACCGGGCTTCAAGTTCCCGAGGGATACTGGTTGATCGAGCCGGAGGCGGAATACATTCTGCCGAAGCAGATGGCTTATAGGAGGAAGTAGGTGGGGGTACCCACGCTCCCAACCCTTGCCCCCGTCGCGTGTAAACGCTTCGGGGGCTTTATCGTGCCCACGCTCGGCCTCTGGCCGTTCAAACCCTCTTTCTTGATTCCGCCACCCCTGGCAGGTTAAAACCTAGGCGTAGAAGACCGCACAACGGCTCCGGATGACCGGGGCCTTTTCTCCACCCGCATCCCCCGGAAGGGAACCTGACCGATGACCTTTGCCGAACAGTACGCGGACGCTATCAAGAGGCGCAGGGTGAAGCTGCGAAAGCGCGGGTTCGCCCTTGCGGCCGAGACGGCTCCCCCAACCGGGCAAGCCGCCCTGTGGTGTGCCGACGCGGTTCAATGCGTGCCGCGTAGCGGTCAGGCCGTGGCCCGGCAGATAGCCCGCCTCTGCGGCGACGAATCCGAGGTGACCGTTCCGTGGCGTTCGCTTGCCGATGCTGTCGGCGTGCGCGACCGGGCCGGGAACCTTCGCCGCTATGCCGAGCGCGGAGTAAAGGCCCTGATCGATGCCGGATGGCTCGACGTCGAGGCGGTCGGGAGCAAGCGCGGAGCGAAGACGACGTTTCGCCTCCTGGCGGGTGACCGTTCTTCGGAGTGCCTGGGCTGGATCGGTGACCGGGAATGGTTCACCGAGGCTGCCTGAACGGACCTCGGCGACTTATGGCCTTAGTAAGGCCCCCTTGGGGGCCGTTAGCTGCTGCTCCGCTGCGCAGCTATGCCCCGGCCGACCAAGGCCAGGGAACTTATGGCCTTAGAGATAAGCAGCGCCCCTCTAAGGGCGCTGCTCTAATGAAGCTCACTAGCGTGCGCTTCTCGCCCTGGCCGAGGAATGGAGGCCAGGCTTCATAGCAACCTAGAGGCACCCCGTGGAGGGTGCCTCTATCTGCGAGACAGAATTACTCAGCTTCAACGACGTGTGAGGGCGAGTCGTCCTCGGCGTCGAGTAGGCCGCCGAAGTGACCAAACACCCAACCGTCGACCATGGTTGGGTAAGCGTCTATCAGCATCCTCGGAAGAGAGTCTTTCGGCTCATCGAGGTGGAAGCACCATTGCGACACGACGTTGTCGCCCGAGGCTAGATCGGCGACAGCAGCGCGCAGTCGCGCTGCATGCTCCAAGATATCGCCTCGACTCACGGCAGATATTGAGCTTACCGAGGCTCCTTCATGCGCAATGAAGTTGCGTGCCCTCCTCGCCCCATCGAGGGCGTCGAAGTCGGAGGTTCGCGAGCCGAGCGATGTGTTCGCTAGGTCTCGCAACGTCCCCCCGAGCATCTTGCCCGGGGGCAGGCCGTTGATCATCTCTTGCAGACCCAACACCGGGTCGGCTTGTGCAGCCTCGGCAAGGTTGGCCATCCGCAAGACGTACTGACACTTCGACTCGAAGGCACTGGCCAGGTGCAACGCGCGACCAGCCGACAGGAAAAGCGCGTCCAACAACTGTGGCTCACGCGGCTTCAGATAGCTCAGCGACCAACCCATGCGGTCCACGGTACTGACACCGTCAAGGGGATTTCAGCCGAAAGGCGTCGGCGTTCAGGTCGCGGACGCTTCCACAACGGCCCCGGCCACCGGAAAGAGCTGGGAAGGGGGGTTTGAAACTCTGAAGACGTCCTTCCGGGCACCCGCGCCCTTCCCTTCGCTTGAACGCGCGGGGGTTCGGCCGAGTTGGTGGCAATGCGAATGACGGGAAATATGGTGGAGCCGATCTAGTCCTTCGAACTCAGCGAGCACCCGGCCGGCGCCGGGTGCCCCTGGTTCTTGTTTAGCCGAGAATCGGAGGAACTGGGTTTCCTGGTTCATCCAGCCATATGGTTTCGCCGTCCACAGTGGCCGTGAGCCCGAAACGTTCGAAGCCGGGACAACCTTGCTTCTCCCACCAGCGGTACGCCTTTTCGACCTCGTCCCACAGTTTCCTGGGACCAGACTGCACGACTGCGAACTCTGCCCGATCCTTCTCGAAGTCGGCCGTAGCCCACGACGTGACCGCCGTGTCTCGAAGCCACAGGGTGTAAGAGCCGTCCTTGTATGTCTCCATCCAAGGGAACGCGTCGGCCACCTGTACCCCGATGGCGAACATGACGCGCCAGTCGCCCACGACATCCGGGGAGAGCGCCGTGGTCGACTTGACGCCGTCGGCTGGCCACGGCTTGCCCTTCAGGTACTCACGAACGTGTTGTCGCTCCGTGCGCTGGGCGCGAAGCCGCATGAACGCCGAGGACCCGAGAAACTTCCCCGACGCCGACCCATTCGACTTCACCGTGAGCCTCACGACCGCTTCTCCGCCGTACGTCGGCCCCCAAGGGGCCACGATCACCCCGCCCGGCTTCGTCTGCTCGATCCAGGCGTAAGGGACCCGGCCAATCGAGCACGTCGCAATCACCCGGTCGTACGGGGCCTCCAGCGCGAATCCGGCTGCTCCGTCACCGACCACGGCCAGCGGTACGAACCCCGCGTCCTGAAGACGCTTCCTGGCGTCCGCCGCCGTGGTTTCGTCCACCTCGACCGTGACGACGTTCTCAGGGCCTACGCGGTGCGACAGCAGCGCGGCGTTCCAGCCGGTACCCGTCCCGATCTCCAAAACCCGATGGCCTTCATGGACGCTCAGGGCGTCGAGCATCGAAAAGACCATGGTAGGCATAGAGTTGGAAGACGAAGGGATCTTGCCCTTATCGGGACCCGTGTGGGCGCCGTCGTCCCATTGCGTCGTGATCGGCGCGTCCGTGTAAACGGCGTCCCACCACGCCCGAGAGTCCTCGGAACGGATGATCCGGCTCTTCTGCCGGTTGCCGCCCGCAGTGCCCGGCCAGATCACATCCGGTACGAACAGGTGGCGCGGCGCCCGCTTGAAGGCGGGAAGCCAGTCAGACGTCAGGGCGCCCTTCCCCATCAGCGCGGACGCCAGCCGCTCGGGGCTGGCGTCCGTTCCTTGCTGCTCGGGCATTCAGCGGCCGTCCGCCGGTCCCTGGCCGTCGTTCGTGTTGCCGCCCTCGTCGGACCCGCCGCCGCCGTGCTTGTTGCCGCTGTCGCTGTCGTCCTGGGGGTTGCCGGGGTCCTCGGCCGTGAGCCACTGCTTGCGCATCTGGTTGCCTCCAGTTGGGATGGTGCCTCTTGAACCGTCCCCCGCTGTATGCGGAACGGGGTGTTGCCCGCCCCGCCGGGATTCCGAGCCATGGGGGATAGGGGATCGGGTCAGACCCGACAGGGGCGGAGATCAGCGAGAAATGATCAACAGACGTTGGGCAGGAGTTGACCGCCGGCACACGTAGGGCAAAGCACCTTCCGCCGGTTGTTGCAGCCCGAGCAACCCTCGAAGCCGAAGCAGAGGGGGCACCAGATTTCACGGTGTCCGGCACACGTTCCGCAGTACTCCCCGTGCGACCACAGATTCTGAGTGATCGTTCTGGGGCGGCGCGGGTCGGTACGCGCCATCAGAGGATTTCGCCACGGCTCCGAGCATTGGCCTCGGCGACCCGTTCCCGCAGGCTCGTACGGGCCACTCCCGAATGAGGCGGAGCGTCCGCCCCTTCAGCCGTCGTTCCCAACGGATCATCCGAGTCGTGGAACACCAACAGCATGCCGTTGCTGCCGAACACGTCGAACGCCTCAGACAGCCGGGCTCTTGCGTCGCTCGCCATGATCGCTCGCCCCTCCTCTGGTCGTGCAGACCACGTTAGGAACGGGCCACATCGGAGCTCTACGAAGTTCTACGAAATTGCACGCGAGTTAGCCGAGTGCCTCGATGGCCTTCGCGATCAAGGTTCGTGCCGTGGCCCCGTAGACCGCCGCTTCCGACAGTCGTTCGAAGGCTCTCGCGTACTGGTCGATCTCCGATGGCGCTGTCACATTCACAGCCGCTGTCAGCAGCTCCACCTGAGCTTGCGCGCTGTCGTAGATCGAGAAGGTTTCCAGCGGCCACATGTGCCGGGAGGCGCTGAACGGCACGACGCCGAGGGAGACGGCCGGCAAGGACATGATCGACAGCACATGGCCCAGTTGCCCGGCCATGACTCCGGCGTCGCCGATGCAGTACCGCAAGACGGCTTCTTCGACGAGGATGGCGAATCGGTGATCTCCTTCGCGGAGAACACGCGCCCGATCCATGCGGGCGGCCACGGCCTCCGTGACGTCATTGGGCGTCTGCCGGAAGTCGGTGATCTCAGTCAGCAGCGCGGTTGCGTACGCGGGGGTCTGGAGCAGGCCGGGCACCACGTTGGAGCAGTAGATGCGGAAGGTTCGGGTGCGCTCGAAGAGAGGTACGTACGACTCCTGGAGTCGGCGTAGCCCCGTGCGCTGGAGCCGTCGCCACTCGACGTACATCGACTCTGCCGAGCGGGACGCGGCGATCAAGTCGGCTGCTTGATCGTCGGCTCCGCAGACCCGGCACCAGTCGCGAATGTCGGCGTCCGAGGGGGACGTTACGGCGTTCTCCAGCCGACTCGCTTTCGAGGGATGCCAGCCAGCCTGTACGGCTACCTCGCGAGCCTTCAGGCCGGCGTCCAGGCGAAGATCCCGAAGGCGTGCTGCAAGCGCCTCGCGGGCCGCCTGGACGCTGGACGAAGGGGAACGGGCCATGGGGGCTGTGCGTTCTCAGATCCTGTAGCGGTCGTGCGGAACGGCCCGGTCCCAGACGGCTTCGAACGCCGAGGCGCACAGCTTGACCACTTCGGCGCGGTCGTCCACTTCGTCGCCGAGGTACACGCCCTCACCGGAGAAGTAGCCGAACCTCACCAGCCGGTCATCGAAGCACCAGAAGTCATTGCCAGGGAGGGCCAGATCCGACGCGTTCCGCCGGGGAAGCCAACGGATCTGCTCACCAGCGGCGATGTTGGTGAATGTGCCGTCGTAGAGGTACCGGGTGTACTCGCTCACCGGCTCGGAGACGATCCGGGCGCGGCGGATCACGACACCACGGGAAACCGCCTCGGACACCATGTCGAGCCAGGGGCGCCACCAGGACGCCCGGTCGTTCGGGTCAGGCCGATGCCCGGCCTTCCACGCGGCCACGCGCGGGGCCTCGTCGGGGTCGTCGTAGAAGTCGCGCATCTCCAGATGTACGGCGGATCGCTGGCAGTTCGCCAGCAGCTCACTGAACGGTGGGGCCGTCTGCGGCATCACAAGCCTCCCTGATGGCGGCGACCATACGCACAGGCAGCCGGACGACGGTCTCACTGTCGGGGATGGGGCCGGTCTTCAGGCACTCGGCGCGCGTCGCCTCGTCCACCGTCCAACCCTGCAACACGATCTCTTGCTTCTCCTCGTCGACCCAGACCGTGGGGCAGTTCGCCCCGTCCGTGTTCGGGTCCTTGGCGATGAACCGTAGCGACACAGCAGCCTCCCGGGCTACGCGGATTGCACGGACTTCTACGCACGGACCCTCCCGATCCAGCCGCGCTGGCGTCAAGGGTGCGCTTCAAGCCACGGGAGCGGGGGAGGAGCTCATCGCGCCACCCGCGGACAGCAGCAGACCCCCGGCGACGCCGAGGGGTCTGTGAGGCGCTTACGGGATGACTCAGGCCAGGCCGGGGCCCCGCACCGGGATGCTGGTGAACGTCGGCTGCTCGGGTTCCCGTGAAGTGAAGAAGTCGTTGCCCTTGTCGTCCACGACGATGAACGCCGGGAAGTCCTCGACCTCGATCTTCCAGACCGCCTCCATGCCCAGCTCCTCGTACTCCAGGACCTCGACCTTCTTGATGCAGTCCTGGGCGAGCCGGGCGGCGGGGCCGCCGATGGAGCCGAGGTAGAAGCCGCCGTGGGCGTCGCACGCGTCGGTGACCTGCTTGCTGCGGTTGCCCTTGGCGAGCATCACCTTGGAGCCGCCCGCCGCCTGGAACTGCTCCACGTAGGAGTCCATGCGGCCGGCCGTCGTCGGGCCGAAGGAGCCGGAGGCGTACCCCTCGGGGGTCTTCGCCGGGCCCGCGTAGTACACCGGGTGGTCCTTCAGGTACTGCGGCATCTCCTCGCCCGCGTCCAGCCGCTCCTTGATCTTGGCGTGCGCGATGTCACGGGCGACGACCAGCGGGCCGGTGAGGGAGAGACGGGTCTTGACCGGGTACTTCGTCAGCTCCGCGAGGATCGTGTCCATCGGCTGGTTGAGGTCGATCTTCACCACGTCGGAGGACTCGTCGAGGTGCTCGTCGGTCGTCTCCGGCAGGAAGCGCGCCGGGTCGGTCTCCAGCTGCTCCAGGAAGACGCCCTCGGCGGTGATCTTCGCGACGGCCTGGCGGTCGGCCGAGCAGGAGACGGCGATGGCGACCGGGCAGGACGCGCCGTGCCGGGGCAGGCGGACCACGCGCACGTCGTGGCAGAAGTACTTGCCGCCGAACTGCGCGCCGATGCCGATCTTCTGCGTCAGCTCGAAGACCTTCTGCTCCAGGTCCTTGTCCCGGAAGCCGTGGCCGAGCTCCGAGCCCTCGGCCGGGATCTCGTCCAGGTAGTGCGCGGAGGCGTACTTGGCGGTCTTCAGCGCGTACTCGGCGCTCGTACCGCCGACGACGATCGCCAGGTGGTACGGCGGGCAGGCGGCCGTACCCAGCGAACGGATCTTCTCCTCCAGGAACTTCATCATGGAGGCCTCGTTCAGGACCGCCTTCGTCTCCTGGTAGAGGAAGGACTTGTTGGCGCTGCCGCCGCCCTTCGCCATGAACAGGAACTTGTAGGCGCCGCCGTCGGTTGCGTACAGCTCGATCTGCGCCGGCAGGTTGGAGCCGGTGTTCTTCTCCTCCCACATGGTGAGCGGAGCCATCTGCGAGTAGCGCAGGTTCAGCTTCGTGTAGGCGTCGTAGATGCCGTGGCTCAGCGCCTCTTCGTCGCGGCCCTGCGTGAGCACGTTCTGCCCGCGCTTGCCCATGACGATCGCCGTGCCGGTGTCCTGGCACATCGGCAGCACACCGGCCGCCGCGATGTTCGCGTTCTTCAGCAGGTCCAGCGCGACGAACTTGTCGTTGCCCGACGCCTCGGGGTCGTCGATGATGCGGCGCAGCTGGGCGAGGTGGGCCGGGCGCAGGTAGTGCTGGATGTCGTGAATGGCCTCCTCGGCCAGCTTGCGCAGCGCCTCCGGCTCCACCGTGAGGAACGTCCGCCCGTCGGGCCCCTCGACCGTGGAGACGCCCTCGGACGTCACCAGGCGGTAGGGGGTGGTGTCCTCTCCCTGGGGGAGCAGATCGGTGTACGCGAACTCAGGCATCTCAGCCCATTCCTCACTCTGACGGACGGCCGCCCGCCGACGCTGGCGGGCCCCACCAGCGTAGAACCTGCCGCTGACACGGAACCTGTGAGGTAAGGCTCAGTTCGCCACGCCGAGGTTTTCCACACCCCTAGTCGCGATCTATCGCGTTTCGGTACTCTGCTGTCGTGGACCTTCAGAAGCCCGCCCGAACCCAGGACGCCGCACCGCGCGTCTCCGCACTGCGCGCCTCGGACGCCGACCGCGACCGGGTCGCCGACATCCTGCGCGACGCCCTCGCCGAGGGCCGCCTGACCGCCGAGGAGCACGCCGAGCGCGTCGAGGGGGTGCTGCACGCCAAGACGGTGGGCGAGCTGGAGGTCTTCATCCAGGACCTGCCGGCGGCGCACCAGCGTCCGGCGGGCGCCGCCTACACGCCGGTCCCGCCGCGTCCGACGCCCGGCGCGGTCCCGGCCGAGGCCGATGCCAACGTGGTCGCGGTCTTCAGCAGCGCCGTGCGCCGGGGCCGCTGGCGCGCCGGCCGCCGGCTGCACGCGTACTCGGTCTTCGGCAGCGTCGAGATCGACCTCAGCGAGGCGATCTTCGAGTACCAGCAGGTCGTCATCAAGGCCGTCTCGGTCTTCGGTGACGTCCAGATCCGTGTCCCGGAGAACGTGTCCCTGCGTGGCACCGGCGGCGGCGTCCTGGGCAACTTCGAGGTGGACACGCTGGACTCGGTCGAGGCCGACGCGCCGGTCGTCTACGTCGACGGCTGGGCCGTACTGGGCAACGTGGAGGCGCGTCCGAGGCGCGGCAAGCGCGTGGCGGACATCCTGGACCGGGTGCAGAGCAAGGTCGACCGGAAACTGGAGCGGGTCCAGGACAAGGTCGACAGGAAGCTGCGCAAACACCTGGACCGTTGACGGTCGCGAATCCGCCGGTGCCGGAAGGGGTCGGTCCTGTGGGGCCGCGGGTGCCGGGGGCGTGAACGAGCCGTCACGCGCCTGCGGTTGGGAACGCTGTGCATAGGCGCGCGCACAGCGGGTAGGCCTTGCGTCATCGTCTCTCGCTCGCGAAGCCGTCGTCAGGAGTAGACCGTGCTGCAACCGCCGCATTCGTCCCTGCAGGTAGCTGCTGTTCCGGCCCCGCGGGTGCCGGAACTGGACAGGGACCAAGACGCTCCGTGGCACACCGAGGCGGTGTGCCGGCGCGACGAGGCCGGTCTGTTCTTCGCTCCGTCGAAGGAGCCGACGGCGGCCCGCCTGAGCCGGGAGGAGGCGGCCAAGCGCGTCTGCGCCCGCTGCCCGGTGATGGTCGAGTGCCGCGAGCACGCCCTCCTCCAGCCCGAGCCGTACGGCGTCTGGGGCGGCCTCACGGCGGCGGAGCGCCGCGTGGTCCTGGCCAGGCGGCGCAGGCGTGAGGTCGAACTGAAGAAGGCGACGAGGGCGACGGCCAACCGCATAGCCGGATGAGCGAAGGAAGGGCGCCCCCTCCGCACAGGGGGCGCCCTTCCCGTCTCGTCCTTGCCTCAGGGGCGCGGGACCCCTCGGGCGGGTGTTACTTGGCCCGGTCGAAGTCGACCGCGCTGTACGCCCGCAGCTTCCGCAGCCGGTGTTCGGAGTCGATCTTCCGCACCGTCCCCGACTTCGAGCGCATCACGATCGACTCGGTCAGGGCGGTCTCCGACCGGTAGCGGACACCCCGCAGCAGTTCGCCGTCGGTGATGCCGGTGGCGACGAAGAACACGTTCTCGCCGGACACCAGGTCGTCGGTGGTCAGCACGCGGTCCAGGTCGTGCCCGGCGTCGATGGCCCGCGCACGCTCCTCCGCGTCCTTGGGCCACAGCTTGCCCTGGATCGTCCCGCCCAGGCACTTCACGGCGCAGGCCGAGATGATGCCCTCCGGTGTACCGCCGATGCCGAGCAGCAGGTCGACACCCGTGCCCTCGCGCAGCGCGTACACCGAGCCGGCGACATCGCCGTCGGAGATGAGCTTGATGCGGGCGCCGGCCTCGCGGACCTCCCTGATCAGGCCCTCGTGCCGGGGCCGGTCGAGGATGACGACGGTGACGTCCTCGGGCGTGGCCTTCTTCGCCTTGGCGATCCGCTTGATGTTCACGGCCACGGGCGCGTCGATGTCGACGAAGTCGGCGGCCTCGGGGCCGGTGACCAGCTTGTCCATGTAGAACACGGCGGACGGGTCGAACATGGCGCCCCGCTCGGCGGCGGCGAGCACGGCGATGGCGTTCGGCATGCCCTTGGCCGTCAGCGTGGTGCCGTCGATCGGGTCGACCGCGATGTCGACCTCGGGACCGGTGCCGTCGCCCACGTGCTCCCCGTTGAAGAGCATGGGGGCCTCGTCCTTCTCGCCCTCGCCGATGACGACGACGCCGTTCATCGAGACGGTGGAGACGAGGGTTCGCATGGCGCGCACCGCGGCGCCGTCGGCGCCGTTCTTGTCGCCGCGCCCCACCCAGCGGCCCGCGGCCATGGCGGCGGCTTCGGTCACCCGGACGAGTTCCAGGGCGAGGTTGCGGTCGGGAGCCTCGGAGGGAACATCGAGCTCGGACGGCAGGTGATGATTTTCGGTCATCGGAGCGCACCTTTCTGATACGACGACGGCCGGATGAGGGTGTTGGCCCTGACTCTATCGTTGAGCAGACAAAATGAGCAGGGGACCCCACGGATGAGCGCTTGGGGCACCTGCGACGATAGGGGGCGTGGCAGGTTCGAACGGCAAGCAGAAGACGGTCCGGGACATGATTCTCTCCCTGGCCCTGATCGGCCTCGCGGCGGCGGCCGTCTGGCTCTTCGGTATCCCGCACGACGATCACGCTCCCGACATCAAGCGGGTCGACTACCAGGTCGATCTGCTCACGGCCCGTCGCGCGGCGAGCTACCCGGTGGCCGCCCCCGAGGGCCTGCCGAGCGCGTGGAAGGCGACCTCCGTGCGCTTCCAGGGCGAGGAGTCCGACCGCTGGCACCTGGGCTTCCAGACCCCGGACGGGCAGTACGCGCAGCTCGAGCAGTCCGCGCAGAAGCGCTCCGCGTTCATCGACACCGCCAGCCAGGGCGCGTCGGCGACGAAACGGACCGAGCGGATCGACGGCCGCACCTGGACCCGCTACACCGGCGGCCGCTACGACGCCCTCGTGCTGGAGAACACGCCCGGCTCCACGACGGTGGTGGCCGGCACCGCTTCCTTCGGCGAGCTGACGAAGATGGCGGCGGCGCTGAAGCTGAAGTGATCCGCGCATACGGCAGAGGCCCCCGGCGGTGCTGGGGGCCTCTTTCGTGTCCGGCTGCTCAGACGGTCGTGACGACGTCCTCGTAGGCCAGGCGCGGCGAGCGCGGGAACCAGGCGTTCTCGCCCGGCTTGCCGATGTTGACGACCATCAGCGGGGTGTGGTCGTCGTCGAGGAACTCCTTGCGGACGCCCTCGAAGTCGAGGCCGGTCATCGGGCCGGCGGCGAGGCCCGCGGCGCGGACGCCGATGATGAAGTAGGCGGCCTGCAGGGCGGCGTTCAGCGCGGCGGCACCCTCACGGGCCGGACGCTCGCTGAAGAAGACGTCCTTGGCCTGCGGGAAGTGCGGGAAGAGGGCCGGCAGCTCCTCGTGGAACTCGTTGTCCGCGGAGAGGATCGCGACCAGCGGGGCGGCGGCGGTCTTCGGCTGGTTGCCCTCGGCCATGTGCTGCACCAGGCGCTCACGGGCCTCGGGGGAGCGGACCAGGGTGATGCGCAGCGGCGACTGGTTGAAGGCGGTGGGGCCGTACTTGACCAGGTCGTAGATCGCCTGGACCTGCTCCTCGGTCACGGGCTCGTCGCTGAAGGTGTTCGCGGTGCGGGCCTCGCGGAACAGCAGGTCCTGGGCGGCGGGGTCAAGAACGAGAGACATGCGTTGACTTCCTAAGCGGTGTCGCGATCCGACGTACCGGACCGTGGTCCGGATCGGCTGACGGCATGACACTACGCCAGCTAAGTTCAATCTTCAACAAAAGCGGGGGTGCGGTGAGCCGCTTCACAGCCCCGGGTTCACGGCCCCGGGCGACGCCTACCCCGCGGCCCCCTCCGCGTCCCCCTCCGTGCCCTCCTCCTCGGCCAGCGCCGCGTCCAGCCGGGCCCGCGCACCCTCCAGCCAGCGCCGGCACACCTTGGCCAGCTCCTCACCGCGCTCCCACAGCGCGAGGGACTCCTCCAGCGTCGTACCGCCCGCCTCCAGCCGCCGTACGACCTCGATCAGCTCGTCCCGCGCCTGCTCGTACGAGAGCGCCTCGTCCACCTTGGTCATTCGCCCACCTTCACTGTGAATTCGCCGTCGGCGACGCGGGCCCGCAGCGCCTCGCCCCGGGTGACCTCCGCCGGGTCACGCACCACGTGTCCGTCGGACTTCTGGAGTACCGCGTAGCCCCGCTCGAGCGTGGCCGCGGGAGAGAGGGCCACCACGCGCGCGTGCGTGTGCGTCAGCTCCGAGTCCGCGCGGTCCAGCAGATGGCCGAGGGTGCGCCGGCTCCGCTCGACCAGGGCCGCCACATGATCGGCCCGCTCGTCGATCATCCGGTGCGGATCCTCGATCGAGGGCCGGGCCAGAGCGTGCGCCAGCCCGCGCTCCTCCCGCTCGAGATACGCGTTCACGCACCGCCGGGCCCGGTCGCGCAGCATCCGCACCCGCTCGAACTCCTCGCCCACGTCCGGCACGACCTTCTTGGCCGCGTCCGTCGGCGTGGAGGCGCGCAGGTCGGCGACGTGGTCGAGGAGCGGGTTGTCGGGTTCGTGCCCGATGGCGGAGACGACGGGCGTACGGCACTGCGCCACGGCCCGCACGAGCTGCTCGTCGGAGAAGGGCAGCAGGTCCTCGACGCTGCCGCCGCCACGGGCGACGATGATCACGTCGACGTCCCCGGTCTCGTCCAGCTCCTTCACGGCCTGCACGACCTGCGGGACGGCGTGCACGCCCTGCACGGCGACGTTGCGCACCTCGAAGCGGACGGCGGGCCAGCGGTGCCGGGCGTTCTCCAGCACGTCCCGCTCCGCGGCCGAGGCACGCCCGCAGACGAGGCCGATCAACTGCGGCAGGAAGGGCAGCGGCTTCTTCCGCTCCGGTGCGAACAGCCCCTCGGCCGCGAGCGTCTTCTTCAGCTGCTCCAGCCGGGCCAGCAGCTCGCCGACGCCGACCGGCCGTATCTCGGCGGCGCGCAGGGACAGTTGCCCGCGCGGGGCGTACCACTCGGGTTTCGCGAGCACGACGACGCGGGCGCCCTCGCCGACCACGTCCGCGACGGAGTCGAACACCTGCCGGTAACACGTCACGCTGACGGAGATGTCGTACGACGGGTCGCGCAGCGTCAGGAACACGACCCCGGCACCGGGCCGCCGCGACAACTGCGTGATCTGTCCCTCGACCCACACCGCCCCGAGCCGATCGATCCAGCCCCCGATCAGCCGGGAGACCTCACCGACGGGGAGGGGGGCTTCGGGCGAGGTGTTCACAGCCATGGGCCCGAGCGTATCGGTCCCCTACGACACCGGGTCCGAGGCGGCTCGGGGCCGGCGGCCACATCGCCCCCACCACCTGCGCCACCCGGGACGCCTCCACGCCGGTCGCGGAGGCGGTCGTTCCGGTGTCGGACATGCGCCCCGGTCCTCCCCGCCCCCGCGCGGGGCACGCGATCCCGGTGCCGCCGAACGCACCCTTACGATGGGACGCATGACCGCTTCGCCTGGCCGCCGTGTCCTGCTCGCCGCCCCCCGGGGCTACTGCGCCGGTGTGGACCGCGCCGTGATCGCCGTCGAGAAGGCCCTCGAACAGTACGGGGCCCCGATCTACGTCCGGCACGAGATCGTCCACAACAAGTACGTGGTGCAGACCCTGGAGAAGAAGGGCGCCGTCTTCGTCGAGCGGACGGAGGAGGTGCCGCCCGGCAACATCGTGATGTTCTCCGCGCACGGCGTCGCCCCGGTGGTCCACGAGGAGGCCGAGCGGGGCCGCCTCGCCACCATCGACGCCACCTGCCCGCTGGTCACCAAGGTCCACAAGGAAGCCGTTCGCTACGCGAACGACGACTTCGACATCCTCCTGATCGGCCACGAGGGCCACGAGGAGGTCATCGGCACCTCCGGTGAGGCCCCCGACCACATCCAGCTCGTGGACGGCCCCGAGGACGTCGCCAAGGTGGAGGTCCGCGACCCGTCGAAGGTCGTGTGGCTGTCGCAGACCACCCTCTCCGTGGACGAGACCATGGAGACCGTCGACGCCCTGAAGACGAAGTTCCCCGGGCTCGTCTCCCCGCCCAGCGACGACATCTGCTACGCCACGCAGAACCGTCAGCTCGCCGTGAAGCAGATGGGCGCCGAGGCCGAGCTGGTCATCGTCGTGGGCTCGCGCAACTCCTCCAACTCCAAGCGCCTGGTCGAGGTCGCCAAGCTGGCCGGCTCCCGCGAGGCCTACCTGGTGGACTTCGCCGACGAGATCGACGAGGCCTGGCTGGAGGGCGTGACCACGGTCGGCGTCACCTCCGGCGCCTCCGTCCCCGAGGTCCTGGTCGAGCAGGTCCTCGAGTGGCTCGCCGAGCGCGGCTACGGGGACGTGGAGATCGTCAAGGCCGCCGAGGAGTCCATCACCTTCTCGCTGCCCAAGGAGCTCCGCCGCGACCTGCGCGAGGAGGCCGCCACCCTGGTCGCCGAGCGCGGCGGGTCCGGACCCGCGGCCGCATCCGGGGCGTGACCGTCAGTCGCCCGTCGTAACGTGGAGCCATGCAGATCTTCGGCGTGGACATCGGCGGATCCGGGATCAAGGGCGCCCCTGTGGACCTGGACAGGGGCGACCTGGCCCAGGAGCGCTGCAAGGTGCTCACCCCGCACCCGGCGACGCCCGACGGCGTGGCCGACGGGGTCAAGCAGGTCGTGGACCACTTCGGGTGGTCCGGCCCGGTCGGGCTGACCTTCCCCGGAGTGGTCACGGGCGGCGCCACGGTCCGCACGGCGGCCAATGTCGACAAGAGCTGGATCGACACCGACGCGCGCGTCTTGTTCAGCGGCAGGCTGGGCGGGCTGCCGGTGACGGTGGTCAACGACGCGGACGCGGCGGGCGTCGCCGAGATGCAGTTCGGCGCCGGCCGCGGCAGACGGGGCACGGTCGTCCTGCTCACCTTCGGCACCGGCATCGGCAGCGCCGTCTTCGTGGACGGTCTCCTGGTCCCGAACACGGAGCTGGGCCACCTCGAGCTGAACGGCCACGAAGCGGAGAAGAAGGCCTCCAGCAAGGCCAAGGAGGACCACGGGCTGAGCTGGGAGCAGTGGGCGAACCGCGTCCGGAAGTACCTGGCGCACGTGGAGATGCTCTTCTCGCCGGAGCTGTTCATCATCGGCGGCGGTGTCAGCCGCAAGGCGGACAAGTTCCTGCACCTCATCGAGGGCATCAGAGCCGAGATCGTCCCCGCGCAGCTGCAGAACAACGCGGGGATCGTGGGGGCGGCGATGAGAGCGGCCCAGGAGGACGCCCCCTAGGGCCGCGGCCGGGGGCGCGTGCGGCGGGGAGCGGGCGTACGGCTCAGCCCCGCCGGCGGCGCCGCCGTATCCACCGCACCCGCCGTACGAGCACGATCACGCCCGCGGCCAGCGTCCCCCCGTACAGCCACCCCGCCTGCGTGGCGAGCCCCGTGACCAGCCCCATCAGACGGCCGGCCGACCCCCCGCCGCCGTCGGCGACGGTGAGCAGGCCCACGGCGAACGCGATCGGCACGACCACCGGAGCGGTCAGCAGGTCCCCCTCCCGCACCACCAGCGCGGTCAGCACGCACACCGGCAGGAACAGCACCCCGTAGACCGCCGGTGACCCGTCGAACATCAACTGGTCCAGGCTGCCGAGCAGCAGCATCACCGCCGCGCAGAACAGCCCGGTGCCGAGCCCGGTGAGCCGCGGCTGCGGCATCCGCCGGGCGGCCGGCACCGGCCGCGCGACCCTGGCCGGACGGCTCCCCCGTCCGGGCCGGGCCGCTCCCTGCCCCCGCCGGCGCTCGTCGCCCGGCCTCGGCCGGGCCTGCCCGGGCAGCCGCCGCGGCGGCGCGCCGCGCCGGGGTCCGTCGTTCGGGGGTCGAATTCCGCGTTGCTCCACTGGACCAACCTAGGTCTGCTTATGTGCCCGGTCGGCCGCCAGACACGCCGGGGAGCAGAGCTTGGCCGGGCGTTCGACGCTCTCGCGAGGCCCTCGCCGGGAACGCCGTAGACTGGTGGATCGGCCAGTGTCTCTGGCCCCTGGCAGCCCCTGGCCCTCTCATTTACGGGAAGTCGCAACGTGTCGCTCACGATCGGAATCGTCGGCCTGCCGAATGTCGGCAAGTCGACCCTGTTCAACGCCCTGACCAAGAACGACGTGCTGGCGGCCAACTACCCGTTCGCCACGATCGAGCCGAACGTCGGCGTCGTGGGCGTCCCCGACGGCCGCCTGGCCAAGCTGGCGTCGATCTTCTCCTCCGAGCGCATCCTTCCGGCCACCGTCGACTTCGTCGACATCGCCGGTATCGTGCGCGGCGCCTCCGAGGGCGAGGGCCTCGGCAACAAGTTCCTCGCGAACATCCGCGAGTCCGACGCGATCTGCCAGGTCATCCGCGCCTTCAAGGACGAGAACGTCGTCCACGTCGACGGCAAGGTCTCGCCGAAGGACGACATCGAGACGATCAACACCGAGCTGATCCTCGCCGACCTCCAGACCATCGAGAAGGTCCTGCCGCGCCTCCAGAAGGAGTCCCGGATCAAGAAGGACGTGGCTCCCAAGGTCAAGGCGGTCGAGGAGGCCAAGGAGATCCTGGAGAAGGGTGACACGCTCTTCGCCCACGGCATCGTCCAGGGCACCGAGCGCAACGAGCTGCTGCACGACCTGCACCTGCTGACCACCAAGCCGTTCCTGTACGTGTTCAACGTCGACGAGGACGAACTGGTCGACGAGGAGTTCAAGAACGAGCAGCGCGCCCTGGTCGCCCCCGCCGAGGCGATCTTCCTCAACGCCAAGCTGGAGCAGGACCTCGCCGAGCTGGACGAGGAGGAGGCCCTGGAGCTGCTGGAGTCCGTCGGCCAGCACGAGCCGGGTCTCGCCACCCTGGCCCGCGTCGGCTTCAACACGCTCGGCCTGCAGACCTACCTGACGGCCGGCCCCAAGGAGTCCCGCGCCTGGACGATCAAGAAGGGCGCCACGGCTCCCGAGGCGGCCGGTGTCATCCACACCGACTTCCAGAAGGGCTTCATCAAGGCCGAGGTCATCTCCTTCGGCGACCTGGTCGAGACCGGCTCGGTCGCCGAGGCCCGCGCCAAGGGCAAGGCCCGGATGGAGGGCAAGGAGTACGTCATGCAGGACGGGGACGTGGTGGAGTTCCGCTTCAACGTGTGAGCGGACGCACGGACGTCACGTCGCCGCCCTGACGGGCAGGCAGGACACACAGGGGCCGGCTCCCGCGGGGGCCGGCCCCTGACGTACGCGAGCGCGGCGGTCAGCCGGTGGCCGGATACGGCGCCGGGTCCGTCACCCAGCCCGCCACCAGCACCAGCCTGGAGTCGCGGTCGACGGCGAGGAAGCCGAACGGGCGGTCGAAGTCGACTTGGACGACGGTGGTCTCGTAGCGAGGCTGGAACCCGCCCCCGTACACCGACGCGACCGCCGTGACCGCCGCCGCGCGGAAGCCGGTCGCGCCGAACTGGGCCAGGGCCGACTGGCGGGCCTCCCCGACGGCGAGCGGGACGCCGGCGACACCGGGGAAGTGGCCGTGGCTCCGGTCCAGGGCCGTCGTCAGCCCGAACAGGCCCGCGAGAGCGGTCAGATCGTGGTCGGCGCGCACTTCGAAGCCCACCGTCCGCACGGCGAGGGCCCGCGGCTCCGGCGCCGTCACCGGCTGCTGTTCCACATGCAGACCCGGCCCGACGTGACCGTGCGGCAGGGCGCCGCCCGGCGTGACCGCGAGGGCGCGCTGCACCACCTCCACGCCGCGCGCCAGCACCTGGCCCGGCGTCATGCGCTCTTCGCCGAGCACCAGGTGCACGTCGACGCCGTTGTCGCCGGGCACGGTCAGCGCGGTGACGAAGCCGTCCGGCGTGCCGGCCACACCCACCCGGTCCGGCCGCACGCTCCGCCGGTGCAGCCCGCGCACCGTACGCCCCTGCCAGGGGCCGGCCGCCGGCCGGTGCGGCAGCTCCTCGAAGGGCTGCCGCCAGGTGGTGCGCAGCGCGAGGGCCGCGGCCAGCACCATCCGCGCCTCCCGGGTCAGCGTCATCGGCATGCGCTCGATCAGCCCGCCGGTCCGCTCGGCGGCCCAGGCGTCCAGCCGCTCCTGCGCGGTGACCAGGTCGTCCCCGAACACCCCGTGCGTGCCGGCCGGCAGTCCTGCCCGCCACTGCGCGCGCAGGGCGAGCTCCTGGTGCGTCCACAGCCCCAGCGCCGCGTCCAGCCCGGCCACCGAGCCCAGCCCGGCCAGCAACTCCCGTGCGGCGGCGGCCGCCCGGTCCGCGGGCACGCCCAGCGCCCCGGCCAGCTCCGCCCGCGCCGGCCCGGCCGCGCCGTCGGCCAGGAAGGCCAGCAGCGGCCAGACTCCCGCCGCCGACAGCGCCGTGCCTCCGGTCGTGGTCGCGGCCCACCGGGCGGTGAGCCCGTTCACCGCCCGCACCACCTCGCCGCCCACACGGGTCCCCGTCCTCATTCCGCCCCCTTCGCGCGCCCCGCTTACCATGCGCGCAGTCGTCCGCCAGACCTGTCACCGGCCCGTGCCGGCGCCACCACCCCCAGGAGCACGCTACCGGTGTCCATACCTCCGGCCCCCGGCCCCCATCAGCCGCAAGAGCCCCCGCAGGCCCCGTACTTCCCCTACGCTCCCTACCGGCCGTGGACCCAGGGCTACCGCCCCTACAACCGTCCCGCGCCCGTCAACGGACTCGCCATCACCTCCCTCGTGCTCGGGGTGCTGTGCTGTCTGCCGGGGCTGGGGCTGGTGTTCGGGCTGGTCGCGCTGTGGCGGATCCGCCGGCGCGGCGAGCGCGGCACCGGGCTCGCCGTCGCCGGCTCCGTCCTGTCCGTGATCGGGCTCGCGCTCTGGGCGCTGATGCTCGCCACGGGCGGTGCGGCCGACTTCTGGCAGGGCGTCAGGGACGGCGCGCACGACGGCGCGCGCATCTCACCGGCCCAGGGTGAGTACGTCGACGCGCCGGGCGGAGCGCCGGGCGGCGAGACCGACACCGGCGTGCCGGTGTGATCGCGCCCATACGGGGGACAAGTGCCTGGGTAAAGCCCTCCCCACCCCCATGTCATCACATCGAGTGATTCTCTGGCCTTTGCTTGCACGGCACAACCCACGGTTGCCAGGCTGTTGCTGTCTGTACAATCTGATGGGAGCGGCCAGTGACTTTCGGTGAGCAGCCGGCGTACCTGCGCGTCGCGGGTGATCTCCGCAAGAAGATCGTCGACGGTTCACTGCCACCCCACACCCGGCTGCCCTCACAGGCCCGCATCCGCGAGGAGTACGGCGTCTCGGACACGGTCGCGCTGGAGGCCCGCAAGGTGCTGATGGCCGAGGGGCTGGTCGAGGGCCGCTCCGGCTCGGGGACGTACGTGCGTGAACGGCCCGTCCCCCGGCGGGTGTCCCGCTCCGGTTACCGCCCGGCGGGCGGCGCCACGCCCTTCCGGCAGGAGCAGGCCGACGCCTCGGTGCGCGGCACCTGGGAGTCAAGCAGCGAGCAGGCCGAGGCCGGGACCGCCATCGCCGAGCGGCTCGCGATCCCGCTGGGCGAGCGGGTGATGCGCACCAAGTACCTGTTCCGGGAGGCCGGTGAGCCGATGATGCTCTCCACCTCCTGGGAGCCGCTCGCCGTCACCGGCCGCACGCCCGTGATGCTGCCCGAGGAGGGCCCGCTCGGCGGCATGGGCGTGGTCGAGCGGATGAGGGCCATCGACGTCATCGTGGACAACGTCACCGAGGAGGTCGGCGCCCGCCCCGGCCTCGCCGAGGAGCTGCACGTGCTCGGCGGGGTCCCCGGTCATGTGGTCGTGGTCGTCCAGCGCACCTACTACGCCTCCGGCCGCCCGGTGGAGACCGCCGACGTGGTGATCCCCGCCGACCGGTACCGGGTCGCCTACCACCTGCCCGTGAAGTGAGGGCGCCGCACTCCCCGTGCCTGCGCGCCCCTGGAGTGAGGTAGCGCACACCCCGGCCCGCCCCGCGGCCGGTCGCCCCGGCCGTCCGACCGCGTGCCGGCCCTGCCCGGCCGCTGCAATCCGGCCGTTTTCCCAGGTGATCCCAGGTCCCTCCGGTATGTCCCGACCCGAGGCAGTCGTGCTCGCGGGGGCGCGTTCGGTCTCGTGCGCCCCCGGCGTTCTGGCTGGTTGCGTACCTCTTTGTGAAAAGGCGTATTCGCTCCGTGAAGGTTGGGCGTACGCTCGGGCATATGCGGACTGGGGTTTCCTTAGGCGGGCCACGGCGGGGGCCTGGGACGGGAAGCAGGTGGGGCGGTGCGAGAAGGGGCGGCGAGGGCGGTGGGGGCCATGAGTGAGAACGCGGTGTCCCTGCCCTGGATCGTGATACGGCAGGACGACAACGGCAATCGCTACCGCGTCGGCCGTTACGCCACCCGTGCCGAGGCCCAGAAGATCGCCGACAGTTTCGACGACCGGGGTCACAAACAGCTCTACTGGGTCGAGCGCATCGAGCAGAACGGGGACGGCACCCACAACTGACGCCCCAAGCCCTCCCGTAGGCTCCGTTCCATGACGCCCGAGACGCACCGGACGGACCCGATCGTGGTGGTGGGAGCCGCCCTGCTCGACGGCGGCCGGCTGCTCGCCGCCCGCCGCAGCGCACCGGCCGAGTTGGCCGGGCGCTGGGAACTGCCCGGCGGCAAGGTCGAGCCGGGCGAGCGGCCCGAGGACGCCCTGGTGCGCGAACTGCGCGAGGAGCTCGGCATCGACGCCGAAGTCGTCGAGCGGGTGCCGGGGGAGTGGCCGCTGAGGATGCCGTACGTCCTTCAGGTGTGGACCGCCCGCCTGCTCCCCGGCTCGCCCGCGCCCCGGCCGCTGCAGGACCATGACGACCTGCGCTGGCTCACCCCGGCCGAGGTCTGGGACGTGGCCTGGCTGGACCAGGACGTCGCGGCGGTGCACGAGGTCGCGCCCCGCATCATCGCCGGCGCCCGCTGACCCCCCTCCGTACGCCGTTCGTGCCACAGTGCGCCCTCTCGCACGGTACTGCCCACCGGATATCGGGTATGTGCCCATTAACCCCACGAAATCGGACATGGGTGCGCTTGCTGGCCTGGGAAGTGATCGGCGTGATCGACACCGATGGCGACTGCGCCGAGTGGACGTTTCCCGCGGAACCGGGCGCTGTTCGCGCCGCCCGCGCCGCGGTCCGCGGCCAGTTGCACGGCTGGGACCTCGACAGCGTCGCCGACCTCGCCGCACTGCTGGTCAGCGAGCTGGTCACCAACTCCCTGCGGCACGCCACCGGCCCCATCGGGGTACGGCTCGTGCGCCCCGGCGGACGCGGCGAACCGCTGCTGGTGGAGGTCTCCGACCCGCTCCCGGACCCGCCGCGCGAACGCGTCGCCCGGCCCGAGGACGAGAGCGGGCGGGGGCTCCAACTGCTCGCCGGTTCCTCGCGCCGCTGGGGCACGCGCCCCGGCGCGAGCGGAAAGACCGTGTGGTTCGAACTGGCAGTGCCCGGAACTGCGTGATTCGACGGCGTGTTCCCTGGTTAGAAGACTGGAAGTGTTGTCACGGACCGGTCCGAAAACCACCTGGACCGAGCTGTGATCGTGAACACCGTGTCGTGCGGCGCCGTAGTGCTGGATACTGCGGGCAGCCGCCCCCGGTGACCGGTGCCGGACGCGGTGAGCTGGAGGGGACGGTTCGCGTGAGCGAGATACCAGCGAAGGCCACGGAGTCCGAGGACCCGTCGGGCGGCGCGAGGGACCAGGCCGCGGAGGGTGCCGCGGCAGCCGGCGACGCCATGTGGCAGAGCAGTCCGCCCGGTTCGATCTACGACTACATCAGGGTCGCGTCCTTCTCCATCAGCCCCGACGGGTTCGTCGACCAGTGGAGCCTGCGCGCCGAACAGCTCCTCGGCATCCCCGCGTCGCGCGCCGTCGGCATGGACCCCATAGAGGCGTTCATCGACCCCGATCTGCGCGACCGCGGCCAGCGCAAGATGGCCGAAATTCTCGACGGACGCGAGTGGACCGGGGTCGTGCCCTTCCGGATGCCCGACCGGGCGGACGGCGTGCGCGGCACGGACGGTCTGGCTGAGGTCTACGTCATGCCGACCCGGACCGCCGAGGGCGACAAGGCCGCCGTGTGCATCGTCGTCGACGTCCGCACCCTGCGCAGCATGGAGACCGACCTGGCCGCCTCGCAGGCCATTTTCGGGCAATCCCCGTTCGGTTTCCTGCTGATCGACACCGACCTCAGGGTCCGCCGGGCCAACGAGCGGTTCGCCTCCATCTTCGGTGGAACCCCGGACGACCACCGTGGCAAGGGAGTTCACGACTATCTGCCGCGTGCCGAGGCGGAGCGGGTTTCGGCCACCCTTCGCCGGGTGCTGGAGAGCGGTGAGTCCATCACCGACATGCACGTCACCGGCTTCGTGCCGAACTCCGAGGAACGCCGGCACTGGTCCGTCAACCTCTACCGCGTGCACAGCGGCAGCGGCCGGCCCATCGGCATCGCCTGGCTCGGCACCGACATCACCTCCCGCCGCGCCGCCGCCCGTGAGGCCGCCGCCGCCCGGCGCAATCTCGCCCTGCTCAACGAGGCGGGCGCACGCATAGGGAACTCCCTCGACCTGGAGACCACGGCCCGCGAACTCCTCGACGTCGTCGTCCCCGGCTTCTGCGACCTCGCCACGGTCGACCTTTACCAGGGGCTGCTGGCCGGCGACGAGACCCCGCCCGGCCTCGCCGACGGCAGTGCCGAACTCCGCCGGGTCGCCTCCGCCAGCGCGGTGGCCGGCGCCCCCTTCACCGGATCCGGCGAGCCCGTCGAGGTCGGCGCGGTCCACCACTTCCCCTTCAACTCGCCCTGCGCGTACGCCCTGCGCACCGCCCGGCCGCAGCGCGTGCCCGCCGAGGAGGGCGGCCTCGTGCAGTCCACGCTGGCCGTGCCGATGGTCGCCCACGACACCGTCGTCGGACTCGCGCAGTTCGCCCGCACGAAGGGCAGCGAGCCGTTCGGCGACCGGGACCGGGACCTGGCGGTGGAGCTGGCCGCGCGGGCGGCGGTGTGTATCGACAACGCGCGCCTGTACCGCAGGGAGCACGAGCGGGCCCTGATACTGCAGCGGTCCCTGCTGCCGCCGGGCGACCCCGAGGCGTCCGGCCTGGACATCGCCTGCCGCTATCTGCCGGGCAACGCGGCGACCGAGGTGGGCGGCGACTGGTTCGACGTGATCGAACTGCCGGGTCACCGTACGGCGCTGGTCGTCGGCGACGTGATGGGGCGCGGACTGCGGGCGGCCGTCGCCATGGGCGAACTGCGTACGGCGGTGCGGACCTTGGCCCTGCTGGACCTGGAACCGGCCGAGGTGCTCTCTGCCTTGGACGAGATCGCGCGGGGCCTCGGCACCCCGGGCGGCGTCCAGCAGGCCACGCGCACGGCCCGTCAGCCCCGGGACGCCGACCTCTCCGAGGTGTACCTCGCGACCTGCGTGTACGCGGTGTACGACTCGGTGACCAGACGCTGCACGTTCGCCAACGCCGGCCATCTGCCACCGGTGCTGGTCGAGCCCGGCGAGGCGGCCCTGATGCTGGACGTGCCGCCCGGGATGCCGCTCGGCGTGGGCGGCGAGCCCTTCGAGGAGGTCGAGGTCGAGCTGCCGGAGGGCGCGCTGCTGGCGCTCTACACGGACGGCCTGGTCGAGTCCCGCGACCACCCCCTGGACGAGGGCCTGCAGGCGTTCGTCGGTGCGCTCACCGACGCCTCCCGTCCGCTGGAGGACGTCTGCGATCACGTCCTCAACACCCTGGACACCCACCACGGGGAGGACGACATCGCCCTGCTCATGGCCCGGGTGCAGGGGCTGCCCGCCGAGTCCGTCGGCGACTGGACGCTGCCGCGGGAGCCGCGCAGTGTGGGGCGGGCCCGGGAGTACGCGCGGGCGCAGTTGCTCAGCTGGGACCTGGAGCCGCTGGTCGACACGACGGAGCTGCTGGTCAGCGAGTTGGTGACGAACGCGCTGCGGTACGGCGAGGGAGAGATCCGGCTCCGGCTGCTGCTGGACCGCACGCTGGTGTGCGAGGTGTGGGACTCCGGGCTGGTGCAGCCGAGGCGGCGGCGGGCGCGGGACACCGACGAGGGGGGCCGCGGGCTGCAGCTCGTCGGGTTGCTCAGCGCCGCTTGGGGCTCCCGGCGGACGCCTCGCGGCAAGACGGTGTGGTTCGAACTGCCGCTGCCGGGCGGCGAGAACGGCCTCACGGACCCGGCGGAGGCCCTGCTGAGCCTGTTCTGACCAGGTCGGCTTCGGGGGGCGGCTCCGCTGCCGGAAAGGAGGCACCCGCCTCAGGCGAGTCTGTGGCGGCCCCTGGTCTGCGGGCCGCCGTAGCTCGCCGGGGGGCCGGCGTCCTGTTCCGTGGCCAGGAGGATGCCGCCCAGGACCGCGCCGGACAGGCCGGCGGAGTCCGCGCCGGGCGGCCCCGCCGAGTCCGTGCCGGTGCCCACGTACGGGGTTCCGTGGGCCCGTACGTTCCGCTCGGCCAGCTCCCGTGCCTCCAGCGACGCGGCGTCGGCCCGGTCGGTGTCGCCCGCGCCCAGCTTCCGTACCGCCTCCGCCAGGCGTGCCCGCGCCTCCGCGCCCACCGCGCCCCGGTGCACCGTGACGAACTCCTCGGCCCCGGCGAGGGAACTCCGCGCCACGAGCAGGGCCGCGGCGTCCAGGACTCCGGTACGGCCCATGTCCAGGCGCCCGGCGGCGCGGGCGATGCGGCGCAGGGCGTCCAGCGGGTCGTAGGGGCCGCCGGTCAGCTCCTCCCGCACCGCGGCCAGCACCCCGTCCGCATGGGCCAGGCGGGCGTGCAGCTCGCCGGTGGTCAGGTGCGAGCGCGTACTTCCCTTCCGGGCCACCGCCAGCTCCGCCTCCCCGCCGGTCAGCGCGGCCGGCACCAGCTCGGCCGCCTCCCGCAGCTCCGCCGCGAGCCGCTCGACCCCGCCCACCAGGACCCCCGCCTGGGCCACCGCGCCCTCGGCCGCGCGCAGCAGCCCGGCGGCCCGCTCCGGCTCGCCCGCGTCGGTGGCCTGGCGGGCCTCGTTGAGCCGGGAGGTGGCGAACACCAGCCGGTCCTTGGCCTGTTCGACGTATCCGGTGACGGGCCCGACGGCCGAGGGCGCGTACCGCTCGTGCAGGGCGATCGCGGTGTCCTGCGCGGCCACCGTCCGCGCCGTCAGCTCCCGGAAGCGGCCCTCGGCGACCTCCAGCGCCGTGCCGAGCCCCGGCCCCTCCAGCCCCCGCAGCCGGTCCAGCCCCGCCGCCCCGGCGTCCAGTCGCCGCCCGGCCTCCGCGCACCGCCCGACCACCCCGACCAGCGCCTGCCGCCGGGCGACCGGGTCCTCGGGCACCCCCTGCTCGTAGCGCCGCCATATCGCGAACGCGGCCGACAGCTCGGTCTCCGCGGCCTGCAGGGCGTGCGTGACCGGCTCCGCCTCCGCCTCCGCCTCGCCGCTCCGCTCCGGCAGGAAGGACAGCTCCTCCCGGCTCGTGCGCACGCAGTCGTCGGCGAGGACCAGCGCGGCGCGGGCCTGGCGCTCGGTGTCGGCGGGGCTGGGCGCGGGCGGGTGCGCGGAGACGAGCCCCGGGGTGGTGCGGGTGCGGGCCCGGCGGGTGCGGCGTACGTAGCCGTAACCGGCCAGCAGTACCGCCGCGGCCCCCGCGACGAGCGGCAGCACCAGATCGGCGGTCGACGTCCCGCCCTGCTGCGGTGCGGCGGCGCTCGCGACGGTCCCGGCGGCGGCCTGGGGAACCGGATCATGGCCGCCGACCGTCATCACCGGCAACACCAGCCACCCCGCCCCCAGGACGGCTCCCAGCACGGCGTGCGCCACCCGCACGCGTATGTGCACCGCGGCGCGCCGGGGCCGGCCCCGGATCAGGGAGGACGTCACATTTCGGAGCGTATGGGCAGGTAGGCGCCGACGCGACCGGTGCGGATACGGGTGGGGGACGAGAGAACGGGGGGCAGGAATGGACGGGGGAACGCAAGCGTCCGCGGGACGACCGACGGAAGCGGCGGGGCCGGCGGAACCGACCGAGCCGGCGGAGCAGTCGGAACGGCGAGCCGAACCGGCGGAAGGACGGACCGAGGACGGGCGGCCCGTGGACGGGCGGGCCGAGGGCGGGAGGCCCGGCGGAGAGCGCCCCCAGGGCGGACGGCGCCGTCGTCGGCGCCGGGTCCTCACCGCCGTGTGTCTGCTCCTGCTCCTGCCCGTGCTCTGCCTGCTCACGGCGGAGACGGCCCTCCGCCTCGACTACACCGGCACGCCGAAACCCGGCACCACCACCCGTCACCAGGACGCCCTCTGGCTGGGCCACGCCTGGGTCGACGGCCGCAAGACCGACGCGGACGTCACCGCCCTCGCGCACCGCCTGAAGGACACCGGCATCCGCGACCTGTACGTCCACGCGGGGCCCCTGGAGCACGACGGCACCCTGCCGAAGTCCGACTACCCCAAGGCGGGTTGGCTGATCTCGGCCGTGCACCGCGCGGCACCCGGCGTCCGCGTCCAGGCCTGGCTCGGCGACAAGCTGGCCACCGAGAGCCCCGACGGCCTGCACCTGGAGCGCGCCGCCACCCGCGCCGCCGTCGTCCGCTCCACCCGCCGGATCCTCGCCGCCGGCTTCCAGGGCGCCCACTTCGACCTGGAGCCCCTGCACTCCGGTGACCGCGACTACCTGGGCCTCCTCGACGACCTGCGCCGCGTCACCCACGCCCGGCACGCCCTGCTCTCCGTCGCCGCCCACCAGATCGACCCGCTGCCGGCCTTCCACTCCTTCTGGGGCGCGACGACCAACCACCCCAAGTGGTGGTCGCAGGCCTACTTCGGGCAGGTGGCCCGCCGCGTGGACCAGATCGCCGTCATGTCGTACGACACCATGCAGCCGCTCCAGAGCCTGTACGGCGGTTATGTGGCCCAGCAGACCAGCCTCGCCCTGGAGGTCACCCCCGAGACCACCGACCTCCTCATGGGCCTGCCCTTCTACCACGAGAACCGCTTCGGCCACCGGGCCCGTGCCGAGACCGTCCCGGCCGGTGTGCGGGGCGTCCGCCTCGGTCTGTCCCGCACCGACGCCGACCGGGTCCGCTTCGGTGTCGCCCTGTACGTGGACTTCGCCGCGACGGACGCGGACTGGCGGGCGTACGAGGAAAAATGGGTCCGCTGAGCGGCGCCGCTGCGGAACACTCGGCGAGATGACCAGAACACGCCGGCCGCGGACCGCCGCCGACCTCGCCCCGCTCGTCCGCGCCGCCCTCGGCCCCCACCGCACGCTGAGCGCCGTCGCCCGGCTGCGCGGCGGCTCCCGAAAGGGCGTATACCGGCTCGTCCTCGACGACTCCCGCACGGCCGTCGCCTACGTGTGGTCCCCGGACGAGGACTACTGGGACCGGCCCGAGGCCCCCGACCCCCACGACCCCTTCTCGCCCGCCTCCGGCCTCGACCTGTTCACCGCCGCCCACGACCGCCTCTGCGCACTCGGCGTCCGCACCCCACGCCTGCTGCACGTGGACCCCGAGGCACGTGCGGCGGTGGTCGAGGACCTGCCCGGCGGCAGCCTGGAGGAGGCCCTGGACCGGGACCCGGAGGCGGCCCGTCCGGCCCTGGACGGGCTCGCCGAAGCACTGGACGCCCTGCGCGGCTGCCGCTCCACCGCCCTGGGCAAGGTCGCCGTGACCGCCGGCGCCCCCGCCTCGCCGGGCCGTTCCTGCGCGCGGCTGGTCGCCGACCGCGCCCTGTCCGACATCGCCGAGACCGCCGTACGCGACCCGCGCGTCGCCGCCGCCCGGGACCGGCTGGAGGAGGCCGTGCGGACCCTCGCCGCCGCGGTGCGGCCCCGCACCGAGCACTCCCTCGTCCATGGCGAACTCGGCCCCGACCACGTCCTGCTGGACGCCGGCGGGCGGCCCGCCCTGATCGACATCGAGGGGCTGATGCACTTCGACGCCGAGTGGGAGCACATCTTCCTGCGCCTGCGCCTCGGCCCGCACTACGACGTGCTGCGCGTCCCCGGCCTGGACGAGGACCGGCTGCGGCTGTACCGGCTGGCGATGCACCTGAACCTCGTCGCCGGTCCGCTGCGGCTGCTCGACGGGGACTTCCCCTTGACGCAATCCATACGCGGTATCGCGGAGCACAATCTGGTGCGGGCCCTGGCGCTGGTGGGACGCTGACCGTCATGCACATGTACATGGTGGTGGCAGCCGTGCTGATCGTGGCGTCCATGGTGGCGTTCGGCGTCGCGGCCCTCACGACCGGCTGGGTGATGCCCTTCGCGCGGCGCCGCGTCCTGCGGCCGAAGCTGCACGGGTACGGCCAGCTGATCGGCGCGGTGGGACTGTCCCTGTGGATGTTCCTCGGGCTGATCCCCCGCAGGTTCGACGTGGTCCCGCTCATCGGCTGGTTCCTGTGGATGGGTGCGCTGGGCCTTCAGATGCTGGCCCAGCGCCCCGGCCGTGCGCCGCGGGGTGGCGTTACGAAGAGCGTCTCCTGATCTTCGAGCCCAGCCACACCAGCGGGTCGTACTTGCGGTCGACGGCCCGCTCCTTCAGCGGGATCAGGGCGTTGTCGGTGATCCTGATGCCCTCGGGGCAGACCTCCGTGCAGCACTTGGTGATGTTGCAGTAGCCGAGGCCGTGTTCGTCCTGGGCCGTGCGCTTGCGGTCCAGGCCGGTCTCGGCGGCCGCGTCCAGCGGGTGCATGTCGAGTTCGGCGACGCGCATCAGGAAGCGCGGACCCGCGAAGGCCGTCTTGTTCTCCTCGTGGTCACGCACCACGTGGCAGGTGTCCTGGCACAGGAAGCACTCGATGCACTTGCGGAACTCCTGCGAGCGGTCCACGTCCTCCTGCATCATCCGGTACTCGCCCGGGCCGACACCGGCGGGCGGCACGAACGCAGGGACCTCCCTGGCCTTCTGGTAGTTGAAGCCGACGTCCGTGACCAGGTCGCGGACGACCGGGAAGGCGCGCAGGGGAGTGACCGTGATCGTCTCCGCCCGGTCGAAGACCGACATGCGGGTCATGCACATCAGGCGCGGGCGGCCGTTGACCTCCGCCGAGCACGAACCGCACTTGCCCGCCTTGCAGTTCCAGCGCACGGCCAGGTCCGGGGCCTGTGTGGCCTGGAGGCGGTGGATGATGTCCAGCACCACCTCGCCGTCGTTCACCTCGACGGTGAAGTCCTCGAGGCCGCCGCCCCCGACGTCGCCCCGCCACACCTTGAAGCGGGCCTCGTAGCTGCTCACTCGTACAGCTCCTCTTCGGCGAGGTACTTGACCAGCTCCTCCTTCTCGAAGAGGGCGAGCAGGTCCGGGCGGATGGGGTCGGTGGTCTCCCGGGCCAGCCGGATCTGGCCCCGGGCGGGGTCGGTCGCGGCGAGGCCGCCGGTGGGGTCGGCCAGGGTGCACAGCAGGTTCGCGTTGCGCCAGGCGCGGTCCATCGTCGGATGGTCCTCACGGGTGTGCCCGCCGCGCGACTCGGTCCGCTCCAGGGCCGCACGGGCCACGCACTCGCTGACGAGGAGCATGTTCCTGAGGTCCAGGGCGAGGTGCCAGCCGGGGTTGAACTGGCGGTGGCCCTCCACGCCGGCCCGGCGGGCCCGCACCCGCAGCTCGGCGAGCTTGTGCAGGGCCTGCTCCATCTCGCCTTCGCGGCGGATGATGCCGACCAGGTCGTTCATGGTCTGCTGGAGTTCCTGGTGGAGGGCGTAAGGGTTCTCCGGCGGGCCCGCCTCGCCCTCCGTCTCCGCCGAGAACGGCCGCAGGGCTTCCGCCGCCGCCGTGTTGACCTGGGCGTCGTCCACCGGCGGGCGCCGGTCCGTGAGCCCCTGCGCGTACTCGGCCGCGTGCCAGCCCGCCCGGCGCCCGAACACCAGCAGGTCGGAGAGCGAGTTGCCGCCGAGCCGGTTCGAGCCGTGCATGCCGCCCGCCACCTCGCCGGCCGCGTACAGCCCCGGCACCCCGCGCGCCGCCGCCGTGTCCGAGTCGACCGCGATGCCGCCCATCACGTAGTGGCAGGTCGGCCCGACCTCCATCGCCTCCGCGGTGATGTCGACGTCCGCCAGCTCCTTGAACTGGTGGTACATGGACGGCAGCCGGCGCCGGATCACCTCGGCGGGCATGCGGGTGGAGACGTCCAGGAAGACCCCGCCGTGCGGGGAGCCCCGGCCCGCCTTCACCTCGGCGTTGATGGCGCGGGCCACCTCGTCGCGGGGGAGCAGCTCCGGCGGCCGGCGGTTGTGGTCCGGATCCTCGTACCACCGGTCGCCCTCGTCCTCGGACTCGGCGTACTTCTCCTTGAAGACGTCCGGGACGTAGTCGAACATGAACCGCTTGCCCTCGGAGTTGCGCAGGACCCCGCCGTCGCCGCGCACCGACTCGGTGACGAGGATGCCCTTCACCGACGGCGGCCAGACCATGCCCGTGGGATGGAACTGCACGAACTCCATGTTGACGAGCGGTGCCCCGGCCAGCAGGGCCAGCGCGTGGCCGTCGCCGGTGTACTCCCAGGAGTTCGACGTCACCTTGAAGGACTTGCCGATGCCGCCGGTCGCGAGGACGACCGCGGGGGCCTCGAGGACGAAGAAGCGGCCGGTCTCGCGCTCGTAGGCGAAGACGCCGCAGACCCGATGGCCCTCCTTGAGGACCCGGGTGACCGTGCACTCCTGGAAGACCTTCAGCCGGGACTCGTGGTCCCCGGTCTCCTTGAAGTCCTCCTGCTGCAGGGCGACGATCTTCTGCTGGAGCGTGCGGATGAGTTCCAGGCCCGTACGGTCGCCCACGTGTGCCAGCCGCGGGTACTCGTGGCCGCCGAAGTTGCGCTGGGAGATCCGGCCGTCCTTGGTCCGGTCGAACAGCGCGCCCCAGGTCTCCAGCTCCCACACCCGCTCGGGGGCCTCCTTGGCGTGCAGTTCGGCCATCCGCCACTGGTTGAGGAACTTGCCGCCGCGCATGGTGTCGCGGAAGTGGACCTGCCAGTTGTCGTGCTCGTTGGCGTTGGCCATGGCCGCCGCGATGCCGCCCTCGGCCATCACCGTGTGTGCCTTGCCGAACAGGGACTTGCAGATCACCGCCGTACGGGCGCCCCGCTCCCGGGCCTCGATCGCGGCCCGCAGCCCGGCGCCGCCGGCACCGACCACGACGACGTCCCACTCCTGCCGGTCCACCACGGACATCAATCAGTCCCTCACTGGAATCTCTAGAAGAAGCGCGGATCGTCGAAGACCCCGGACGCGACCAGGTAGACGTAGAAGTCGGCGAGCGCCACGCTCAGCAGCGACGCCCACGCCAGCTGCATGTGCCGGGCGTTGAGCCGGCCGACGAACTGCCACGCCTTGTAGCGCACCGGGTGCCTGGAGAAGTGCTTGAGCTTGCCGCCGACGATGTGCCGGCAGGAGTGGCAGGACACGGTGTACGCCCAGATCAGCACGATGTTCGCCAGGAACACCAGGGTGCCCAGGCCCATGTGCCCCCAGCGGTAGTGCGGGTCCCGGAAGGACAGCACCGTGTCGTAGGTGAGCACGCACGCCACCAGCAGGGCGGCGTAGAAGAAGTACCGGTGGACGTTCTGCAGGATCAGCGGGAAGCGGGTCTCGCCGTTGTACGTCCGGTGGGGTTCGGCCACCGCGCAGGCGGGCGGGGACGCCCAGAAGCTGCGGTAGTACGCCTTGCGGTAGTAGTAGCAGGTCAGCCGGAAGCCGAGCGGGAAGATCAGGATGATGACCGCGGGGGAGATGCCCCACCAGCTCCCGAACAGGTCCCAGTTCGGCCCGGCGTGCATGGTCTTGCAGTTCTGCGCCAGGCAGGGCGAGTAGAACGGCGACACGTACGGCGCCGCGTAGTAGTGCGCGCCTGCGAAGGCCCGCCAGGTCGAGTAGACGACGAAGGCCAGCAGACCGGCCGCGGTGACGGCGGGCGCCAGCCACCAGCGGTCGGTCCGCAGATGCGGTGCGGCGATCTCGGCCCGCGTACCGGTGCGCACGCCGCCGCTGTTCTGTTGGGGTTCCGTACCAGTGGCCAAGGGATGACTCCGGTCGGTTCAGGGGTCGGGGGGCGAGCCGGCAGCGGTCAGGGTGCGTGCCGGTCGCGGGCGCCCAGGCCCTCGTCGTCCGAGTCCGTCCACAGGCTGATGTCGTAGGGCGTGTCGGAGATGGTGACGAGGTCGGGCCGACGGGCCGCGGCCGGGGTGCTGGCGGCCTCTCGCAGCAGCGCCACGCTCTCGCGCAGGTGGTCGGCGTCCAGCCGGACCCGGCGCATCTCCAGGCCGCCGCTGCCGAGCTGGTTCTCCAGGCGTCCCAGCGACCGGTGCAGATCGTCGAGAGAGCGCTGGACCGAGGTGATGTCGTCGTGCACGGACATGACGTGTCCTCACTTCCGCGGGTCCGTCGGGCCCTGGGCGGCGACGTTCATGCGCCTTGGAGTGTTGCGCGTCACACCTGTCGCTGTGAAGGGATGTGCATCGATTGGCCGAGGCGTACGGATGCATCCCGGGGTGTGTTGCGCCGCACGGGTGGGCTTACTGTCCGCCGTCGCCGTGTCGCCCGCTGTGGCCGGATCCTTTCCTCTTCAGTGGCTGCATAGATCTGATCAGCTCCATATACCGCCAAAAGTGATCAGCTCCATATACCGACAAATGTGAGCATAAGGCCCGCGGCTTTCCGGAGGTAGCAGAGATGTCCCACGACGGCGTCCACCAGCGCCCCGAAGGGGGCCCATCGCGGCCTGTCCAGCGCAGCCTCCTCACCCTTCTCACCGCCGGCGCGCTGGCCGTCCCGCTCCTCGCCGGCTGCGGATCCGACGGGGAGGACCAGGCGGGCAAGCCCCTGGCCGGGCAGGACATCGCCCCGGTCGCCCGCGACCTGGTCGCCGACGGCGGCACTCTGAAGTGGGCCGTGGACGCCCTCCCGGAGACCCTGAACACCTTCCAGGCCGATGCCGACGCCGGCACCACCCGGGTCGCCCAGGCCGTGCTGCCGTCGATGTTCCGGCTCGACGCGAGCGGCCGCCCGGAGGCCAATCCCGCCTACCTGGAGTCGGCCAAGGTCATCGAGACCGAGCCGCGCCAGGTGGTGCTGTACAAGCTGAACCAGCAGGCCGTCTGGAGCGACGGCCGGGAGATCGGCGCCGCCGACTTCGTCGCCCAGTGGCGCGCCCTGTCGGGGAAGAACAGCGCGTACTGGACCGCCCGCAACGCCGGCTACGACCGCATCGAGAAGATCGAGCGCGGCGCCAACGACCTCCAGGTCCGCGTCACGTTCTCGCGCCCCTACGCCGACTGGAAGTCGCTGTTCTCCCCGCTGTACCCGAAGGACGTCATGGGCACCCCGGACGCCTTCAACGACGGCGCCCGGCGCAAGCTGGCGGTCACCGCGGGACCCTTCAAGGTGGACAAGGTCGACACCGTCGAGAAGGACGTCGTCCTCACCCGCAACCCGCGCTGGTGGGGCAAGCCCGCCAAGCTGAACCAGATCGTGCTGCACGCCGTGACCCGCGACAAGCGGGCCGCCGCGCTCGCCGACGCCGACGTGGACGTGGCCGACATCGACGCCGCCGACGCCCAGCGGATCGGCCTCGCCGCCCGTGAGAAGGGCACCGGGACCCCGCTGCAGGGCGCCGGGAAGACCTCCGTGAAGAAGCTGCGCTCCTGGGCGCTCGCGCACGGCTTCGACTCCGACGACGTGAAGGCCGGCAAGCAGAAGCTGAGCAAGGCGATCAGCACGTACCTGGACCAGCAGCAGTCGCTGCGCGACGTCGCCGTGCGCAAGTCGCTGGAGCCCGCCTACACCCAGCTCGCCCTCAACGGCTCCGAGGGCCCGCTCATGGACGAACGCGTCCGCCGGGCCGTCGCCCGCGCCCTGGACCGCGAGGAACTCGCCAAGCTGGTGCTCACCCCGCTGGGCCTGCCCGCCGTCCCGGTCGGCAGCCACCTCGCCCTGTCCGGGCAGGCCGACTACGCCGACAACAGCGGCGCCCTCGGCGGCCAGGACACCAAGGAGGCGCAGGCGCTGCTCACCGACGCCGGCTGGGTGGCGGGCGGCCCGATCAAGGAGGAGAAGAAGGCCGAGAAGGCGGCCGGCCCCGAGGCCGGCGCGTCCGGCAAGGCGAAGCAGAAGCAGTCCGACGGCGGTGACGACGGGGAGTACATCGTCGGCGAGGACGACAAGAGCGGGAACCACGGGGAGCAGGACGACCGGCACCTGGCGCAGGAGGGTAAGCACGGCGGCGCGCAGGGCGCCTACGCCCCGCAGGGCACGGCCGCCCCGGCCGGCGGCGCGCCGGCCGGACCGCTCGCCAAGGACGGCAAGGCGCTCGCGCTCCGCTTCGTGCTGCCCTCCGGGCCCGGCTCCGAGACCCTGGAGACGGTCGCCGACCGGATCTCCTCGATGCTGGAGCGGGTCGGTATCCGCACGACGATCACCAAGGTCCCGGACGCCAGCTACTTCAAGGACCACATCGCCTCCGGCGACTACGACCTCGCGCTGTACTCCTGGCCGTCGTCGGCCTTCCCGGCGACGGACGCCCGGCCGATCTACGCGAAGCCGCTGCCGGCGGCCGACGGCTCGGTGAACGTCGAGCAGAACTACACGCGGGTCGGGACCGACCAGGTCGACCAGCTCTTCGACCAGGCGGCCTCCACGCTGGACGACGGCGAGGCGCGGGACCTGATCAGGAAGGCGGACGCCAGGATCTGGGCGTCGGCGGGATCCATTCCGCTCTACCAGCGGCCCCAGCTGGTGGGCGCACGGAAGACGCTGGTCAACGTGGGTGCGTTCGGATTCCGGACGCCCGTCTACGAGGACATGGGCTTCCTCAAGAAGGGGGCCAGGATCCCCGCCGCTCCCAAGGCGAAGTGACCCGGACGGCCCTGCGGAGGCCGAGTCCCGCAGGGCCACGTACCATGGGGTGAGGCCGTGGCGTGTCCAGCCCGGCAGGGCCCGCGTAACACAGGGGTACGCAGCAGGGTCGCCCTCACACTCCGGGAGAACGCCGCTTTATGGCCACGCGCCACGACATCCGCAACGTAGCCATCGTCGCCCACGTCGACCACGGCAAGACGACTCTGGTCGACGCCATGCTCAAGCAGGCCGGCGCCTTCGCCGCGCACGCCGCCGAGTCGCTCGACGACCGCATGATGGACTCGAACGACCTGGAGCGTGAGAAGGGCATCACGATCCTCGCCAAGAACACGGCGGTGAAGTACCACCCCAAGGACGGGGGGGACGTCGTCACCATCAACATCATCGACACCCCCGGCCACGCCGACTTCGGCGGTGAGGTCGAGCGCGGCCTGTCGATGGTGGACGCCGTCGTGCTGCTGGTGGACGCCTCCGAGGGTCCGCTCCCGCAGACCCGTTTCGTGCTGCGCAAGGCGCTGCAGGCCCGCCTGCCCGTCATCCTGTGCATCAACAAGACGGACCGCCCGGACTCGCGCATCGACGAGGTCGTCAACGAGGCCTACGACCTCTTCCTCGACCTCGACGCCGACGAGGACCAGATCGAGTTCCCGATCGTCTACGCGTGCGCGCGTGACGGCGTCGCCTCGCTGACCAAGCCGGAGGACGGCACGGTCCCGAAGGACAGCGACAACCTCGAGCCGTTCTTCTCCACGATCCTGTCGCACGTCCCGGCCCCCGAGTACGACGAGGAGGCCCCGCTCCAGGCGCACGTCACCAACCTGGACGCCGACAACTTCCTCGGCCGTATCGCGCTGCTCCGGGTCGAGCAGGGCGAGCTGCGCAAGGGCCAGACCGTCACGTGGATCAAGCGCGACGGCACGATGTCCAACGTGCGCATCACCGAGCTGCTGATGACCGAGGCGCTCACCCGCAAGCCTGCCGAGAAGGCCGGCCCGGGTGACATCTGCGCGGTCGCCGGTATCCCGGAGATCATGATCGGTGAGACCCTCGCCGACCCCGAGAACCCGATCGCGCTGCCGCTCATCACGGTGGACGAGCCGGCCATCTCGATGACCATCGGTACGAACACCTCGCCGCTGGTCGGCCGCGGCGGCACCGGCAAGGGCGCCGACAACAAGGCCGCGGTCAAGGACCGCAAGGTCACCGCCCGCCAGGTCAAGGACCGCCTGGACCGCGAGCTGATCGGTAACGTCTCGCTGCGCGTCCTGGACACCGAGCGTCCGGACGCCTGGGAGGTGCAGGGCCGCGGTGAGCTGGCGCTGGCCATCCTGGTCGAGCAGATGCGCCGTGAGGGCTTCGAGCTGACCATCGGCAAGCCCCAGGTCGTCACGAAGGAGGTCGACGGCAAGGTCTACGAGCCGGTCGAGCGCATGACGATCGACGTGCCCGAGGAGCACATGGGCGCCGTCACGCAGCTCATGGGCGTCCGCAAGGGCCGGATGGACAACATGTCCAACCACGGCTCGGGCTGGGTCCGCATGGAGTTCGTCGTTCCCTCCCGCGGCCTCATCGGCTTCCGTACCGAGTTCCTGACCGGCACGCGTGGCACGGGTATCGCCCACTCCATCCACGAGGGCCACGAGCCGTGGTTCGGCACGCTGACGACCCGGAACAACGGCTCGCTGGTCGCCGACCGCTCCGGTGCCGTCACCGCGTTCGCGATGACGAACCTTCAGGAGCGCGGCGTGCTGTTCACCGAGCCCGGCACCGAGGTGTACGAGGGCATGATCGTCGGCGAGAACTCGCGCTCCGACGACATGGACGTGAACATCACCAAGGAGAAGAAGCTCACGAACATGCGGTCGTCGTCGGCCGACTCGTTCGAGGCGATCGTGCCGCCGCGCAAGCTGTCGCTCGAGCAGTCGCTGGAGTTCTGCCGCGACGACGAGTGCGTCGAGGTGACTCCGGAGGCGGTTCGCATCCGCAAGGTCGTGCTCGACCAGCGCGACCGAGCCCGCACCGCGAGCCGCGCCAAGCACGGCTGATCCCAGGACCGGTTGAGCCCGGGCACCCCCAGCATGGGGGTGCCCGGGCTTTTTGCAACCTGTTTTCGGGGGCCCTATGTCCGGCATGCGGAGATCGTTGCCCGATAGCCATGTAACAAGTCCGTTTCGTGCCTTCTTCCGTCGGACTGTTTGTCCAGATTTTGGAAGATGTGGCGGCGATCCGTGACTGAATTGAGATCTACGGGCAGTGGTCGGTGGTCGACCCATGGCAGATAGTTAGCCGCGAAGCGCTCGGGTCAATGGGTCTCGCACTGTGGGGACAGTGCGCCGACTCACGAGCACCAGGGGATTTCTGTCCCTCCGTCAGGGGTGTCGGAGGGACGGTGAAAACCCTCTCTTGTTGGTGAACGCGTGGAGTCACTCATATCTTGAAACGGACGAACCGTGACAAGTCCTATCGATATTGAGGGCGGCGGGACTTCGGTCGTCGTCGACGGCGTACCAGGGCCGGAGACGAAGAGCGAGACCGTCAAGCTCGAAGGCCGGTCCCCCGGCCAGCTGATGTGGATGCGCTTCAAGCGCGACCGCACGGGCGTGATCTCGGCCTACGTCGTGGGTTTCTTCTTTCTGATCGGACTGCTCGCGCCGCTGATCTCCAAGGTGTACGGCAAGAATCCGTACACGGTGTACGCGGACGAGCGCCCGGAACTCTTCGACAGCGCCGGCGTCCCGATACAGCCCAACGGGGGCATCAGCGGCCAGTTCTGGTTCGGCCTCGAACCCGGCAACGGCTACGACGTCTTCACCAAGCTCATCTACGGCATCCGCACCTCGCTGATGATCTCGGTGGCCGTCACCCTCGCGGTCGTCGTCACCGGCATCCTGCTCGGCGTCACCGCCGGCTACATGGGCGGAAAGACCGACTATTTCATCGGCCGGGTCATCGACTTCCTGCTCGCCTTCCCGGCCCAGCTGTTCTTCATCGCGAGCATGCCGGTCGTGGTCTCCCTGTTCGTCAGCCCGCGCGACGAGACACCCACCTATGTGCGGGTGATCGCGCTGATCCTCGTCCAGTGGTTCCTGGGCTGGATGGGCCTCGGCCGCATCCTGCGCGGTACCGCACTCGCCCTGCGCGAGAGGGAGTTCATCGAGGCGGCCAAGGTCAGTGGCGCCTCGCCGTGGCGGATCATCCGCAAGGAGCTGCTGCCCAACATCGTCACTCCGCTGCTGGTGCAGGCGACCTATCTGCTGCCCGGCTTCGTGACGGCCGAGGCCGGTCTGTCCTTCCTCGGCGTGGGCATCGTCGAACCGACGCCGGACTGGGGGCAGATGTTCTCCAAGGCGTCCACCGAACTGGTGATGCAGAACGACATCACCTACATGTTCTTCCCCGGCGTTTCGATGATCATCTTCGTCGTCGCGTTCAACCTGCTCGGGGACTCGGTCAGGGACGCGTTCGATCCGAAGACCGCGCGCTGACCGTTCACTGCACCACTTCCTCCGCACACATTCCTTTGCACCAACTCCACTGCACCGCACTGCACTTGCAGCGGTCCCTTTCGCACTGGTGAGACACAGAACGCACTGGTGACACACAGATGGGTGGGAATCTTCGTGATGAGTAGGGGCGGACGCCACGCATACGGCGCACTCTCCGTGCTCGCGGCCGGAGCTCTTGTGCTCACCGGTTGCAGCAAGGGCGGCAGCGACGGCGGCACCGACGGCAAGAAGGACCAGGAGAACGCCAAGAGCCAGCAGGCGTCCATCAAGTTCGGTGACGCCGCGGACTCCACGGGCCCGGCGGCCGACGTGCCCGGCGCCAAGTCCGGCGGCACCATGGAGGTCCTCCAGCGCGACAGCTACGCGCACCTCGACCCGGCGCAGATCTACGTCTCCGACCAGATGTCGCTGGCGCAGCTGATCCACCGCGGCCTCACCGGCTACAAAGCGACCGGCAACGACGGCAAGCAGCACGAGGTCGTCGGCGACCTGGCCACCGACTCGGGCACCACCACCGACGGCGGCAAGACCTGGAAGTACACGCTCAAGGACGGCATCAAGTTCGCGGACGGCACTCCGATCACGTCGAAGGACGTCCGCCAGTCCATCGAGCGGCTCTTCGCCCCCTTCATCACGCAGGGCCCCAGCTACCTCCAGCAGTGGCTGGCCGACACCTCCGGCGCCGACTACCGCAAGCTGCTCAAGGACGGCCCCTACAAGGGCAAGCACCTGCCGAACAGCATCCTGGAGACGCCCGACGCGAAGACGATCGTCTTCCACTTCAAGAAGGCGCATCCGGACCTGCCGTACGCCCTCGCCATGGCCGGCTACTCCGTGGTGTCCGCGAAGGGCGACACCAAGCAGCGGTACGACAAGGCCCCGGTGGCCTCCGGCCCGTACAAGATCCAGTCGTTCAAGTCCGGCAAGTCGATGGTGCTGGTCAAGAACCCCAACTGGGACCCGAAGACGGACCCGATCCGGCACCAGTACGTGGACCAGTTCAACTTCCAGTTCAACCAGCAGTTCGAGACCTCCACCAAGGCCCTGCTCGCCGACAGCGGCCCGGACCAGACCGGCATCAGCTTCAACAACCAGGTCGACGCGGGCAACCTCTCCCAGGTGCTGCGCGACCCGAAGATGAAGGCCCGCACGGTCTCTGGCTACCAGCCGTACGTCGGCCAGATGAACATCAACATGAGCAAGCCGGAGCTGAAGGACATCCGGGTCCGCCAGGCCATCGCCTACGCCCTCCCGGTCACCCCCTTCGTCCGCGCCTACGGCGGCACCGACGCCATGGAGGTCGCCGGCGGCCTGATCAGCCCGACCGTCAGCGGCTACGACCCCTCCTTCGACCCGTACGGCAAGAAGAAGACGCCCGCCGGTGACGCGGCCAAGGCCCGGGAGCTGCTGAAGAAGGCCGGCAAGCTCAACATGAAGCTGACCTTCGGCTACATCAACACCAACGAGGGCCAGCAGTACTCCACCGCCATGGCGGCGGGCCTGAAGAAGGCCGGCTTCAACGTCCAGCGGCAGGAGATCCCGGCCGAGACCTACTACGACCAGGTCTCCAAGCTGAACAACCCGTACGACATCTTCCACACCGCGTGGGGCGCCGACTGGCCGTCCGCCTCCACCGTCATCCCGCCGCTGTACGACGGCCGGCAGATCGCCGACGGCGCGGCGAACTACTCGCAGATCAACGACTCGCACGTGAACAGCGAGATCGACCGGATCAACCAGATCACCGACCCGGTCAAGTCCGCGGCCGAGTGGGAGAAGATCGACAAGTACCTCCTCACCAAGGTGGTGAACGAGGTCCCGACCGGCTACTACAAGCAGACCCAGATCGCCGGTTCCAAGGTCGGCGGCCTCGTCTACGACGACGTGATCGGCGGCATCGACCCGCGTCGCCTCTACATCAAGTAACCGTCCCCTGCCGGTCCCCGGCGCGCCCGCCCCGTCCGGGCGCGCCGGGGACCGCCCGGACCGCCGACGTCTGAGAGCTGCCCTGTCATGCTGCGCTTCCTCGTCCGCCGGATCATCGGTGCCGTCGTCATTCTGTTCCTGCTGAGCATCGTCACGTTCCTGCTGTTCTTCGGGGTGCCCCGGGACCCGGCACTGCTGATGTGCGGCAAGACCTGCAACCCGGACAGCATCGCGAACATCCATCATGTGCTCGGCCTGGACAAGTCCATCCCCGAGCAGTACTGGATCTTCCTGCACAACATCTTCCTGGGCAGCGACCAGTTCGCCCAAGGGCCGTGCCCGGCCCCGTGCTTCGGCTACTCGTACCACACGAACGAGCAGGTCTGGGGCACGCTGATGGACCGCCTGCCCACCACCGTCTCGCTCACCCTGGGCGCGGCCGTGTGCTTCCTGTTCGTCGGCCTCGGCACCGGACTGCTCGCCGCCTGGCGGCGCGGCACGCTGATCGACAAGTCGGCCACCGCGGGCGCCATGGTGATCAGTTCGCTGCAGATCTACTTCCTCGGCCCGCTGGCCCTGGCGATCCTGGTCTACCAGACGCACTGGTTCGACAAACCCGCCTACAACGAGTTCACCGCCGACCCGGCGAGCTGGTTCGGCGGCCTGATCATCCCGTGGGTGGTGCTCTCCACGATCTTCGCCGCGCAGTACACCCGTATGGCCCGGTCCTCGATGATCGAACAGCTCCAGGAGGAGCACGTCCGCACCGCCCGCGCCAAGGGAATGTCCCGGCGGTACGTCTTCTTCCGCTACGCCTGGCGCGGCTCGCTCATCCCGATCGTCACCATCTTCGGTATCGACCTCGGCTCCCTGCTCGGCGGCGCCATCATCACCGAGTACACCTTCAGTCTGCCGGGCCTCGGCCAACTGGCCGTGCAGTCCGTCTTCTTCAGCGACCTTCCGCTGCTGCTCGGCGTGATGCTGTTCGCCGCCACCATGATCCTGCTGTTCAACATCATCGTCGACGCCGCCTACGCCTTCATCGACCCGCGTGTGCGGCTGTCCTAGGAGCACTGTCGTGACCACTCTGACCAAGGAGGCCGGTGCCCCGAACCCGGCCGGCACCGGTCCCCTGCTCTCGGTACGGGACCTGCACGTCAGTTTCAAGACCGAGGACGGCGTCGTACGGGCCGTGGACGGGCTCTCCTTCGACGTGGAACGCGGCAGGACGCTCGGCATCGTGGGGGAGTCCGGCTCGGGCAAGTCGGTGACCAACCTGACCATCCTCGGCCTGCACAATCCCATGTTCGCCACCGTCGAGGGCGAGATCCTGCTCGACGGGCGGGAGTTGACCACGGCCCGCGAGTCGGAGCTGGAGAAGCTGCGCGGCAACAAGGTCGCCATGATCTTCCAGGACCCGCTCACCGCGCTCTCCCCCTACTACACCGTGGGCCGGCAGATCGCCGAGCCGTACATGAAGCACACCGGGGCCCCCAAGAAGCAGGCCTGGGAGCGGGCCGTGGAGATGCTCGGCAAGGTCGGCATCCCCAACCCCCGGGAGCGGGCCAAGGACTATCCGCACCAGTTCTCCGGCGGTATGCGCCAGCGCGCGATGATCGCCATGGCGCTGGTCTGCGACCCCGACCTGCTGATCGCCGACGAGCCGACCACCGCCCTGGACGTCACGGTCCAGGCGCAGATCCTGGATCTGCTGAAGGACCTGCAACAGGAGTTCGGATCGGGCATCATCTTCATCACCCACGACCTGGGGGTGATCGCCGACATGGCCGACGACATCATGGTGATGTACGCGGGCAGCGCGGTGGAGCGGGGCACGACCGAGGAGGTGCTGCGCTCGCCCCAGCACCCGTACACCTGGGGCCTGCTGAACTCGATGCCGCGGCTGGACTCCGACCTCGGCGCCCAGCTGTCCCCGATCCCCGGCTCCCCGCCCTCACTGCTCACCCCGCCGTCCGGCTGCCGGTTCCACCCCCGCTGCACCCATCAGGACCGGGTGGAGGGCACGGGCCGGTGTGTGAACGAGCGGCCGCTGCTCGCCCCCGACCGGGCGTCGGCGTGTCATCTCACCGCCGACCAGAAGCGGACCGTCTTCATCGAAGAGATCAAGCCCCGTCTGGGCTAGGAGGACATCGTCATGACGGAGGACATCGTCCTTCCGGCCCCCCACGGCGGCGACACCGCCGTGGACGCGGAGCCGCTGCTGCGGGTCTCGGGGCTGACCAAGCACTTCCCGGTCAAGGGCGGGTTCCCGATCCGCCGTACGGTCGGGCACGTCCAGGCCGTGGACGGCATCGACCTGACCGTGCACGCCGGCGAGAGCTTCGGCCTGGTCGGCGAGTCGGGCTGCGGCAAGTCGACCACCGGCCGGCTGATCACCCGGCTGATGGAGCCCACGAGCGGCACCATCACGTACGAAGGGCGGGACATCAGCCGGGCGAGCCGCAAGGAGCTCGCCCCCATCCGGTCCGAGATCCAGATGATCTTCCAGGACCCTTACTCGTCGCTGAACCCGCGGCAGACGGTCGGCAAGATCATCTCGGGTCCGATGGAGATCAACGGGATCCAGCCCGAGGGCGGCCGGGAGAAGCGCGTCCGGGAACTCCTGGAGATCGTCGGCCTCAACCCCGAGCACTTCAACCGCTTCCCGCACGAGTTCTCCGGCGGCCAGCGCCAGCGCATCGGCGTGGCCCGCGCGCTCGCGCTGGAGCCGAAGCTGATCGTGGCCGACGAGCCGGTCTCCGCCCTGGACGTCTCCATCCAGGCACAGGTCGTGAACCTGCTCCAGCAGGTGCAGAAGGAACTGGGCATCGCCTTTCTCTTCATCGCCCACGACCTCGCGGTGGTCCGGCACTTCTCGCAGCGCGTGGCGGTGATGTACCTCGGCAAGATCATCGAGGTCGGTGACCGCGAGTCCATCTACACCCGTCCGCGCCACCCCTACACGCACGCCCTGCTGTCGGCCGTCCCCGAGGTGAACCTCACGGAGGAGGAGGCCACCCCGCGCGAGCGCATCCGCCTGGCCGGCGACGTGCCGTCCCCCATCTCCCCGCCCTCCGGCTGCCGCTTCCGCACCCGCTGCTGGAAGGCCCAGGACCGCTGCGCCACCGAGGAACCGCCGCTGATCCAGCTCGGCGGCAACCGCGCCGGGCACCTGACGGCCTGCCACTTCCCGGAGGAGCCCAGCATCGAGGCCCGTGACGAGGACATCATCCTGGACCCGGCGCTGGCGGCGCTGGAGGAGGAGGGGACGGAGTAGGGCGTGGATGAGGAGGGCTTCAGGGCTGCTCCTACGGTGCTTGCCGGACCCTGCTCGGGCCGGGGTGGTTGCGGGATCAGGGTTGAGTCGGCGGTAGCCAAATGGCCAGGAGGTGGTCCGCTCGACAGTCCAACGGCGTGGCCCGAACTGTTTGCAAGACGCGATGCCTCTACGAGGCGATGCGTACATCGACGCGCTTCAGTCAGCCCCAAGCGTCGATTATTGGTAGGCAAGGCAATTGTGGTGGACAGTCGCTTTTGAGGCACAGTCGCTGACCGGCGCGTATCTGATAGCCGCGCACAGCATCTGAAATGAAGAGAGATCCGGGCTTGCAAGCCCGGATCTCTCTTCATTTCAGGATATCAAGGCCCGATGAGCCACTGCATCGGCTTCAGGGTGCTTGTCCTCTTACCGCACACCGCCTTCTTGTTGACGGTCTTGAAGTTGCAGGAAGGGAATCCGGGCGCCGCTGCTGCAAAGTAGGTCTTGTGGCCGAAAAGGTGATCGTTCATCCTCGTGCCAGGAGCGTCCCAGCAGTACGCGCCCACCGGAGGCTTCTCCAACTTCTTGGTTATACTGACACAGTAGTCGCCGTGAGTGTCGGCGTAGCTTGCGATCTGCCCGCCTGCTTGACCCCAGAACTGCGACATCTTATTGGCGCACTTCTCGAGTGTGATGGTCTTGCCCACGCCATTCCACTGGAGGCACTTGCCCGTTACTGCGCTGTGGACGTGGAATATGGCGTCACCGGCGTTCGCCGGCGCCGTGGGTCCGAACAACGTAAAGGCGAGGGCGAGCGTAGCGCCACTCGTAACCGCCTTCTTGCCGAAGATTTTCACGATGGTCAACCGATCTTTCGGCGGGAATCCCCGTTTGTTGTGAACATGGCCACCATATGGCTCTCCGTGTTCAACCGGCAACGAGATTGAGGAAGGCTTGAGCTTCGGAGAGGCCGATTCAGCCACGGCGCGAGCGATAGCCGCGATTAGCGGCGGTGGCTCGTGGGTCACAGTTCACCAGGAGCAATCCGCCCGCCCCGCCTGTTGGGTTGTGGACCTGCACACGGGACCTCCAATCCGGCGCCGCAGGCACAACGTGGGCACGGCATGGCCGGACCCGGATGGTGCGGGGCCTGCAGCCGTTCACGCAAACGCCTTCATCGCCGCACTGGCCTGTGCGACGCGGCCACCTCTCTCGGGCGGCCGCCGAGCGATCCGTCGACCTCCCGTTCAGCACCGCAGCGACCTCACGACGGCTGTCTCGGCGACACCAACTTTGCCCGTCAGGCCCAGCTGACCGACGACATGACAGGACGAGTTCGACCGCATGGGAGTAGCGTCGCTGAGTCATTGAGCGGGCCTCTCCTGACCATGCGGCTACGCCGTCTCAGCCCCGATGCGAGCGCAATCCCCGGAGTCATTGGGATGTCTGGGTCTCGCCGTCGTCATGTGCTGATACAAACCGGTCTAAGCCGCCTCCGCTACAGTGATGATCTCCGGACCCGCGGGTGCGAGGGGTCCCCGACCCCAGTCCCCGTACTGCGCCACGACGCCCAAGCCGGCGTCGGTGAGGAAACCCCGCAGCGTCGCGTTGTCCAGGAAGCGCAGAACGCTGCGGCTGATCCGTGGGGCCGGCCAGCCGTCACCCTCGTACGTCTCCGTGAACCGCACCCGGTCCCCGATGGGGCCGCCGCCCTGGACCTCGTGTCACACCCGCACCGGCGTTCCGTCGGCTGCGGTCACCTCGTGCACCGTCTCCGGGGTCCACCGCTCCCAGGCGCGGGCGGCCGGGTTGCGCGTCTCGAACACGAACCGTCCCCCGTCCCCGAGGGCCGCCCGGACCGCCCGCAGAAAGACCCGGATCTCCTCGTCGCCGAGCAGTTCCTGGAAGGCGTGCCCGGTCATGACGACGAGGTCGAACTCTCCGCCCCAGGACCGGGTGCGCATGTCACCGAGCACCCACTCGATGTCCGGCTCGGCCCGCCGGGCCTGGACGAGCATCGCGGCGGCCGGATCGATCCCCATCAGCCGGCCCTCGTGCCCCTCGGCCCGCGCCCGCCGCAGCAACTGCCCCGTGCCACAGCCGACGTCCAGCACGGCCCGGGCCCCTCTCACCAGACCGAGGTAGAAATCGTCACCCGGTCCCCACGGGTTGAGGCTGTCGTACAGCGCGGCGAGCGAGAGATCGGTGAACGATTGGTCTACCACCGCGGCAGTCTGACACACGTTGCTGAACGGTGTGTCAGGTTCCGGGGGAGTTCTTGAGGGGTTCTCAACTCTTCGCTCAGGAAGCTCAGTCGGGCCACGTACCGGCCGGTGAGGTGGGGGACGCAGCAGGAATTGGCAGATACGTTCCGGGATGGCTGGGTGTGCCCCCGTGACTCACGGGCCACGCGTGAGGGGCATTCACGCCGGGTGGAACGGATCTGCCCTTCGTGTCCCGCCGGGGCGCCGACGCAGCGCGAAGGCCCGCACTTGGGAAGGTGCGGGCCTTCGTTCCCTGGAAGCGGACGTTCGCGGGCTCGGGTCAATGGGCCGGTGACAGTCCGTTCCGCGAGGGGGCGGCTGACGGAAAGGGGTGTGTCAGGCCGCCGCCTCGGGGTCCTTCGCGAGACGCTGAGCGGGGATCGTCTCCGCCGTCTCAGGATAGTGGCAGGCCGTGAGGTGGCCGGGCTTGTTGCCCTCCACCTGCACCAGCGGCGGTGCCTCCGACGCGCACTTCTCGGTCGCCTTCCAGCAGCGGGTGCGGAAGCGGCAGCCGGAGGGCGGGTTGATCGGGGACGGGACGTCGCCGACCAGCCGGATGCGCTCGCGCGGCTCCTCGTCCACGGTCGCCTCGGGCACCGCGGACAGCAGGGCCCGCGTGTACGGGTGGCGCGGGTTGTCGTACAGGTCCGCGCGGTCCGCGATCTCGACGATCTTGCCCAGGTACATGACCGCGACGCGCTGCGAGAAGTGCCGCACGATCGCGAGGTCGTGGGCGATGAAGACGAACGCGATGCCCAGCTCGCGCTGGACCTTCTGCAGCAGGTTCACGACCTGTGCCTGGATGGAGACGTCCAGGGCGGAGACCGGCTCGTCGGCCACGATCAGCTTCGGCTCCAGCGCGAGCGCGCGGGCCACGCCGATGCGCTGGCGCTGGCCGCCGGAGAACTCGTGCGGGAAGCGGTTGAAGTGCTCGGGGTTGAGGCCGACGATCTCCAGGAGTTCCCGGACGCGGTTCTCCCGGCCGCCCTCGGGCTGGATCCCGTTGATCTCCATCGGACCGGAGATGATCTTGCCGACCGTCTGCCGCGGGTTCAGCGAGGCGTACGGGTCCTGGAAGATCATCTGGATCTCGGACCGGATCGGCGCGAGCTGCTTGCGGCCGGCGTGCGTGATGTCCTGACCGCGGTAGGTGATCTTGCCGCTGGTCGGCTCCATCAGCCGGGTGATCAGCCGGCCGGTGGTCGACTTGCCGCAGCCCGACTCGCCGACGAGGCCCAGGCTCTCGCCCTCGGCCACCTGGAAGTCGAGCCCGTCGACCGCCTGCACGGCGCCGACCGTACGGCGGATCGGGAAGCCGCCCTTGATCGGGAAGTGCTTGGTCAGTCCGGAGACGTCCAGGAGGGGGTTCGTGTTGCTCATGGTCGTGAAGTCCCTGTCCGTCAGTGGTGCCGGGTTTCGGCGAGGTCGGCGAAGAGTTCCCGCTTCTGCTCCGCGGTGAGGTGGCAGGCCGAGCCACGGTTCTCGGTCAGCTCGAGCACCGGCCGGTCACTGGAGCACTTCCCGCCCTCCACCTTCTCCGCGAACGCGCAGCGCGGGTGGAAGCGGCAGCCGGACGGCGGGTTCAGCAGCGAGGGCGGCGAACCGGGGATCGGCGTCAGCGGCACGTCCACCGGGCCGTTCAGGCTCGGCATCGAGTTCAGCAGGCCCAGGGTGTAGGGGTGCTGGGGCGAGCGCAGCACCTCTTCCTTGGTGCCGCGCTCCACGCATCGGCCGCCGTACATGACCAGCACGTCGTCGGCGATGTCGGCGATCACCCCCAGGTCGTGGGTGATGAAGATGATGGCGGTGCCGAACTCCTGCTGGAGGTCCTTCAGCAGGTCCATGATCTGCGCCTGGACGGTCACGTCGAGGGCCGTGGTCGGCTCGTCGGCGATCAGCAGCTCCGGGTCGCAGACCAGGGCCATGGCGATCATCGCGCGCTGGCGCATACCGCCGGAGAACTGGTGCGGGTAGTCGTCCACACGGACGTCGGGCTGCGGGATGCCGACCCGGCGCAGCATCTCGATCGCGCGCGCCCGGGCTTCCTTCTTGGAGGCGCCGGTGTGCTTGCGGTACGTCTCGGCGATCTGGACGCCGACCTTGTGGTAAGGCGACAGGGAGGCCAGAGCGTCCTGGAAGATCATGGACATCTTGTTGCCGCGCAGCTTCTCCAGGGTCCGCTCGGAGGCGGTGAGAAGCTCCTGGCCCTCGAGCAGGATCTCGCCCTCTTGGGCAGTGTGCTGACGGTTGTGCAGGCCCAGGATCGCGAGGTTGGTCACCGACTTGCCGGAGCCGGACTCACCGACGATGCCGAGCGTCTTGCCCTTCTCCAGGTCGAAGGAGAGCCCGTCGACGGCCTTGACCACGCCGTCCTCGGTGGAGAAGTGCACACGCAGGTCGCGGACGGAGAGAAAGGGGGTGCTCATCTTGTCTCTCCTTAAGCGAGGCGGATGCGCGGGTCGATGAGGGCGTACACGACATCGACGATGATGTTGAAGATGACGATCGCGCCGGCGGCCACCAAGGTGACACCGAGCAGCATCGGCAGGTCCATGTCCTTCACGGCCTTCACCGAGACGGCGCCGATGCCGTGCAGACCGAAGGTCTGCTCCGTGATGACCGCACCACCGAGCAGCGAGCCGAGGTCCAGACCGAGGATCGTCACGATCGGGCCCATCGCGCCGCGCCAGGCGAAGCGGAAGAACACCGTTTTGCGGGAGAGCCCCTTGGCCCGCGCCGTGCGGACGTAGTCCTCGCTCAGTGTCTCGACCAGCTGGGAGCGGGTCATACGGGTGTAGTTGGCGGTGAAGATGATCGCCAGCACGAACCACGGCAGCACGAAGCCGCCGAACCAGGCCCCGGGGTCGTCCGTGATTCCGGAGTTGTCGTTCGGGCGGGGCAGGAGGCCCCACTCGTCGGAGAGGTAGAACATCGCGATGATGCCGACGATGTAGATCTGCAGCGATGAACCGATCAGCGAGGCCGAGGAAGCGACCTTGTCCAGCGCCTTGCCCTGCTTGACGGCGGCGATCATGCCGGTCCCGACACCGAAGACGAAGAAGACGACCGCACTGCCCAGGGCCAGGGCGATCGTGGTCGGGAAGCGGTCCTGGATGATGCCCGTGACCGACGTCCGGTTGATGAACGAGTAGCCGAGGCAGGGCGCGTTGCAGTGCCCGTAGGACGCGTAGTCGCGGCCCACGAAGACCCCTTCGAGCCAGTGCCAGTACTGGACGGGCAGCGGGTCGTCGATCCCCAGGTTGTGCTTTACGAGCGCCAGAGTCTGTGGCGTGCAGACCTTGCCGCAGGCGACCCGTGCGGGGTCACGCGGAGCGACATAGAAGAGGAAGAAGGTGATGGCACTGATGATCAGCAGGATCACCGCTGCGCCGAGTGTCCGGCGGACGAGGAAGCGGAACATGGCGATGGGATTCCCTGGGCGACGCCGTGGTGGGGGCGGAGGGGGACGGGCGGGGCGCCGGTGTACGGCGCCCCGCCCCTGGACTGGCTTTGGGCGTCAGGCCTTCACGTACAGCTTGTACATGATGAACGCCGAGAACTGCGGGTCGAACAGCGCGCCGCCGACCTTCGAGCCGTGCAGGTAGAACCGGCGCTGGAAGGTTTCGGGGATGATCGGCGCCAGCTCCGTCATGATCTTCTTGTCCAGCGCCTCCCAGGCCTTGGCGGCCTTCGTCGGGTCGGGGATGACGGCGTTCGCCTTGATCGCGTCATTGACCCAGCTGACGTTCAGCTGCGAGACGTTGTTGGAGCCGTTGGCGATGGTCGCGCCGTCGAACAGCGGCTGCATGACGGTGTAACCGGTCGGCCAGTCCGGGGACCAGCCGAACCACATCACGTCGAAGCTGTTGTCGATCTGCTGGACCTGGTCGTAGTAGCTGGTGGAGTCCACCGGCTTGACGACCGGGTCGAAGCCCGCGGCCTTCAGGGCGTTGGTGATGACGACCGCCGTCTTGGTGTAGGCGTCGTTGCTGCCCTTGGGGTAGGTGTAGACGATCTTCTGGCCGAGCTTGCCGGCCTCCTTCAGCAGCGACTTGGCCTTCTCCGCGTCGCCCTGCGGCTTCTTCAGCTTGCCGTAGACGTCCTGGTGCTCGTAGCCCAGGATGTCGGGGCTGATGATGGAGGTCGCGTAGTCACCGGCGGACGGGCCACCGTAGATGCGGCGGATCTGCTCCAGCGGCCATGCATAGTTGAGCGCCTGACGCACCTTCGGGTCCGTGATGCGCTTGCAGTTGATGGCGTAGTAGTACAGACCGGTGAGCAGGCCGTTGATCGTGCGCTTCTTCAGCTCAGCGTCGCCCAGCACCTTCTGCAGACGCTCGGCGGGCACACCGCTGTACGCCATGACCGCGTACTGGTCGTCGCCGCTCTCGGCGATCAGACGGTCGGTGGCCGGCAGGGACTCGGTACCGAACTGGAAGGTGAAGCTGTCCGGGTAGGCGTTGCGGATCGAGTCCGTCTTCGGGTCCCAGTGCGGGTTGCGCACCAGCTTCAGGGACTTGTCCTGGGAGTGCTGAGCGATCTTGTACGGACCGGCCGAGACCGGGTCCTTGTCGTACTTCTCCTTGGAGTCGTGGCCGACCGGCACGGCGCCGTAGGAGTGCATCGCGAGCGTGAAGTTGAGGTCCGGGCGGGCCACCTTCAGCTTCAGCGTGATGGTCTTCTTCGCCTTGTCGGTGACGATCGAGTCCAGGTGCTTGCCGCTGAACGGGCCCTTGTACTTGGACCGGAAGTCGCTGGAGCCGACGAGCGCGGACTGGACGTACTGAGCGCCCTCGGTGGTGAAGCTGGCGAAGCCGCGCTCGATGCCGTGGCGGACGTCCTCGACGGTCAGCTCGCTGCCGTCATCCCACTTCAGACCGTCCTTCAGGGTGAAGGTCCAGGTCTTGCCGCCGTCGCTCATGGTGCCGGGGTCGGTGGCGAGGTCACCGACCAGCTTCATGGAGCCGTTCATGTCGATCTTGTAGCCGGTCAGGGCGCGGACATAGAGGTTGGCGACGGTGGAGTTCCACGCGAAGTAGATCCGCTGCGGGTCCAGGTGGGAGAAGTCGTCCGGACCGATGCCGATGATGTTGCCGCCCTTGCGCGCACCAGGGATCTCGGGGGCGGCGCCGGTCGAGTCCTCCTTGGTGCCCACGGTCACGGAACCGGTGTACTTGGTCGTACCGGCGTGGCCGCCGCTGCCGCTGTTCCCGCCACCCCCGCTGCTGCACGCGGAGAGGACCATGGAGCCGCCGGCCGCGACCGACGTGGCGATGACGAAGTTTCTGCGGGAAAGGGACATGGTTTCCTGCTCTGGTCGAGGAGAGATACGAGCTTCACCGGCGGGCCCCGTCGCCCGGTCCGGAAGGTGGAACGAACGGGAGGTTCAGCGCCTGGCCTTGGGGTCCAGCGCGTCGCGCACCGAGTCGCCGAGGAGGTTGAAGGCGATCACGAAGATCACCATCGTCAGGCCCGGGAAGAGCATGTACGTGATGTCGGACTGGTAGTACTTGGAGGCGTTCTGGACCATGACACCCCAGTCGGGGGTCGGGTCGGACAGGCCGACGCCGAGGAAGGCGAGACCGGCCTCGACCGTCACGTACATCGGAAGTGCCAACGTCGCCTGGATGAGGATCGGCGTCCACAGGTTGGGCAGCAGTTCCTTGAAGATGATGCGCGCCGGGGACGCGCCGGTGACCTTGGCGGCCTCCACGAACTCCCGTTCACGCAGGGCGAGTACCTCACCGCGCAGCAGTCGGGCGATGGGCGCCCAGCCGAAGGCCGTCATGACGGTGATCAAGGACACGACGATGAGCCACGTCGGCGTCGCCTCGTCGGGCGCGACCAGGATCGTGAGCAGCACCGGGAAGAAGCCGATGAAGAACAGCGTCTGCGGGAAGGCCAGCAGGATGTCGATGATCCGCCCGACGAAGTAGTCCGTCTTGCCGCCCAGGTAGCCGGCGGTGATACCGATGACCACGCCGAAGAAGGCCACCAGGACGGTGGTCGCCGCGGCGATCAGCAACGAGTTGCGGATGCCGTAGAGCAGGAACGTGAAGACGTCCCGGCCGAGCTGGGGGTCGATGCCGAACCAGAAGTCACCGCTCATGCCACCGTTGGGCTGCACGGGGAAACCGAAGTCGTTCAGCAGGCTCGGGTCGTTCTGGCCGTACGTCGTGTACGGGTCCTTGCCGTACACCTTGGCTATCAGCGGCGCGGCGATGCCGACGACGAAGAAGAAGATCACCACGAGGGCGGATATGACACCCGTCCGGTCCCGCTTGAAGCGGGTCCAGGCCAGACGTCCCGGTGAGCGGCTCTCAGTGCCCTTGGGGTTGCCGGGCTTCGCCGATGCGGCGCTGTCTTCTTTGGTCACCTCGAGTGGGGCGGCCGAGGAAGGGGTTGCGGGGGTCATGATGCTCCGTGCCTTGTGGGTCAAGGCTCCGCAGGGCGCTCCCCTACGGGCTACGCCGGACTTTTTCAACGCAATTCATTCAAGGTCAATAAATTCTGGTCTGGCTTGGGCTTGTCTTTACCTTCTTTGCCTGTACTTGATCATTCCGTAGCTACGCGGGTAGCGCGATGTAATCAATCCGTGCTTCACATCGGACTAACTGGACTAATCGGGCAAGAAGTTCGATATGCGGACGGTCGTGTGTCGAAATGCGTACATCGACGCGTCGCAATCCAACGTTTCGGCATCGTTGCACGGAGATGTGTTGCGCCTCCGGCCCAAGATCGTCTCCGGGTCCACCCATGGGTGTCTGCATTCGGATGACGTGTCCCCCTAAAGGCCCCTCACGGGAACGGCTCACATGCGGTATGTGTCGTATGGGCCGATATTTACCGGTAATGGTCGGGTGATCACGAGGAGGGACGCCATGCGCGGAATCAGGCACGCCCGCTGGGCCGCAGGCGCACTGTCGCTGATGCTCGCCGGCGCCGGCTGCGGGTACGGGGACGTGGGCACGAGCAGCGGCCGCGCGGTGCTCAGCGCCTCATGGAGCGACCCGCAGAACCCGCTGGAGCCCGCCAACACCAACGAGGTGCAGGGCGGCAAGGTCCTCGACATGATCTTCCGGGGCCTGAAGCAGTACGACCCGAGGACCGGCAAGGCCAAGAACATGCTCGCCCGGTCCATCGTCACCACGGACTCGCGGAACTACACCGTCAGGCTCAAGAGCGGCTGGACCTTCTCCGACGGCCAGCGGGTGACCGCCCGCTCCTTCGTGGACGCCTGGAACTACGGGGCGAGCCTGCGGAACAACCAGAAGAACGCCTACTTCTTCGGCTACATCGACGGATACGACAAGGTCCACCCCGACCACGGCACGCAGAGCGCCGACACCCTGTCGGGGCTGCGGGTGCTGGACGACGACACCTTCACCGTCCGGCTCAACCAGAAGTTCTCCGGCTTCCCCGACACCCTCGGCTACGCGGCCTTCGCCCCGCTGCCCCACGCCTTCTTCACCGACCACGCGGCCTGGCTGAAGAAACCCATCGGCAACGGCCCCTACACGATCGAGTCCTACCTGAAGGGCTCGCAGATGTCCCTGAAGAAGTGGGACGGCTACCCCGGCCCGGACAAGGCGCAGAACGGCGGGGTCGACCTCCGGGTCTACACGGACAGCAACACCGCCTACACCGACCTGATGGCCGGCAACCTCGACCTCGTCGACGACGTCCCCGCCGCCCAGCTGAAGAACGTCAGGAGCGACCTCGGCGACCGCTACCTCAACACCCCGGCCGGCATCCTCCAGACCCTCGCCTTCCCCTACTACGACAAGGCCTGGAACACACCCGGCGCACAGAAGGTCCGCACCGGCCTGTCCGAGGCGATCAACCGCAAGCAGATCACCGACACCATCTTCAAGCACACCCGCACGCCGGCCACCGACTGGACCTCCCCGGTGCTCGGTGCGGCCGGCGGCTACAAGGCGGGCCTGTGCGGCAGGGCCTGCGAGTACCACCCCGACGAGGCCAGGAAGCTGATCCAGGAGGGCGGCGGCATCCCCGGCGGCCAGGTCAGGCTCACCTACAACGCGGACACCGGCTCGCACCGGGAGTGGGTGGACGCCGTGTGCAACTCCATCAACAACGCACTCGGCAACGACAAGGCCTGCGTCGGCAACCCCGTCGGCACCTTCGCCGACTTCCGCAGCAAGATCGGGCAGCACCGGCTGCCCGGCCCCTTCCGGGCGGGCTGGCAGATGGACTACCCGCTCATCCAGAACTTCCTCCAGCCGCTCTACTACACGAACGCCTCCTCCAACGACGGCAAGTGGACGAACAAGGACTTCGACCGGCTCGTCGACCGGGCCAACGCGGAGACCGACACCGGCAAGGCCGTCTCCACCTTCCAGAAGGCCGAGGAGGTGGTCCGCGACAACATGGCGGCCATCCCGCTGTGGTACCAGAACGGCAGCGCCGGCTACTCGCAGCGGCTGTCCCATGTCTTCCTCAACCCCTTCAGCGTTCCCGTCTACAGCCAGATCAAGGTCAGCTGATCCGCATGGGGCGCTATGTCGTCCGGCGACTGCTCCAGATGATCCCGGTGTTCATCGGCTCCACCCTGCTGATCTTCCTCATGGTGAACGTGATGGGCGACCCCATCGCCGGGCTGTGCGGCGAGCGGGCGTGCGACCCGGCGACCGCCGCCCAGCTCAAGCGGGAATTCGGCTTGGACAAGCCGGTCTGGCAGCAGTACCTGACGTACATGGGGAACGTCTTCACCGGAAACTTCGGCACGGCGTTCAACGGCCAGCCGGTCACCGAGCTGATGGCGACGGCCTTCCCCGTCACCATCCGGCTGACCGTCGTGGCCATCCTGTTCGAGATCGTCATCGGCATCACGCTGGGAGTCGTCACGGGCATGCGCCGGGGGCACCCCGTCGACACGTCCGTCCTGCTGTTCACCCTGGTCGTGATCTCCGTCCCCACCTTCGTCACCGGTCTGCTGCTCCAGCTGCTGCTCGGCATCCGGTGGCACTGGATCAGCCCCTCCGTCCGCTACGGCACCATCGACGAGCTGATCGTGCCCGGCCTGGTGCTGGCCTCGGTGTCGCTCGCCTACGTCACCCGCCTCACCCGCACCTCGATCGCGGAGAACAAGCGGTCCGACTACGTCCGTACAGCGGTCGCCAAGGGCCTGCCCCGGCGCCGGGTGATCGTCCGGCACCTGCTGCGCAACTCCCTGATCCCCGTGGTCACCTTCATCGGCGCCGACATCGGCGCCCTGATGGGCGGCGCGATCGCCACCGAGCGGATCTTCAACATCCACGGCGTCGGCTTCCAGCTCTACCAGGGCATCCTGCGCCAGAACACCCAGACGGTCGTCGGCTTCGTGACCGTCCTCGTGCTGGTCTTCCTCGTCGCCAACCTCCTCGTCGACCTCCTGTACGCCGTACTCGACCCGAGGATCCGCTATGCCTGATCAGCCGTACGAGCCCGAGCGCGCGATCGCCGGCACCGGGATGGGCGGCACCATGGACCTGGGCGCGAGCGAGGCCGCCACCCTGGAGAAGGTGCCGGGGGGACCGGAGGGTACCGGCCCGGCGGGCAGGCCCCGCTCCCTGTGGTCCGACGCCTGGCGGGACCTGCGCCGCAACCCGGTCTTCGTCGTCTCCGCCCTGGTCATCGTCTTCCTGGTCTTCATCTCCCTGTGGCCCTCGGCGATCGCCTCCGGCAGCCCCCTGAAGTGCGACCTCGCCAAGGCCCAGGACGGCCCCGGGCCGGGCGCCCCCTTCGGGTACGACGGCCAGGGCTGCAACGTCTACACGCGCACGGTGTACGGCGCCCGTACGTCCGTCACGGTGGGCGTGTGCGCCACGGCCGGGGTCGCCGTCATCGGTGCCGTGCTGGGCGCCCTGGCGGGCTGGTTCGGCGGGCTCTGGGACTCGGTGCTGTCCCGGATCACCGACATCTTCTTCGCCATCCCCGTCGTCCTCGGCGGCCTGGTGCTGCTGTCGGTGGTGACGAGCAACACCGTCTGGCCGGTCATCGGCTTCATGGTGCTGCTGGGCTGGCCGCAGATCTCGCGCATCGCACGCGGCTCCGTCATCACGGCCAAGCAGAACGACTACGTCCAGGCCGCCCGCGCCCTGGGCGCCTCCGACATGCGCATCCTGCTCCGTCACATCGCCCCGAACGCCGTGGCGCCCGTGATCGTCGTCGCGACCATCGCCCTCGGCACCTACATCTCCCTGGAGGCGACCCTGTCCTACCTCGGCGTCGGCCTCAAACCGCCCAGCGTCTCCTGGGGCATCGACATCTCGGCCGCCTCCCCCTACATCCGCAACGCCCCCCACGCCCTCCTGTGGCCCTCGGGCGCCCTGGCCGTCACGGTCCTGGCCTTCATCATGCTCGGCGACGCGGTCCGCGACGCCCTCGACCCGAAGCTCAGGTGAGGACCGTGCCACGCAGAGCCCGGAACAGAGGGTGGCCTCCCGAACCGAAGACGAGGTGATGGTGCCGTGCTGCTCGAGGTGCGGGATCTGCACGTGGAGTTCCGGACCCGGGACGGGATCGCCCACGCCGTCAACGGGGTCAGCTACGGCGTGGACGCGGGGGAGACGCTCGCCGTGCTCGGGGAGTCGGGGTCGGGGAAGTCCGTCACCGCGCAGGCCGTCATGGGCATCCTCGACATGCCACCGGGGAGGATCACCGGCGGGCGGATCCTCTTCCAGGGCCGCGACCTGCTCACGCTGAAGGAGGAGGAGCGGCGCAGGATCCGGGGCGCCGGCATGGCGATGATCTTCCAGGACGCCCTGTCCGCCCTCAACCCCGTGCACTGCGTGGGCGACCAGCTCGGCGAGATGTTCGTCGTGCACCGAGGGATGTCGAAGAAGGACGCGCGGGCCAAGGCCGTCGAGCTGATGGACCGGGTGCGGATCCCGGGCGCCGCCCAGCGGGTGCGGGACTATCCCCACCAGTTCTCCGGCGGCATGCGCCAGCGCATCATGATCGCCATGGCGCTGGCCCTGGAACCGGCGCTCGTCATCGCCGACGAGCCCACCACCGCCCTGGACGTCACCGTGCAGGCCCAGGTCATGGACCTGCTCGCGGAGCTGCAGCGCGAGTACCGCATGGGCCTCATCCTCATCACCCACGACCTGGGGGTCGTCGCGGACGTGGCCGACCGGATCGCCGTGATGTACGCGGGCCGGATCGTGGAGTCCGCCCCCGTCCACGACATCTACAAGGCGCCCGCCCACCCCTACACGCGGGGCCTGCTGGACTCGATCCCCCGCCTGGACCAGAAGGGCCGGGAGCTGTACGCCATCAAGGGCCTGCCGCCGAACCTGACACACATCCCGCCCGGCTGCTCCTTCCACCCCCGCTGCCCGATGGCCCGGGACGTCTGCCGCACCGACGAACCCCCGCTGTTCCAGGTCTCCGAAGAGCGCGGCAGCGCCTGCCACTTCTGGAGGGAGTGCCTGCATGACCTCGACCACTGAGCCGATCCTGGAGGTCAGCGGCCTCGTCAAGCACTACCCGCTCACCCGGGGCATCCTCTTCAAGAAACAGATCGGCGCGGTGAAGGCCGTCGACGGCGTCGACTTCACGCTCGGCACGGGCGAAACCCTCGGCATCGTGGGCGAGTCGGGCTGCGGCAAGTCCACGGTCGCCAAGCTGCTGTGCAACCTGGAACGGCCGACGGCCGGCTCCATCCGGTTCAAGGGCGAGGACATCACCCGGCTCTCGGGCCGCGCCCTGAAGGCCGTACGCCGCAACATCCAGATGGTCTTCCAGGACCCGTACACCTCCCTCAACCCCCGGATGACGGTCGGCGACATCGTGGGGGAGCCGTACGACATCCACCCCGAGGCCGCGCCGAAGGGCGAGCGGCGCCGCCGGGTCCAGGAACTGCTGGACGTGGTCGGCCTCAACCCCGAGTACATCAACCGCTATCCCCACCAGTTCTCCGGCGGTCAGCGCCAGCGCATCGGCATCGCCCGGGGGCTGGCCCTGCGCCCGGAGGTGATCGTCGCCGACGAACCGGTCTCCGCCCTGGACGTCTCGGTGCAGGCCCAGGTGATCAACCTGCTGGACCGGCTGCAGGCGGAGTTCGACCTCTCCTACGTCTTCATCGCCCACGACCTGTCCATCGTCCGGCACATCTCCGACCGGGTCGGTGTCATGTACCTCGGCCGGATCGTGGAGATCGGACGGGACGCCGAGATCTACGACCACCCCACCCACCCCTACACCCAGGCCCTGCTCTCGGCGGTCCCGGTCCCGGACCCCGAGGTCCGCGAACAGCGCGAGCGCATCATCCTCGTCGGTGACGTGCCGTCCCCGACGGACATCCCCTCCGGCTGCCGCTTCCGCACCCGCTGCTGGAAGGCGCAGGAGCGCTGTGCCCGGGAGGTGCCGGCGCTCGCGGTCCCCGCCTGTTTCCGCGGCACCGCCTCTCCCGCGGCCCATGCCTCGGCGTGCCACTTCGCGGAGGAGAGGGCGGTGGCCCCGCCGGAACCGGCGCGGGGGAACGGCAACGGGCCGGGGTGACAAGGTGCACCCCGGCCCGTCCACGGCACCCGCACGGCCGTACGCCGTCCAGCGTCCCGTGTCCGTATATCGGTGCCACTTCGGTGAAGTTGCCCGCGTGTTAACGCGGTTCGCGGCTATCGGCCCGCCGGGGGCAGCGAACGCCGCAGGAAGTCCAGCTGCAACCGCAGCAGATTCTCGGCGACCTCCTCCTGCGGGGTCATGTGCGTCACCCCGGACAGCGGCAGCACCTCGTGCGGGCGGCCGGCGGCCAGCAGCGCGGAGGACAGCCGCAGGGAGTGGGCGACGACCACGTTGTCGTCCGCCAGCCCATGGATGATCATCATCGGCCGGTGCGGTTCGGCCGGGTCGACCAGACCCGCGTCGTCGATCACCGAGTTGCGGCGGTAGGACTCCGGCTGCTCGTCCGGGTGGCCCAGGTAGCGCTCCTGGTAGTGGGTGTCGTACAGCCGCAGGTCGGTGACGGGCGCGCCGACCACCGCCGCGTGGAAGACGTCCGGACGGCGCAGGACCGCGAGCGCCGCCAGATAGCCGCCGAAGGACCAGCCCCGGACCGCCACCCGGCCCAGGTCCAGCGGGAACTCCCCGGCGAGGGCGTGCAGTGCGTCGACCTGGTCCTGGAGCACGACGGCCGCCAGGTCGTCCCGGACCGCCTTCTCCCAGGCGGGGGAGTGTCCCGGGGTGCCCCGGCCGTCGGCCACGATCACCGCGAAGCCCTGGTCGGCGAACCACTGCGAGGTCAGGTGCGGGTTGTGCGCGGCCACCACCCGCTGGCCGTGCGGTCCGCCGTAGGGGTCCATGAGGACCGGCAGGGGAGTGTCACCGTGGTAGTCCCGTGGCATAAGCACGGCGCACGGAATTTGTCGTGCGCCCCCCTGGATGAGGGTCACGCGGGGGGACAGACCGGGATTTTCTGCGTACGACCGGACAGCCGCCGCCGGTTTTCCGTCACGCAGCACCTGGACACGGGCGCCCGGCCTGTCCAGTGTCGCGGACATCAGCACCGTCACCTCCCCGGCACGGACCGCCGTGTGCACGCCCGGCTCCTGCGACACGCGCTCCACGCCGAGTTCGTTCACCCGGTACACATGGACCTCGCCGGTCTCCGGCGCCTCCGCCGCCGCGCCCGCCGAGGCGGAAACCAGCACGTCGTCGGCGCCCACGTCCAGCACCGCACGAATGTGCAACTGGTCGCTGGTCAGGGGCCGTTCGCCGACCGCCAGGACCCGCGCTCCCCCCTCGTCCGCGATCCGGACGAGCTGCCCGGACGGGCTCCAGCAGGGCACTCCGGCGAACAGTTCAAGCCAAGTTGGATCTTCGTCCGCGTGCACCATGCGGGTGGCCCCGGTGTCCGGATCGACCGCCAGGAACAGCTGGCTGCGCTGGTCCCGCGCCTGCACGAGCAACAGCGGCGCACCCGCCCCTGACCAGTGCACTCGAGCCAGATACGGATAGCGGGAGCGGTCCCACGCGACCTCCGTGCGCGTCCCGTCCAGGCCGATCACGAACAGCCGTACGTCCGCGTTCGGGGTGCCGGCGGCCGGGTAACCGACAGCGCGCGGCTCCCGTCCGGGGTGTGCCGGATCGGCGATCCACCACCGCCGTACCGGCGTGTCGTCCGCGCGCGCCACGAGCAGGCGGCGGGCGTCCGGCGCCCACCAGAAGCCCCGCGAGCGGCCCATCTCCTCGGCCGCGATGAACTCCGCGAGCCCGTAGGTGACATGCTCCGACTCCGGCTCGGCGAGCGCCCGGTCGCCCTCGCCCTCGGCGCCCACCACGCGCAGCGCCCCGTTCGCCACGTACGCGACGTGCCGGCCGTCCGGCGCCGGACGCGGGTCGATCACCGGCCCGGGGACCCGCAGTTCACGTGCCGTGCCCGCCCGCAGCTCGGCCGTGAACAGCCGCCCTGACAAGGCGAAAGACGCCATCTCCAGGGCCGAGTCGGTGGCGTAGCCGACGATGCCGGCACCGCCCTCCCGGCTGCGCTCCCGGCGCGCCCGCTCCTCGGCGGACAGCTCTTCGCCGGCCCCGCCGAGCAGAGTGCCCGGGTCGGCGGCCAGACGTTCGCCGCCGTCCGGGAGATCCAGTACCCACAGGGAGTTGGCCCGGTCGGTGCCGGAGCCGGAGCGCAGGAACGCCACACGCGAACCGTCGGGCGCCACAGTGAAGGCACGCGGCGCGCCGAGCGTGAACCGCTGGGTCCGGGCGTGCCGACGGGGGAAGGAGTCAGGCTCGGTCGTCATACCCAGACCATATTGGCCATGCGCCCCCTTGTGCGGCTGTGCGCCGAGCGATGCGCGAGTACGGATAGTTATGATCACTACCGCTGAGTGGGTATGAACCTGCTGGCATCTGCATGGATTTGCTCTACTGATCTGGATCTGGCGATCTTTGGAGGTGAGCCGCCGTGGCACTCTCGATTTCGGCGGTGGTGCTGCTGGCGATCATCGTCTTCTTGCTGATCAAGAAGTCGGGGCTCAAGGGCGGGCATGCCATCGTCTGCATGTTGCTCGGCTTCTACCTCGCCTCCTCGACCGTCGCCCCGACGATCAGCCAGCTGACGACGAACGTCGCCAGCATGATCGGCAGCATCAAGTTCTGACAACGGCCTGTGCCTGGTTGGATAGTTGCACTATCTTCCAGGTGTGGACCCGCTGCTGCCTGGTGATCCGACCCGCGTAGGCCCGTACCGCCTGATCGCCCGGCTGGGCGAGGGGGGAATGGGTCTGGTCTATCTGGGCCGCGACGAGGACGGGCGCACCGTGGCCGTCAAGGTCGTGCAGGCCGACTATGCCGGGCACCAGGAGTTCCGCCGTCGTTTCGCCCGGGAGGTGGCCGCCGCCCGGCGGGTGGGCGGCAGCTGGACGGCGGCCGTGCTGGACGCCGACCCGGAGGCCGGCGTCCCCTGGGTGGCGACCCAGTACATCCCCGGGCCCGATCTGCACACGGTCGTCGCCAAGGACTTCGGGCCGCTGCCCGAGCACTCGGTCCGCGTCCTCGCGAGCCGTCTCGCCCATGCCCTGCGGGCCGTGCACGAGGCGGGCCTGATCCACCGCGACCTCAAACCGTCCAACGTCCTCGTCACCGTCGACGGCCCTCGCGTCATCGACTTCGGCATCGCCCGGGCGATGGACAGCCTCTCCGCGAACAGCCTGCTCACCCGCACCGGCATGCTGATCGGCTCACCCGGCTTCATGTCGCCGGAACAGGTCCGCGGCCTCGAACTCACCCCCGCCAGTGATGTGTTCTGCCTCGGGGCCGTCCTCGTCCACGCCACCACCGGGCGGCTCCTCTTCGGTGCCGCGGAAACCGGCCTGAACGCTCACCTCTTCCGGGTCGCCGAGGAGGAGCCGGACCTGACCGGCGTACCCGAGTCGCTGCTCGACCTCGTCCGCGCGTGCCTGCACAAGGACCCGGCCCGGCGCCCCACCCCTTCCCAGGTGGTCGAGCGCACGGCGCCGGAGCCGGCGGGGGAGTGGCTGCCGAGCGCGGTCCTCGCACAACTCGGCCGCCACGCTGCCCAGTTGCTGGACTTCGCTCCCGTGCCGCGCGCCGAGCCCCCGGCGGACGCGCCGGCCGCGCGGCCGGACCCACGTGTCGCGCTCGCCAGGGCCGAGACCCAGGGGCCGCCGCAGCCCCGCGCCCCGGAGGAGCCGGGGACACCGGCTCCGCCGCCCTCGCCGCCCGCGTACACCCCGACGACTCCCGCCTCTGGCCCGCCGTCCTCCTCCGGGCCGCACCCGCGGCGCTGGTGGGGTCTTGCGGCGCTGGTGCTGGCGCAGTTGACGGTGCTGCTCCAGGCGGGCATGGGGTTGTGGCCGGCTGTCGGTTTCTCCTTGCGCATGTCCTATTACGGCCCCGTCTCCGTGCTCGCCGTCCACGGATTCTTCTTCGGCGCCCTGCTGCTGTCCGGCGGGCATCTGGCGGACCTCGTCGGGCGTAGACGGACCCTGGTCATCGGTCTGGCGGGAGTCGCGTCGGCCTCCCTGCTCGGGGCACTGGCCGCCAACCCGGCCATGATGATCGCCGCCCGTGCCCTGCAAGGAGCCTTCGCCGCGCTCGTCACACCGGCCGCGCTCGCCCTCGTGAGCACCACCTTCACCGAGCCCAAGGAACGCCGGAAGGCCTTCGGGATCTACGCCTCGGCCGCGGTCGGCGGGGTGGCGTTCATGATGCTGCCGATCGGTGTGATGCTGCAGATGCGGACCGTGGGCTGGCGACCGGGCATGCTCGCCGCCGCCCCGCTGGCCCTGATCGCCCTCGTCGGCGCGCGCACCGCGCTGCACGACGGCCCACGCCGCACCGGCTCCCGTTTCGACGTGCCCGGTGCGCTGCTGGCCTTCGTCGGCGTCGGCGCGCTCACCTTCGGCCTCGGTCAGGGCCGCGAGTTCGACTGGGCCGCCCCGGTGACCGCGGTCCTGCTCGGGGGCGTCGCCGTGCTCGGGGTTTTCCTCTGGTGGCAGGCGAGGCGGTCCGATTCGCTCTTGCCGTCGTACATCGTGCGGGACCGCGGCCGCGTCGGCTGCTACCTGGCCGTGATCCTTTCCGGCGTCAGCCCCCTGGGCCTCTTCGGGGCCCTCACTTTCCATCTGCTGTACGTCCAGGACGACGATCAGATCTCGGCCGGGATCGGCTTTTTCTTCCTGTTCGTCGGGCTCCTCCTCGGCGCCACGCAGGTCTCCGCACGTCTGCTCGACCGCGTAGGACCCCGCATCCTGATCACCGCCGGCCTGGTCACGGCGGCTGCGGGGCTGGCCCTGCTGACGGTCATCGCGGCCGCCGGACTCGCGTTCGTCGGGTACACCTGGGCCGGCATGCTGGTCCCCGGCTTCGGTCTCGGCGTCGCCTTGATGCCGGTCTACTCCATCGCGACCGACGCCGTGGTCCCGCAGGACTCGGGCGCGGCGTCGGCGGCCCTGGCCACGAGCCAGCACCTGGGCGGAGCGCTCGGTGCGACGCTGGTCCCCGCCTCCGGCACCCTCTGGCCCGTGGCCGGCGGCTTCCTGCTCGCGGCCCTGCTGGCCGTACCCCTGCTCAGCGCTCGGACGCGTACGACACGAACCGGGCCCATGACTCCGGCGTGAGCGCGAGGCGGGGGCCGGTGGTGTGCTTGGAGTCGCGGACGTGGACGGTGTGGGGGGCTATGGCGATCTCGACGCAGGAGTCGCCCTCCGGGCCGTCGCTGTGACTGCTCTTGAACCACACCAGCTTCATTTCTCTCCCAGCAGTTGCTCGATGAAGGCCAGCGACTCCCGTGGGGAGAGAGCCTGCGCCCGGATGGTGCTGTACCGCAGCTCAAGGATCCGCAGCTGTTTCGGTTCCGCAGTCGGGCGACCGTTGAACGCTCCGTCGGAGCGACCTACCGCCGACCCGTCGTCGAACTTCAGCACCTCGATCTTGCCGCTCAGCCCGGGATGGGCACCGGAGTCCGTCGGCATCACCTGAAGGGTGACATTGCGCAACCCGGCAACTTCCAGCAGATGTTCGAGTTGCTGACGCCACACCATTGTGCCTCCAACCCTTCGGCGCAGTGTCACCTCTTCCTGGACGAAGCTGAGCATCGGCGCCGGGTCCCGATGGAAGACCGACTTACGGCCCATGCGTGCGGCCACCAGGCGCTCCAGCTCCGCTTCCGAATAGGCGGACTGGGAAACCTCGAACAAGGCCCGCGCGTGCTCCGGCGTCTGCAACAGGCCGTGGATGCTGAGTCCGACGTACACCCCCATCTCCGCGGCCTTGGCTTCCAGCTCGGCCAGTTCCCGCACCTTCTTCGGGTACCGAACCTTTTCCACGTCCTCCTTCATCGCCGAGAGCAACCCACCCGCCCGCAACACCTTGTCGGCCTTGTCCAGGTACTCGGGCCGGGGGATCCGCTTGCCGCCCTCGATCTTGTAGACCAGGTCCTCCCCGTAGCCGACGGCCCTGGCGAAGTCGCCCGCCTTCATCCCCACCGCCTCCCGGCGCAGCCTCAGCTGCCGCCCGACCGTGGCGACGACCGCGACGCCCCACTCGTCGTCCGGATCGACCTCCCAACCCGGCTCGTCCGCCTCACTCTTGAGCTCGACCGTCATCGCCCCTCCCGACAGGCCCGGACACGTCGGACAACCATCGGACAGTCACCGTACGCAACCGTCCGATCACTCAACACGGTAGGCGTCACCGGCCACTCTGAGTGACGTGAATCAGGAAACCCGATGCGACGGCTCCGTCCTCAACTTCACCGTCCTGCTGTCCTCCACCCCGCGCGGTGCCCGCCTGGCCCGGCTGTTCGCGGCGGACCGGCTCCGGAGCTGGGGGCTTCCGGCGGACCCCGCGACGCTCATCGTGGCCGAGCTGGCGGCCAACGCCGCGACCCACGGCCGGCTGCCCGGCCGCAGCTTCCGCCTCACGCTCCACGTGGTCGGCCGCACCCTGCGCACCGAGGTCACCGACACGCGTGGTGACCGTCTGCCCGAACTCCGGGCGCCGGAGGTGCACGCCGAGTCCGGCCGTGGTCTGCTCCTCGTGGACGCCCTCGCCGACCGCTGGGGTGTCGAGGAGGGCCGCTTCCCGCGCAAGACCGTCTGGGCCGAACTGCGGCTGACCGCACCGGAACTCGCCCCCGCGGGCTCCGGTGACATCGGCGACTGAGAAGCGAAGAACCGTGGGGAAAGAACTCCACCAAACCCCACCCCTCCCGCCCGCGGCTCGCGCTCACTCGGGCGGGTGAACATCCCCGGTTCAGCTGGATTTCGCAGCCCCCGGCACCTCTACGCTCGGCGCAACAACCGCAGACATGAGACGGCCCCCGCCGGGACGGGCAATCCCAGTGCGAGGGCCTGACCACCGAGGAAGAAGAGACCTTCCTGATGGATACGCAGAACCCTAGCGCGCCCACGCGCGCCCAGTCCCGCGCTGCGGGCAACAAGCACCCGAACCGGGGCCCCCGCACCGGCGGGCTCTCCCACGACAACACCCGCCACACCACCCGCTTCACGGTGATCGGCAACCACCTGGCCCAGCATCCGGACCTCTCCCTCCTGGCGATCGGTCTGGCCTGCCACATCCAGTCGCTGCCGAAGGGCGCCCAGGTGGACATCAAGAGCCTCGCCGCCCGTTTCCCCGAGGGGGCCACCCGTATCGCCGCCGCGTTGCGCGAGCTGGAGGCCCACGGCTACCTGCGCCGCGAACGGCACCGCGTCCCCGGCGGCCGGATCGTCACCCGGACGATCTCCTGCAACCAGCCGGCGGCCCGACGCCCCGTACCCCGCACGGCACCGGCACCGGCATCGGCGCCGAGCAGGCGGACGCCCGCCCGCCCCCGTAAACCCCTCCCCGCCGTGCCGCAGCCCGCCTGTACCGCGCCCTCCCTCCTCCAGACGGCCGGTGACCTCCTCGCCGACCTGCGGCTCCACGACTCCCGGCTGCTCCTCTCCGCCCGCGACGCGGCCCACCTGGCCCCCGGCGTCGCCGCCTGGCTGGAGCGAGACGTCAGCCCCACGGCCGTACGACGCGCACTGACCGCCGACCTGCCGGTCGAGGCACTGCACCGGCCCGCCGCCCGCTGCCGCGACTGCCGCGGAGATGCGCCATGACCAGCGCACCGGACATCGAGGAACGTCGCGATCGCCGACTGGACCATCTCCACGGACGGCCTGCCGCGCTACCAGGACGAGACCGCCTCGTAGGGTGGTCCCATGACGGATCTCCCCGCCCGACGCCTCCTCCTGGTGCACGCGCACCCGGACGACGAGTCGATCAACAACGGCGCCACCATGGCCAAGTACGCGGCCGAAGGTGCGCATGTGACCCTGGTCACCTGCACCCTGGGGGAGCGGGGCGAGGTCATCCCGCCCGGGCTGCGGCATCTGGCGGGCCCGGCGCTGGGCGCGCACCGGCGCGGTGAGCTGGCCGCCGCCGCCCGCGAGCTGGGCGTGGCGGACGTCCGGCTGCTCGGCGGCGCGGGCCGCTACGGCGACTCCGGGATGATGGGCATCCCCGACAACGACGACCCCGGCTGCTTCTGGCAGGCCGACGTGGACGAGGCCGCCGGACACCTGGCCGAGGTGATCCTGCAGGTCCGCCCCCAGGTCCTCGTGACCTACGACGACCAGGGCGGATACGGTCACCCGGACCACATCCAGGCCCACCGCGTCGCCATGCGCGCCGTCGACCTCGCGGCCGAGCGGGGGCACCGCATCGCGAAGGTCTACTGGAACCGGGTCCCGCGCTCCGTCGCCGACGCCGCCTTCGCCCGCCTCCAGGACGAGCTGTCCGCGCTGCCGTTCGACAAGAGCGCCACCGTGGACGACGTACCGGGCGTGGTGGACGACGAGCGGATCACCACCACCGTCGACGGCACCGCGCACGCCGCCGCCAAGGCCGCGGCGATGCGCGCCCACGCCACCCAGATCGCCGTGGCCGAGCCGTATTTCGCGCTCTCCAACGACCTCGCCCAGCCGCTGTTCACCACCGAGTACTACGAGCTGGTCCGCGGTGCGGCGCAGCCCGGGGAGAGCGACCTGTTCGCCGGGACCGAGGAGGCGGCATGAGCGACAACGGACAGGGCCCGCTGCTCGCCCAGCCGCTGCGGCCCCCCTCCGCCGGACGCGCCGTCGCCTACGCCGGCCTGTTCCTGCTCGGCGCGGTCGTCGCCTTCGCCGGGGCCCTGGTGCAGGCCGCCTGGTTCCCGGGCGGGCTGCTGCTCGCCCTCGTGGGCGCGGCCGGGGCGTTCCTCGGCGGGTCCTACGCCACCGGCGGCCGGGCCGGGGCGGTCGCCCCCGCGGCCGGCTGGATCGTCGCCGTCGTCCTGCTCACCACCACACGCCCCGAAGGGGACTTCCTCTTCGGCGCGGGAGGCAGTTCCTACCTCTTCCTGCTCGGCGGCATGGCCGTCGCTGTGATCTGTGCCACCCTCGGCGCCGCACGGCAACCCCGCGACGGCTCTGCCCGACTTGGCAAGTGACGTACCACTTCGCCGTACGACGCGCGTGCGAGTCCGGTGTGGGTTTCCTCAGCGGTCATGGGCTGCGCGCCGGAAGCGGACAGTATGGTGGTGCGCGCCGCCGAGCCGCCCGAGAGTTCAGGTCGTAACGGGCGGTGGAGCCAACTGGGAGAACCTGCCTTGAGTCGTGAAACTGACACTCCGTCCTCCGGGCCCAACGGGCGCGGCGGAGCCGCATACCCCTCCGGCACGCCGCCGTACGGGACCCCCATGGCTTCCGAAGACGGTACGGACGCGGGCCGTTCGGGCGCGCGCCCGGAGGAGAAGAAGACCGAGACCACGCTGACGACCCGGATCCGGATCAACATCCCCGGATCCCGGCCCATCCCGCCGGTCGTCATGCGCACGCCCGTCGGGGACACCGAGGGCGCCGGGGCCGAGGCGCCCGCCGCCGAGGCGCGGCCCGAGCCCGACCGGACGCCCACGGGCACCACCGAGCCCCCCGCCGAGCCCGCTGCCGGGGCCGAGGAGAAGACGAGCGACTGGTTCGCGCCCCGCAAGTCCTCCGCCCCCAAGGGCGGTCCGGGCGGCGGCGGCACGAACGGAGCCGGAATCCAGGGGGGTTCCAGCACCGCCACCGGCGCGTCGGGTACCCGTCCGGGTGGTTCGGGAGCATCCGGCGCTGCCGGTACCACCGGCGCACGCCCCGGCGGCGGCCGTCCCGGCGGCGTGGTCGGGTCCATGAGCGTGCCGGGCGCCCCCCGCCCCGGCTCCACGAACGGCAAGGGCCTGCCCGGCGCCACCGGCGGCCCCGTCGCCCCCGGACACGGCGGCGGCACCGGCTCCTTCGACGTCACCGAGGCCCTGGCCGCGGGCCCGCTCGGCGGCTCCCGCCCCGGCACGCCCGGCGGCGGCGAACCGCGCCGCGACGACCTGCCGTACTTCGCGGAGAGCGGCGGCGCCGACGGCTTCGGCACCCCGGGCGCGAACGGCGGCGACGGCTACGACGGCTTCGGCCCGAACGGCGGCGACGGCTACGGCGGTGCCGGCGCCCCCGGAGCGGGCGGTGGCAACGGGCACGGCGCCCCCGGCGGCTTCAGCGGCCCGGGCGGCCCCGACGGTGCCGGCGGCTTCAACGGCCCGGGCGGCCCCGCCGGACCCACCAGCGGTCCGGTCACCGGCGACAGCACCCTCGTCCCGCCGGTCGGCGGCCCCGGCGAACCCTTCGACGCCCCGTCCGGCGCGCCCGGCGGCTTCGGCGGCCAGGCCCCGCGCAGCGCCCTCGCCGACCTCGCCGATCTCGACGGCCCGGGCGGACACGGCGGCCCCGGCGGCGGGCTCAGCGACGACACCGCGATCCTCACCCCGCAGAAGCCGGCCCCCGAAGGCACGCCCGGCTACCGCTCGCCGGCCGCGGACAACGTCTCCGGACACACCGTCACCAGCGGCATCCCGGTGATCCCCGGCGCGGGCAAGCCGTCGTTCGGCACGCACCCCGACGGGCCGGCCGCGCCCGTGGCCCCCAAGCCGGTGCCGGCCGCCGCGCCCAAGGCGGCGGCCAGGCCGAAGAAGAAGGGCCGCAGCAAACTGGTCCTGCTCGGTGCCGGCGTGGTCGTCGTCGCGGGCGGTGCCTACGGCGCCGGACTGCTGATGAACCACACCGACGTGCCCAAGGGCACCACCGTGCTCGGCGTCGACATCGGCGGCGGCACCCGTGACGACGCGGTGAAGAAGCTCGACGACTCCTTCGGCGCGCGGGTCAACAAGCCGCTCAAGCTGTCCGTGGGCGGCAAGACCGTCACCATCACCCCGGAGAACGCCGGCCTGCAGTTCGACTTCCAGGCCACGGTCAGCGAGGCCGCGAAGAGCGACTACAACCCGGTCCACGTCATCGGCTCCCTCTTCGGGCAGAAGCGCGTGGTCGACCCGGCGATGCCGGTGGACGAGGAGAAGCTGCAGGCCGCCCTCCAGCAGACCGGTGGCGGCTCCGGCTCGGTCGTCGAGGGCGGCATCACCTTCGAGTCGGGCAAGGCCGTGCCCGTCTACGGCAAGGCGGGCAAGGCCATCGACGCGGGCGCGTCGACCCAGGCGGTCGAACAGGCCTACCGCACCCTGGTGGAGACGGACACGGCGGCCCCGGTCACCGTCCCGTCCACGACCAAGCAGCCGACGGTGTCGAACGCCGAGGTCGACCGCGAGCTGAAGGAGTTCGGCAAGCCGGCGATGTCGGCCAACGTGACCGTCTCGGCGGGCCCGGGGCACGCGCTGCTGATGAGCCCGCAGAAGTCGCTGTGGAAGTTCCTCCGGGTGGTGCCCACCGCGGACGGCAAGCTGGTCGACAAGCCCGACCTGAACGCCCTGAAGCAGCTCTACGGCGGCGCCTTCGACGGCGTGCTCATCACCCGCGGCAACGGCAAGAAGACGGCGGTCACCCCGCAGGACGTCTATGTCGCGCTGCGCCAGGCCCTGCTGAGCAGGACCAACCGGGTCGCGGTCATCTCCACCAACCCGAGCTAGGCACGACGCACGGCTGACAGGGGGCGCCCACCGGCAACGGGCGCCCCCTGCGCCGTACCGTCACCCGATCCGTATGACATCTGTCATCCGGCACCGAGGACCCCCGACACTGCCGGGCCGGGTCGCCCCGCCGCGACCATGGATGCCATGACGACAACTGCGGCACCGGCCGCCACCACCCCGGTGGTCGGCTTCGACCAGGTGACCAAGACGTACGGCAGCGTCCGGGCCGTCGACGGGCTCTCGCTCCGGCTGTACCCGGGCGAGACCGTCGCCCTGCTCGGCCCGAACGGGGCCGGCAAGTCCACCACCCTCGACCTGCTCCTCGGCCTGAAGCACCCCGACAGCGGCGGCACGGTGAGCCTGTTCGGCGGCACCCCGCGCGAGGCGATCGTCGCCGGGCGGGTCGGGGCCATGCTGCAGAGCGGCGGTCTGATGGACGAGGTCACCGTCGCCGAGCTGGTGAAACTGGCCTGCTCGCTGCACCCCAAGCCGTACAAGGCCGGTGACGTGATGGCCCGGGCCGGCGTGACGCAGATCGCCGACCGCAAGGTCAACAAGCTCTCCGGCGGCCAGGCGCAGCGCGTCCGGTTCGCCCTCGCCACCGCGGGCGACAGCGACCTGATCATCCTGGACGAGCCGACCACCGGCATGGACGTCTCCGCCCGCCAGGCCTTCTGGGCCACCATGCGCGAGCAGGCCGACCAGGGCCGTACGGTCCTCTTCGCCACCCACTACCTCGAAGAGGCCGACGCCATAGCCGACCGGGTCCTGGTGCTGCACCGCGGCCGGCTCCTCGCCGACGGCACCGCCGCCGAGATCAAGGCGAAGGCGGGCGCCCGGAGGATCGGCTTCGACCTGGAGGGCGAGATCGACGAGGCCGCACTCGGCGCCCTGCCGTTCCTCACCTCCCTGGACGTGTCCGGGCAGACCGTCCGCATCCAGTCGTCCGACGCCGACGCCACCGTGCACGCCCTGTACGGCCTCGGTGTCTACCCCCGCAACCTCGAAGTCGCCGGCCTCGGTCTGGAGCAGGCCTTCGTCGCCATCACGGAGGCCGAGGAGGCCAAGCAGTCGTGAACGCCCTGATCAAGCTCGAACTCGCCCGCGCCCTGCGCAACAAGAAGTTCCTGTTCTTCTCGGTGCTCTACCCCGCGATCCTCTTCCTGATCTTCTCCAGCAGCTCCGGCTCCGGTGACAAGGTCGACGACACCGGGCTGACCGTCGCCACCTACCTGATGGTCTCCATGGCCTCCTTCGGCGCCCTGACCGCCGTCCTGATGGGCAACAGCGAGCGCATCGCCAAGGAGCGCGAGAACGGCTGGGTACGGCAGCTGCGGCTGACCACCCTGCCCGGGCGCGGCTACGTCCTCGCCAAGACCGCCAGCGCCGCCGTGGTGAGCCTGCCGTCCATCATCGTGGTGTTCGTCGCCGCCGCCGCGCTCAAGCACGTCCACCTGGACGCCTGGCAGTGGCTCGCCCTCACCGGGGTCATCTGGGCCGGCAGCCTCGTCTTCGCCGCGCTCGGGGTCGCCCTCGGCTACCTCGCCTCCGGTGACGCGGTCCGCCCGATCACGATGATCGTCTACTTCGGCCTGTCGATCCTCGGCGGCCTGTGGATGCCCTCGACCACCTTCCCGCAGTTCCTCCAGGACATCGCCAAGTGGCTGCCCACGCACGCGTACGCTGCACTGGGACGGGCGATCGAGCAGAGCCAGGCCCCGAGCGCGACGGACGTCGCCGTCCTCGCCGTCTACTTCGTCCTGTTCGCGGGCGGCGCGGCCTGGCTGTACCGGAAGGACACGCTGAAGGCGTGAGCACGATGACGGAAGACCCGCGGACCGGTGCGGCGCGGCCGGAGCACCAGGTCCGGATCGGACAGGGCCCCCGCAACCGGCGCGAGCTGATGGTCAAGGTGCTGTGGATCGGCGTCTGGCTGATCTTCCTCAGCTCCCCGGTCAAGGACCTGGTGTCCGGCCGCCACACCACGGGCGCCACGGCCGGCGGTGCGATCGGCCTGGCCGCGTTCGTCACCGCCTACCTGACGCTGGTCTTCCGGAACATCGGGCGCCCCTGGTCACCACGCGTCGTCGTCTCGCTGCTCGCGGTCCTCGTGGTCCTCGCCCCCCTGCTGACGTACACGCTCGGCGCCGCATGGATCGGCCTGTTCGTCTATCTGTCGGTCGCCTGCGGGGCGACCCTGCCGGTCCGGGCCGCGTTCGCGGCGATCCCCGCGGCGACCGTGGCGATGTACCTCGTCGGACTGCGCTGGCACGAGAAGCCGGACGAGACCCTGCTGCTCGTCCCGCTGATCGGCTTCGCGATGGTCGGCGTCGGCCAACTCATCAGCACCACCGTGGAGTTGCGCAAGGCGCGGGCCACCGTCGCCGAGCTGGCCGCCAACGAGGAGCGGCTGCGGCTCGCCCGCGACCTGCACGACCTGCTCGGCCACTCCCTCTCCCTGATCACCCTCAAGAGCGAGCTGGCCGGCCGCATGCTGCCCGGCCACCCGGAGAAGGCCGCCCAGCAGGTCGCCGACATCGAGCAGGTCAGCCGCCAGGCGCTGGTCGACGTCCGGGAGGCCGTCACCGGCTACCGGCGCCCCCGGATCGCCGTGGAGATCGCCGGCACCCAGGTCGCCCTGACCGCCGCGGGCGTCACCGCCGAGGTGCCAGCCGAACCCGATCTGGCCGGTGTCGCGGAGGAGGCCGAGTCCGCGCTCGCCTGGGCGCTGCGCGAGGCGGTCACCAACGTGGTCCGGCACAGCGGCGCCGACCGGTGCGCCGTACGGCTGGAACGCCGCCAGACCCTGGACGGGCCGGTCCTCGAACTGTCCGTCGAGGACAACGGATCGGGCGGCTCGGGCAAGGGCCCCGGCAACGGTCTGACGGGTCTGACGGAGCGCCTGGAGAAGGCCGGCGGCACCCTGGAGGCGGGCCGGGTCAAGCACGGATTCAGGCTGGTCGCCCGCGTGCCCACGGCCCCCTCGGGGGACGTAGGATCCGGGGCATGACGAGCACGATCAAGGTCCTGCTGGCCGAGGACCAGTCGATGGTCCGCGAGGCGCTGGCCGCGCTGCTCGGCCTGGAGGACGACATCGAGGTCGTCGCGCAGGTCGCCCGCGGCGACGAGGTGCTCGCGGCCGTCGGCGCGCACGGCGTGGACGTGGCGCTGCTCGACATCGAGATGCCCGGCTGCACCGGCATCGAGGCCGCCGCCCGGGTCCACCGGGAGTTTCCGCAGGTCAAGCTGGTCGTCCTCACCACCTTCGGCCGCCCCGGCTATCTGCGCAGCGCCATGGAGGCGGGCGCCGACGCCTTCCTCGTCAAGGACGCGCCGGCCGCCCAGCTCGCCGCGGCGGTCCGCAAGGTGCTGGACGGCGAGCGGGTCATCGACCCCACCCTGGCCGCCGCCGCGCTCGCCGAGGGCGCCAACCCCCTCACCGAACGCGAACGCGAGGTGCTCCGGGCGGCGGCCGACGGCGCCACCAACGCCGAACTGGCCCAGACCCTCAACCTCTCCCAGGGCACGGTCCGCAACTACCTCTCCACGGCCATCCAGAAGCTGGCGGTGCGCAACAGGGCCGAGGCGGTGCGGACCGCGCGGGAGAAGGGCTGGCTGTGACGGGTCAGTTGAGCATGGCCCGCGCCGTGTGCGCCTGCTCGCGCACCTTGCGGGCGGCCGGCTCGTCGACGACCTCGATCAGGTCGGCGTAGGCTTCCAGTTCCGTGGCGCCCGCGGTGAAGTCCCCGCGCTGCACCATCAGTTGTCCGCGCTCGTAGCGCAGCCGCGCCGGGTGCGAGGGCACCAGCAGCGCCAGCTCCACGGCCCACAGCGCGACGTCCGACCGCTCGGGCCGTGCGGTGGCCCACGCCCGGACGTTGTTCAGGATCCGCTGGACGACCTCCAGCGGCGCGGCGGGCTCCAGCATCGAGGCGTCCAGCGGCGCCCCGGTCGCGCCCGCCACCAGCAGCTCGGCGTCTGTCCCCGTCAGCACCCGCCCTTCGCCGAAGGGGTCGACCAGCACCTGCTCCCCGGGCGCGCCGAACCCGACCACGAAGTGGCCCGGCAACGCGACCCCGTACACCGGGGCCCCCGCCCGGCGCGCGACCTCCAGCCACACCACCGACAGCAGGATCGGCAGCCCGCGCCGCCGGCGCAGCACCTCGTGCAGCAGGGAGGACTCCAGGCGCTGGTAGTCGCCCGGCGTGCCGTGGAACCCGTACCGGCCGCCCAGCAGCCGCCGTACGGCCTCCGCCCAGGCAGCCGGCCCACCCGGCCGGTACGGCAGCTCGCCCGCCAGCCGGTCCAGCTCCGCCTGGGCCGCGTCCATGCCGGACTCGTCCAGCGAGCCGTCCCCCTCGGCGCCGATCAGCAGACACAGCGCCGACAGGTCCGGCCGCTCGGACCGCGCCTCCTCCCCGAACCGGCGGCGCAGCTCGGCGGCCCGGTCCGGCGGCGGCGGATACGGCGGCGGCAGCTTCGGGTGACGCATGCGAGGCTCATGCCCTTCCAAGATGATTCCTACGACACACCGGCACAGACGGAATGCGCCCCGCGTGATGGATGTGGGCGGGTAGGCCGGTTCTCGGGCCGCGCGGTGCCGGCCGCATCCGGTGCCGGGTGGGCGTGGCCCGGCGGGTTCTCGTGGTGCGGGCGGTCGTGGGTGGCTGTCGGTGACGGGTGCGGGTGGCTCGACGGGCCCTCGGGCTGGGGGCGGTCGCCGGTGGCCGCATCCGGTGAGGCGTGTGGGTGGCTCGGCGGGGCGGGGTGCGGGCCGTCGTCCGGGACGGCCGGCGACGGGTGCGGGTGACCGGCCGGGCGGTCGTCCGGTGCCGGGTGCGGGTGGCCAGCCGTGTGGTCGGCCGCCTCCTGCGCCTGCCGCGGCTCGCCGGCCGGGGCCGGGGCCTCCGGGGCCCGGGGGGCCCGGTAGTGGTGGTAGGCGTGGTGGGGGGTGAAGCCCAGCGCGTTGTAGAGCGAACGGGCGCCCTCGTTGTCCGTCTCGACCTGCAGCCAGCCGGCCGACGCGCCCTCGTCCAGCGCGCGCCGCGCCAGTGCGGCCATCACCTCGGTGGCGAGCCCCTCGCGGCGCCGGCCGGGGGACACCTCGACGGCGGCGAAGCCGGCCCAGCGGCCGTCCACGACACACCGCCCGATCGCCGCGGGCGGCTCGCCCGGCGCACCGGGCACGGTCGCGAACCACACGGACGGCCCACCGCCGAGCACCCGCAGGGCCACCTCGCTCACCCCCTTGCGCTGATACCGGGCGAGCCACGCCTCGTCCGCCTCCCGGGTCAGGACCACCCCCGCGCCCTCGGCCCGGTCCGCGACCGGCGCCAGCGCACCGGTCCACAGCTCGGCGGTCACCTCCCGCACCCAGCCCCGCCGCTCCAGCTCCGCACACAGCAGTTCCTGCGTGCCCTCGGCGCCGGTGGCGGTCTGGACGTACGCGGGCAGGCCACGCTCGCCGTACCAGCGTCGTACGGCCGCCAGGGCCGCGTCGAGCGGAAGGCCGGGCTCGCCGAGCGGCAGCACGCTGTTCGCCCGCCGCGTGAACCCGCCGGCCGCCCGCAGCTCCCACTCCCCGAGCGACTCGCTCTCGACCGGCCGCCACCCGCGCGAGACGATCCGGGCCAGCTCCGCATAGGACGCGGCCGGTCCCCGGCGACGTGCCGGCGCGGCGGGTACGACCTTCCCCGCGACCAGCGCGGATTCCGGGATGCGGACACTCCGCCCGTCCCGTCGTGTGATCATGAGCACGCCATCATCCCATGATGTGAGAACACCCACCGTGTCGGTGAACTTCTCCGGCGCCGCCGTCGCGTCGCCCAAGCGTCGTACCGACACCCGTTTCCCCACGTCAGCAGGGGTGATTCGGACTTCAAGGCGTCCTGTCGCCGAGATTTCCACTGGTCAGTTCACCCCTCCTGTTCGGATCATGCTCCGGAACGGAGATACTAGGGGCGGGCATCGACGACGCCGCGCTCCCGCGCGCCAGGCGGCGGAGCCTGAGGAGGCCCGCCAGCGCCCTATCGAGGAGGAACGACAGCGTGACCTACGTCATCGCGCAGCCTTGTGTCGACGTGAAGGACAAGGCGTGCATCGAGGAGTGCCCGGTCGACTGCATCTACGAGGGCCAGCGGTCCTTGTACATCCACCCGGACGAATGCGTCGACTGTGGTGCCTGTGAGCCGGTCTGCCCGGTCGAGGCGATCTTCTACGAGGACGACACTCCGGAGGAGTGGAAGGACTACTACAAGGCGAACGTCGAGTTCTTCGACGAGCTGGGCTCGCCCGGCGGCGCCAGCAAGCTGGGGCTGATCGAGCGCGACCACCCGTTCGTCGCCGCGCTGCCGCCGCAGGGCGAGTGACCGTCTAAGCGCCAAGCGGCCGCCGGCAACCGCCGCCGCCTCGGTCCCGTACGGCCCGATCACCCCGATCACCGCCGCACGGGACCGAGGCGTTTGCCGCACCGTACGAAAGTGAGCCTGATTCCCGTGTCCGCAGTCTCCGACCGGCTCCCCACCTTCCCCTGGGACAAGCTGGAGCCGTACAAGAAGACGGCCGCCGCGCACCCCGACGGGATCGTCGACCTCTCCGTCGGCACGCCCGTCGACCCGGTTCCCGAACTGATCCAGAAGGCCCTGATCGACGCGGCCGACTCGCCGGGATATCCGACGGTCTGGGGCACCCCCGCACTGCGTGACGCGATCACCGGCTGGCTGGAGCGCCGCCTGGGCGCCCGCGAGGTCACCCACCGCCACGTCCTGCCGGTCGTCGGCTCCAAGGAACTGGTGGCCTGGCTGCCGACCCAGCTGGGCCTCGGCCCCGGCGACAAGGTGGCCTACCCGCGCCTGGCCTACCCGACCTACGAGGTCGGCGCCCGCCTGGCCCGCGCCGATTACGTGGCCTACGACGACCCGCGCGAGCTGGACCCCGCCGGCCTGAAGCTGCTCTGGCTGAACTCCCCGTCGAACCCCACCGGCAAGGTCGTCCCGAAGCGGGACCTGACCGAGATCGTCGCCTGGGCCCGGGAGCACGGCGTCCTGCTGGTCTCCGACGAGTGCTACCTGGAGCTGGGCTGGGAGGCCGACCCGGTCTCGGTCCTGCACCCGGACGTCAACGGCGGCTCCTACGACGGCATCCTGGCCGTGCACTCGCTCTCCAAGCGCTCGAACCTGGCGGGCTACCGCGCGGCCTTCGTCGCCGGCGACCCGGCCGTCCTCGGCCCGCTCCTGGAGATCCGCAAGCACGGCGGCATGATGACCTCCGCGCCGACCCAGGCGGCGGTGGTGGCGGCCCTCGGCGACGACGTCCACGTGCACGAGCAGCGCGAGCGCTACGCGGCCCGCCGCGAGGCACTCCGGACGGCCCTGCTCGCCCACGGCTTCCGCATCGAGCACAGCGAGGCCAGCCTCTACCTCTGGGCCACCCGCGACGAGTCCTGCTGGACCACGGTCGCCCACCTGGCCGACCTGGGCATCCTGGTGGCCCCGGGCGACTTCTACGGCGAGGCGGGCCGGACCTTCGTCCGCGTGGCCCTGACGGCGACGGACGAGAGGGTGCGGGCGGCGGTCGCCCGCCTGACCCCCTGACCCCGCCCCACGACGGCGAACGGGGCCCAGGGAGAACCCTGGACCCCGTCGGCCCGGCTCAGCGGCCGCGGAACCTCAGCCGCCGAGCGGCAGGCCGCCCGGCACCGGCAGGTTCGGCAGGCCGCCCTTCGTCGCGGTGGACGCGGTGTCCCCGAGGACACCTCCCGCCGCCCCGGCCGCGTCCCCCGCGGCCTTCTGCGCCATCGGCGCCGTCTTCTTCACGGCGGCGCCGCCGGTCTTGCCCGCGGCCGGCACCGCCTGGTTGACCGCCTTGCCGCCCGCGTTGCCCGCGAGCGAGGTGACGTTCTGCGCGGCACCGTCGACCGTGTTGCCGACGTGCGCCCCGTCCAGGGCGGTCAGACCACCCAGGTTCGGGGTCGCCGCCGGCAGGTTCGTGGCCGCACCGGCGGAGCCGGCCGCACCGACCCCGGCTGCCGCTCCCGCTGCGACGAGCAGCGCGGCACGGGCGATCCGGCGGGTCAGAGGGAGGGACATGATGCTCCATTCGACGGGAGAACGTGATGTGTCGGTGATTGCGTCCGGGCCCGTCTCCGGGCTCGGACGCCGTGACTACCGCTCGAAGCCCGCGAAGGTTGCGGACGCCCCAGGTAAAGAATGGATAACGCATCGCATTATCAGGTGTGGATAAAAACGGGCAAAGAACGTCGACGGGGAATCCCGCAGAATCCTTACGGCCCTGAATTTCCAAGGGTTTGCGAACCGGGCCCCGAAGTCGCCCGGACGGCGGGGCGGCCCGGCACCGCACAACCCGCCGGAGTGATCCCCCGTACTACTGTCCGGTCACGATCCGGACGGACCCCACGGACGTCCGCGCACCGGCGGCCGCCTGCCCGGCGGCCCCCTGCCCGCCGGCCGGCTTCCACCGGCTGTCGCTGCTCCCGGCGGCCCACTCCCGCCCCGCGTACGACACCCGCTGGATGTGCAGCGTGGAGGAGTTGGCGACGGCCCACTGCGCCAGCTGCCACCCCCGCTCCCGCTCCCCGCGCCCGGTCGCGTCCCGCCTGGCGCCCTCGGGCACCGGAACGGTCACCGTCCGTCCGTGCGCGGTCGCGGTCACGCTCGGCGAGGGGGACGGCGACGGCACGGGCGTCCCGCCCACCTCCGCACCGGTCTCCTGCAGCGCGTCCCGCCCGAAGTCCCGTACCAGCGCGGCCCGTACCGCGTCCGGCCCCGTCGCCGACGTCCCGGCGTCCGGCCGGCCGTCGCAGGTCAGCGTGGCCGCCGCCCGCCCGGTCAGCGCCGCCGCCAGCAGCGTGGCGTCCGGCTCGTGCTTGGCGTACGCCTCCGGATAGCCGCTGCGCTGCACCCGCTGCGCGGCCACCGTCAGCGGCAGGTCGGTGTAGCCCTGCACCTTGGCGAGGTGCGCGTAGAAGATGCCCGCCGCGTAGGCCGGGTCCATGATCTGCTGCTCGCTGCCCCACCCCTGGGAGGGCCGCTGCTGGAACAGGCCCAGCGAATCCCGGTCGCCGTGCTCGATGTTGCGCAGCCCCGACTCCTGCAGCGCGGTCGCGAGCGCGATCGTCACGGCGCGCTCGGGCATCCCGCGCCCGGTGCCGACGGCGGCGATCGTCGCCGCGTTCGCCGCCTGCTCCGGCGTGAACTCGTACGACGCCCCGGCGCCCGATGCCGGGACCACCTTGCAGCCGCGCGCACCACCGCCTCCGGTGACGTACTGCACCACGAGATACGCGGCGACACCGCACAGGACCAACAGGGCGGCCGCGAAACGGAAAAGACGGCCGCGACGCTTGGGACGGGTGGGGGACGGCTCTGGCACGCGTACAAGGTACTGGAGGCCGCGAGACCCCTCACCGGGGGTCCGCACGGCGCGGCGGGCGGCCCGCGCGGACGGCGAGGCCGCCCCGGCAGGCGGCGCGCTAGGGTCGTGGCCATGGCCGACACCTCGCTTGACCTCACGCTCGACGCCGCCGCGCTCACCGCGCGGCTGGTGGACTTCCCCTCCGAGAGCGGCACCGAGAAGCCGCTCGCGGACGCGGTCGAGGCCGCCCTGCGCGCCCTGCCGCACCTGACGGTGGACCGCCACGGCAACAACGTGATCGCCCGCACGAACCTGGGCCGCGCCGAGCGCGTGATCCTGGCCGGCCACATCGACACCGTCCCGATCGCGGGCAACGTCCCCTCCCGCCTCGACGAGGACGGCGTGCTCTGGGGCTGCGGCACCTGCGACATGAAGGCGGGCGTGGCGGTGCAGCTGCGGATCGCGGCCACGGTCCCCGCCCCCAACCGCGACCTGACCTTCGTCTTCTACGACAACGAGGAGGTCGCCGCCGAGCTCAACGGCCTCAAGCACGTGGCCGAGGCCCACCCGGAGTGGCTGGCGGGCGACTTCGCCGTCCTGCTGGAACCCTCCGACGGCCAGGTCGAGGGCGGCTGCCAGGGCACCCTGCGGGTACTGCTGAGGACCACGGGCGAGCGGGCGCACTCGGCGCGCGGCTGGATGGGCTCCAACGCCATCCACGCGGCGGCCCCGATCCTGGCCCGCCTGGCCTCCTACGAGCCCCGGTGGCCGGTCATCGACGGCCTGGAGTACCGCGAGGGCCTGAACGCGGTCGGCGTCAGCGGCGGGGTCGCGGGCAACGTGATCCCCGACGAGTGCGTCGTCACGGTGAACTTCCGGTACGCCCCCGACCGCAGCGAGGAGGAGGCCGTCGCGCACGTCCGCGAGGTGTTCGCGGACTGCGGGGTGGCGGAGTTCGTGGTCGACGACCACAGCCCCGGCGCGCTGCCCGGCCTGTCCCACCCGGCCGCCGCGGCCTTCATCGAGGCGGTGGGCGGCACCCCGATGCCGAAGTACGGCTGGACGGACGTCTCCCGTTTCTCGTCGCTCGGCATCCCGGCCGTCAACTACGGCCCGGGCAACCCGCACTTGGCCCACAAGCGGGACGAGCGCGTGGAGACGGCCAAGATCCTCGCGGGCGAGGAGCGCCTGCGCAGCTGGCTCACCGCGTAGCGGAAAGGTGCGGCGCACGCATACCGGACATGCGCATGTCCCCCCTCCGTAACCCGCGTGGATCTAGTCTGAGATCGAACTACCGGCAAGCGGAGGGAGCGCACATGCCTACCGGCAACCCCGAGGGGAAGAAGCAGCCGCCGGACGAGCAGCGGCTCGGACCGGTCCTGCGACGGCGGTCCCAGGTGACACCCAGCACGACCGACCAGCGGCTGCTGGACGAGCGGGCGCCCTCGGACTGGGTCCACACCGACCCCTGGCGGGTCCTGCGCATCCAGTCGGAGTTCATCGAGGGCTTCGGCACCCTGGCCGAACTGCCGCCCGCCATCAGCGTGTTCGGCTCCGCGCGGACGCCGGTCGACTCGGCCGAGTACGACCAGGGCGTGCGGCTCGGGCGGGGGCTCGTGCAGGCGGGCTGGGCCGTGATCACCGGTGGCGGGCCGGGCTCGATGGAGGCGGCCAACAAGGGCGCGAGCGAGGCGGGCGGCACCTCGGTCGGCCTCGGCATCGAACTTCCCTTCGAGCAGGGGCTGAACCCCTATGTCGACATCGGGCTGAACTTCCGTTATTTCTTCGTCCGCAAGATGATGTTCGTGAAGTACGCGCAGGGCTTCGTCGTGCTGCCCGGCGGCCTCGGCACCCTCGACGAACTCTTCGAGGCCCTGACCCTGGTCCAGACCCAGAAGGTCACCCGCTTCCCGATCGTCCTCTTCGGTACCGAGTACTGGGGCGGCCTGGTGTCCTGGCTGAAGGACACCGTGGTGGGCCAGGGCAAGGCGGCGGAGAAGGACCTGCTCCTGTTCCACGTCACGGACGAGGTGGAGGAGGCGGTGGCCCTGGTGTCGAAGGAGGCGGGCCGCTAGGGCCAAGGGGGTGTCCAGGGGGCCGCGCCCCCTGGACGCTCAGGCCAGACCCCGCCGGGCCACCGCGGGGGCCCGGTGCCCGGCGATCGACGCCACCATCTCCAGCACCTGCCGGGTCTCGGCGACCTCGTGCACCCGGTACACCTGCGCACCCAGCCACGCGGACACCGCGGTCGTCGCCAGCGTACCGATCAGCCGTTCCTTCACCGGCCGGTCCAGCGTCTCCCCGACGAAGTCCTTGTTGGACAGCGACACCAGCACCGGCCATCCCGTGGCGACCATCTCGTCCAGCCGCCTCGTCGCCTCCAGGCTGTGCCGCGTGTTCTTCCCGAAGTCGTGCCCGGGATCGATCAGCACCGACTCACGCGGCACCCCGAGCGACACCGCCCGCTCCGCCAGCCCCAGGGTCACGTCCAGGATGTCGGCCATGACGTCGTCGTACGTCACCCGGTGCGGGCGGGTGCGCGGCTGGGCACCGCCCGCGTGCGTGCACACGAGTCCCACCTCGTACCGCGCCGCGACCTCGGCGAGTCCGGGGTCGACGCCGCCCCACGCGTCGTTCAGCAGATCCGCGCCCGCCTCGCACACCGCCTCGCCGACCTCGGCCCGCCAGGTGTCCACGCTGATGATCACGTCCGGGAAGCGCCGCCGTACTTCGGCCACGAAACCGACCGTCCGCCGCGCCTCCTCGGCGGCCGAGACGTCCTCGCCCGGGCCGGCCTTCACCCCGCCGATGTCGACGATCGCGGCGCCCTCGGCCACCGCCTGCTCCACGCGCGCCAGAGCCGGCTCGTCTCGGAAGGTGGCCCCCCGGTCGTAGAAGGAGTCCGGGGTCCGGTTCACGATCGCCATGATCACCGGCTCGTGCGGCCCGAATTCCCGCTTGCCCAGCCTGAGCATCCGCTGTGACCTCTCCTAGTACATCCCGCAGTACGGCCGCCTGTGACCCTAACTGGCAGAGTCGCATGGCACGATCGGAGCCTGACAGTTTCAGCTTCCGGCACAGCGTCCGGTATCGAGCGTGGGGACCCTAAGGCGATGGTGATGTTCTTGTTCCTGGTCGTCGCGCTGGCCGTCGTGGTCGCCGCGGTGACTCTCGCCGTGGTGGGGGGCGGCGAAAGCGGCCCGCTGCCCGAGGCGGCGCCCGAGCGGCTGCAGGATCCGCTGCCCGCGGACCGCCCGGTGGGCCGAGCCGACGTGGACGGCCTGCGCTTCCCGGTCGCCCCGCGCGGCTACCGCATGGCCGACGTCGACGACGCCCTGGGCCGCCTCGGCGCCGAACTCGCCGAGCGGGACGCCCGGATCACCGACCTGGAGTCCGCCCTGGCCGGTGCCAGAGCCGCCGCGCACGCCCGGCAGGAGCGGCCCGCGGAAGGAGAGCAGCGGTGACGGCCGGCGCAGCCCTCGCCGGGCCCGACGGCGCCCTGCGCTGCCCCTGGGCCCTGTCCACCGAGGACTACGTGACGTACCACGACGAGGAGTGGGGCCGCCCGGTCCACGGCGACGACGCCCTCTTCGAGCGGATCAGCCTGGAGGCCTTCCAGTCGGGCCTGTCCTGGATCACGATCCTGCGCCGCCGCCCCGGCTTCCGCGCGGCCTTCGCCGGCTTCCACATCGAGAAGGTCGCCGCCTTCACCGACGAGGACCGCGTGCGCCTGCTGGCCGACCCGGGCATCATCCGCAACCGCGCCAAGATCGACGCGACGCTCGCCAACGCGCGCGCACTCGCCGGCTGGGCGGAGGGCGAGCTGGACGAGCTGATCTGGTCCCACGCCCCGGACCCGGCCCACCGGCCGGTTCCGCGGACCCTCGCCGACGTCCCGGCGGTCACCCCGGAGTCCACGGCCCTGTCCAAGGCCCTGAAGCAGCGGGGCCTGAAATTCGTGGGCCCCACGACGGCGTACGCGCTGATGCAGGCGTGCGGGTTGGTCGACGACCACCTGGAGACCTGTGTGAGCCGTACCAGCCCGCCCGCCCGCTAGCGCTCACCGGCAGCGCTCATCGGCAGCGCTCAGCGGCCGAGGTACTTGGGCCTCTCCTTGTTCACGAAGGCCTGCACGGCGATCGCGTGGTCCTCGGACCGCCCCGCCCGCGCCTGGAGTTCGTCCTCCTTCTCCAGGGTCTCGGTGAGGGAGTGCGTCAGGCCGTAGGCGACGGCCTCCTTGAGCGCCGCGTACGCCACCGTCGGCCCCTCGGCCAGCGCCCGCGCCACCTGCTCGGCCTCGCCGCGCAGCTCGGCGGAGGGCACCACCCGGTTGGCGATGCCCAGCTCCAGGGCGTCCTGGGCGCTGATGCTGCGCGGGAACAGCAGCAGGTCGGCGGCGCGGCTCGGGCCGATCACCCGGGGCAGGGTCCAGGAGATCCCCGAGTCGGCGGTCAGGGCCACGCCCGCGAAGGACGTGTTGAACGCGGCCGTGTCGGCGACCACCCGGTAGTCCGCGGCGAGCGCGAACCCGAAGCCGGCGCCGGCCGCCACGCCGTTCACCGCGGCGACCACCGGCTTCGGCGCCCCGGCGAGGGCCCGCACGATCGGGTTGTAGTGCTCCTTGACCGTGCTCATCGTCTGCCCGGAGCCGGTCTCCCGGTCCGACGCGAGCAGCCCGATGTGCTCCTTGAGGTCCTGGCCCACGCAGAACGCCCGGTCCCCGGCGGCGGTCAGCAGGATCGCCCGTACGGCCGCGTCCCCGGCCGCCGATTCGGCCGCCTCCCGGAGGGCGACCTTGGTCGCGATGTTCAGCGCGTTCATCGCCTCGGGGCGGTTCAGCGTGATCGTCGCGAGTCCGTCGCTCACCTCGTAGAGCACGGTGTCGGCCATGGCGTATCCCCTCCGGTCGGCGGCTGGTGACGTACCGCTCAGTACGTCCCTGTCTGAGGACAGCATGGCGGAGATCGCCGTCCAGGGGCCGGACCCGACGTGTGACCTGCGTCAAAGAAATCCGGAGCGGAGCCGGCCGGCGGATGTCCGTGCGGCGGCGAAGTATCGCAGCCGCATCCCCGAATTGGGTGGTTTTGCTCGCGCGCGTTGCCCAAGCGATGCCAACCGATGTTGGTCATCGGGTCCTGCCATGCGGGATAATGGCTGGGAAGCAATGTGTTCGATGCCGGTGTCGTGTGTCCGCTCCGGACCGCGGGTGCCCTCCCGGGGCCCTCGGCAGACGATGAGCTGGTTTCAGGAAGGGGAACGAGCATGGCGGCCATGAAGCCGCGGACGGGTGATGGCCCGCTCGAGGTGACCAAGGAGGGGCGGGGCATCGTCATGCGCGTTCCGCTCGAAGGCGGCGGTCGACTCGTCGTCGAGCTGACCCCTGACGAGGCCGAGGCGCTCGGCGACGCCCTCAAGAAGGTCGTCGTCTGACGCCCCAGCGATCTTGCCCTTGTGGCTGCCCCGGCATCGTACGCGGTGCCGGGGCAGCCGCGTTCAGGGGCATCGGCGGCCGCCCGCTCAGCGCTTGACGGCGCAGAGCAGCCCGTCGCCCACCGGCAGCAGCGACGTGACCAGCTCCTGGCTCTCCCGCACCGCGCGCAGCAGCTCCCGCAGTTTCAGCACCTCCGTCGGCTGCGGTCCCGAGTCGACCGTACGGCCGTTGGCGAAGACGCCCTCGAAGACCACCAGGCCGCCGGGCCGGAGCAGACGCAACGATTCAGCGAGATAGTCCAGGTACTCCAGCCGGTCCCCGTCGCAGAAGACGAGGTCGTAACCGGCGTCCGCGAGCCGGGGGAGCACGTCGAGCGCGCGGCCCGGGATGAACCGGGCCCGGTTGCTGGCGAAGCCGCAGGCGCGGAAGGCCTGCCGGGCGAACTGCTGGTGATCGGGCTCCGAGTCGACCGTGGTGAGCACCCCGTCGGGGCGCATGCCGTGCAGCAGATGGATCCCGGACACCCCGCAGCCCGTGCCGATCTCCGCCACCGCCTTCGCGTCCACGGAGGCGGCGAGCAGTCGCAGCGCGGCGCCGGCGCCGGGCGACACCGAGCGCAGCCCTGCCTCGCGGGCCCGGTCGCGGGCCCAGCGCAGCGCCTCGTCCTCGGCGACAAAGGCGTCGGAGAACGCCCAGCTCGTCTGCCGGTTGCCGCTAATGACCCTCTCCTGTCCCCATGGTTGTCTGGGCGTGACTGTATCCGTTGGCGTCGGGAACCCGCAGATGGGACCGGGCGTTAATAAGGATGAGACGGCGGCCGGCGACGCGACGGGGGGTAACAGGTGGATCAGGGCGCCGAGCAACTGCTGACGCAGCCGGATGAGCCGTATCAGCGAGTATCAAATTCTCGTAAAACCGCTTATCCGGAGCTAACGGGCGAGGTGGCTATGGTAGGGGCTCCACTGGACACCACCAGAGCCGACAGGGGAGGTGCGGCCGCGCCTGGGGACCGGAGTGGAGTGCTGCGGCGCTTCCTCGGGTCGGCGGGCAGGCCGAAATCCGTGACCGACACCGCTGCTGACCACCACGCCGGTTTCGCCGCAGGCGAGGCCCAGACCGCGACCTTCTCCACCGACGCGGACGGGCAGGCGTGGACTCCGCCCACGTGGGAGGAGATCGTCAGCATGCACAGCGGCCGGGTCTACCGGCTCGCCTACCGGCTGACGGGCAATCAGCACGACGCCGAGGACCTCACCCAGGAGGTCTTCGTGCGCGTCTTCCGCTCCCTGTCGACGTATTCGCCGGGCACCTTCGAGGGCTGGCTGCACCGCATCACCACGAACCTCTTCCTGGACATGGTCCGGCGCAAGCAGCGCATCCGCTTCGACGCCCTCGGCGAGGACGCGGCCGAGCGCCTGGCCAGCCGCGAGCCCACCCCGCAACAGCTCTTCAACGACGCCCACTTCGACGCCGACGTCCAGCAGGCCCTCGACACGCTCGCGCCCGAGTTCCGGGCCGCCGTCGTCCTGTGCGACATCGAGGGGCTGTCCTACGAGGAGATCGCCGCGACCCTCGGCGTGAAGCTCGGCACGGTCCGCTCCCGTATCCACCGCGGCCGCTCCCAGCTCCGCAAGGCCCTCGCGCACCGCTCTCCGGAAGCCCGGGCGGCCGAGCGCCGTTCCTTCCTGACCCGTGTCCCTGCTCTGGGGGGAGGGGGCGCGACCGCGTGAGTGGATCTCGGCCGAAACCTGTCGAGGAGCCGCACCTCGCAGAGCAGCACCTGGGAGACCGCCTCTCCGCCCTGGTGGACGGAGAGCTCGGTCATGAGACGCGTGAGCGGGTCCTCGCGCACCTGGCCACCTGTGCCCGGTGCAGGGCGGAGGCGGAGGCCCAGCGCGCGCTGAAGAACGTGTTCGCGGAGGCGGCCCCGCCCCCGCCGTCGGCGAGCCTCCTGGCCCGCCTCCAGGGCCTCCCCGGCGGAGGCGACATGGGCGGCGGCGGACTCTTCGGGCGCGACCCCGATGCCGGGACCTCCGGGACCTCCGGCGTCTTCGGGATGAGGCGGGGCGAGCGCTTCGCGTTCGGCTACGTCCCCGCCGGCCCGCAGCACACGCCCGTGCACGAGGAGCGCGGTTTCCGCATCCATCCCGTCGGCCGTCCGGACGAGGGCCGCTCCGCCTCGCGCGGACTGCGGTTCGCGGTCGCCGCCGCCGGCGCGGTGTCGCTGGCCGCGGTCGCCCTCGGCGGCGTGACCACCGCCATCCCCGGTGACGTGACCGCCGACGCCCGCAGTGGCTCCGGCACGGGCAACAACATCGTTCCGACCCGCTCGGCGGGCACCGGCACCGGTTCCGGCGCGGGCGCCGCCACGCCCGAGACCCAGCGTCGCCGCCCGGTGGGACCGCTGCTCGCGCAGGGCGGCACCCAGTTCGGGCAGAGCACGGCCGCGCCGACCTTCATGTCCGCGCCGATGGTGCCCGGCCTGCCGGCCCCCGACGCCGGACAGGCCCCGATCGATGCCGTCCGCAGCCTGACCGCGCCCGTGCTGGCCGGTGCCGCCGCCGTCTCCCCGTTGATACGCCCCCTGGATCACATGGTGGCCTTCCCGCTCGCCGACTGGTCCATGGCCTCCAAAGTCACCGGCTCCGGTCTGCTGCCCGTCCCCGTCCCCCACACCTCCCCCGCTCCCTCGGCGTCCCCCGCGACACCGCACCAGGCGCCCTGACCGGCCCTGACCGACCCCTGCACCACGGCCCGCGAACCTGGTTGAATCCGGTGAGCGCCGCGCCCGTGGCGATGACCCGGGCGCGCAGTCGAGATTCCGTGGCCGCCGCCGAAGCGTGCGGTCACGCGCAGCCGTGGGGAGAGCATGAACGAGGGGAACCGTGTCCCGTCGGTGGAAGGACCGGAGGGAGCGGCGGGGGTGAGGCCGGCCGACGAGGTCGCCGGCGGTGGTACCGGAGCGGACTTCGAGCTGCCCCGTCCGGCGACCGCACCGCGGCCCGGGGAGCGGGCCGGGGCCGCAGTGGCCGGTGACTTCGAGCTGGCCGAGCCGGCGCGGGTTCCGGCACCGGAAGAGGCCGCCACCGAGCCCACGGCCGAGGGCCCCGCGCCGACCGGGTCCGAGGAGCGGCCCAAGCCGCTGCACGACCCGGATCCCTACGGCACCCCGCCCTACGGCGAACCGGGCCCCTGGGCCCCCGCACCCCCGGTACAGCACCCGACGGCTCACGGCACGGCCCCCGCCGGGGCCCCCGCCCCGGCCCTCGGCGACGCACACGTCCCCGTTCTCGGCGACCCGCATGCCCCGGCACAGGCCCCCGCTCTCGGAGCTCCACACGCCCCGGCGCCCGGCGCCCCGCACCTCCCGACCCCCGGCGACCCGCAGGCCCCGGCTCTGGGCGCCCCGCCCGCCCCCGCTCTCGGTGACCCGACCGCTCCGGCCCCCGGCGCCCCGCACCCCTCGACCCCGGGCGCCCCGCCCGCCCCCGCGCTCGGCGACCTGCAGGCCC